>JAFUAK010000034.1 GCA_017460765.1 Prevotella sp. | reverse complement strand
GTAATGGTGGATGAGCCCGACGAACTAAGCGCCATCTCAATCCTACGAGGATTGAAAGAGCGCTACGAGAATCACCACAAGGTAAGGATTCAGGATGATGCCTGTATCGCTGCCGTACAACTCTCGGAGCGCTATATCTCAGAACGGTTCCTGCCCGACAAGGCCATCGACCTGATGGACGAGGCCGCAGCCAAACTGAGGATGGAGCTCGATTCGGTACCTGAAGAACTCGACGAGATCACACGTCGTCTGGCTCAGTTAGAGATTGAGCGCGAGGCTATCAAACGTGAGGGTGACGAGCCGAAGATTGCCCAACTGGATAAGGACATCGCCGAACTGAAGGAGCAAGAGACACAATTCCGCGCCAAATGGGAAGGCGAGCGCCAACTGGTGAACAAGATCCAACAGGACAAGCAGGAGATGGAGAACCTGAAGTACGAGGCCGAGCGCGCCGAGCGCGAGGGCGACTACGGCAAGGTGGCCGAGATCCGCTACTCGAAACTCAAGGTCCTCGAAGACGATATCAAGGCCATACAGGCACAACTCGCTAATGCCCAGAATGGCAACTCGCTCGTCCGCGAGGAAGTGACAGCCGACGATATCGCCGAGGTGGTGAGCCGCTGGACGGGTATCCCCGTGACCCGTATGATGCAGAGCGAGCGTGAGAAACTGCTCCATCTGGAGGAGGAACTGCACAAGCGCGTCATCGGACAGGACGAGGCCATCACCGCCGTCTCTGATGCCGTACGCCGTTCACGGGCCGGCCTGCAGGATCCCAAGCGTCCTATCGCCTCGTTCATCTTCCTGGGCACCACGGGTGTAGGTAAGACGGAACTTGCCAAGACGCTGGCCGACTACCTGTTCAACGACGAGACGATGATGACACGTATCGACATGTCGGAGTATCAGGAAAAATACAGCGTCTCGCGTCTGATCGGTGCACCTCCGGGCTACGTGGGCTACGATGAGGGTGGACAACTGACGGAGGCCGTGCGCAGGAAGCCCTACTCGGTGGTGCTGTTCGACGAGATCGAGAAAGCCCATCCTGATGTGTTCAATATCCTGCTACAGGTATTGGACGACGGGCGTCTGACGGACAACAAGGGGCGTACGGCGAACTTCAAGAATACCATCATCATCATGACCTCAAACGCCACGCGTGAGCAACTGAGGGCCACAATGCGCCCGGAATTCCTGAACCGTATCGACGAAATCATCACTTTCACCCCGCTCACGAAGGAGCAGATTGCCGACGTGGTGCGCTTGCAGATGAAGAAGGTGACGGATATGCTGGAGCCTCAGGGCATACGACTGGAGTGCACGCCTCAGGCCATTGCCTACCTGGCAGAAGAGGGCTACGACCCGGACTTCGGTGCACGTCCAGTGAAGCGTGCCATCCAGCAGTTCGTGCTCAACGACCTGTCGAAGAAACTCCTCGCCGACGAGGTGGACCGGACGAAACCCATCATTATCGACGAATTCGGCGACGGGCTCGTGTTCCGCAACTAAAAAAATGCATCCGCTTATCGGATGCATTTTTTTGTGGTACCGTCAGAAAGACGCATGATGTAGATGCCATGACGGCTGGGGGGAGCCACAAACTTGCGGCCATTGAGGTCGTACCAAGCCTCGGGGACGGCGGCAGCGGTCCTATTGCCCACGATGGCCGTGGGGACATCAGCCAGTTCTACCAGTGAGATGCCCAGGTTATCAGGGTCTATATTAGGACGGTCACGGTTCCACTTCTCCTGATCGTAGTCGATATACCAGGCCAGCACTTTGTGGTCGAGGGCTTCACCCGTCGCATTGGAGGTGAAGCAGGGCAAGAACTTGTCCCACGACTCCTTGGCACGGTTCTCTACCATATAGTAATTGGTGGAACCTACAAAGGGGCGATAGATAAGGGCATCAGGATTGGCATGGAGCGGCAGGAGTTCTTCGGCCTGTGAGGCACTGGTGTAGGGTTTGGGCTCAATCCATCCGCAGAAATAGCGCTCGAAGGCAGAATAGCCGGCAGGATACCAACTGTCGCCATTGTAGTTGCCTGCATCCATCACGTCATAGCCTTCCACGATGGAGGCACCCGTCTCAGCGTCATAGACATCGGGCAAGCCGAGACAATGGCTGAACTCGTGACAGATGGTGCCGATGCCCATGGTACGGTCCTGACTGTCGAGTTCGTTTCCACAGGCATAGGTGTCGATGGTCATGCCCTGAAGGGAGAGTGACGAACCTGTCCAGTTGGAGATTTCAGACTCGTGGGGCCAGATGAGGTCGGACTCGTCGTAACTGGCCTCACCGTGGCCTGCATAGACGACATAGACCTGATCAACCTCGCCGTCCTCGTCCCAGTCGTAGTCCTTGAAGTTAACGTCCTTGTCAGCAGCCTGGCAGGCCTCAATGATCAGGTCGTAGGGATGTTCGTCGAAGGAGTAGCCACCACCGAAGTCTGCATTACGTCCGTAGTAGGCGTACTTGTTCTTGGCCGTGTAGGGGCCGCAGACATCGAAACTGATGGTGAACTGGCCGTAACTCTGGGCTGTGAAATAGTCGCGAATGCTGCCGTTGACAAGCACACCGTTCACATTCTTGAGTCCTTCCTTGTTGGCGAGGTCGTTCCAGAAACCGTGAACGTCGATGGCCTTGCCGTTCTTGTTCTTGTCAACGAACTTCTGGTTGGGGAACTCCATCAGGATAATCAGACCCTTCTTCTCACCGAGATAGGTCTTGGGATTACCGACGACAGCACGCGTAGACGGGCGAGACTGCTTGGGGAAGATGCTGTGAACGCACGGCACGCGCTGAGCCTGGACTGAGGCGGCTGCACACAACAGCACGAAAGAGAGTAAAATCTGTTTCATATAATCATTTTTTGGGTTTTTCCATTTGAATAACGGATGATATAGATGCCAGGTGCCTGTGGAGTGGCTGGCAGTCTGCGCCCGTTAAGGTCGTAATAAGCCTCAACCCTTGCCGGCGACAAGGAGCGTACGCCCGCAATGGCCGTGGGATCAGGATCAGGCTCCATCATGAAATCGAAGGACACATGGCCCTCGGCATCGAAGCGGATATTCGTGACTGGCTTAGACAGATAAAGCGAGCCGTTGCTGTCTGCATGCTTCAGCGTGAAGGCAGGCTCGGATACATTGGTAATGCGGTCGTTGACGATGTCGCCAAGGATGTAGGGATAGGCCGCCAGACTCAGGAACTTGTTGCGCCCGTCGTCCTTGTACTTGGGCTCCCCGAAAAAAGCCTCGCTCTCGCGATAACTACGGTTGTCGGCAGGTAGCAGTCCCACCCGCGTACGACTGGAGTTATTCGGCGACATATCACCGCTGGTATAGTCGCATACATGCGTCACCAGCAGACCGTTGCCTGGGACGAAATAGTCCCATCCCTGCTGCTGACGGTTCTCAAGGATGAAATATTCCTGACGATGGGCATCGTTGTAGATGACGTAGGCCCCCGCCTCCTCGCTCATGGAGGGCATATCGGTGATGCTTGCAGGTGACGCCAGTTCCGTCAGGTCGAGCCAGCCACACAGATGGCGCTCGAAGGCGGAGTAGTTAGGGATGCCCCAGCCGTCGTAGGCATAATTGCCCCCGTCCATCAGATCCCACTCATCGAAGATGGAGTAGGCAGAACCGCTGACAGGATAGAGGTCGGGCAGTCCGAGGTTGTGGGAGAACTCATGACAGAACGTGCCGAAGCCGTCCAGTTCGGAATTGTGGCGCAGGTCGCTGACACAGGCGTAGTCATAGAGGCTAAGGTTGCCCACCTTATAGCCTGAGGCCACATACTTATGGGGCCAGATGGCATTCTCACCCCCACCCTGGTTCTCGCTCTGGCCCGCATAGACCACCATCACGACATCGACGGTGCCATCGCCATTCCAGTCGTAGGGCGAGAAGTCCTTGCCTGTAGCCACGCAGGCATCACGGATCATCACTTCAGGACGAATATCGTCTCCCTCTTCACCGTAGCGGTTGGCACCGTAATAGGCCATCGAATCGGGTAGAAGGACAGGCCCCATTACGTCGAAGGTGAGTTCGAGTTGCCCCTGACTCTGATCGCGGAAATAGTCGGCCACACAGCCACTGACGCCATTTTCCGCATAGCCCCTCTGGTTGAGCATTGCATCCCAACGGGCAAGCGTGCTGGCATCGGAAAGCAGGAACCTCTGGTCTGGATAGGCAGCCAGTATCACGGGGACGCGCAACTGGCCCGTCAGAGCACTGACGGAACGCGTGCCACGCGTCTTCGCCCGTACACCGTCTGACACAAGACCACGGTCACAGGGTATACGCTGTTGTGCGCCGGCTGCTAAGGCAGCCAGCGCAACAACCACGCTTATCATCAATCTTCGGATCATTTACTTAGCACACGGTGTCCAGGGCTTCAGCGTCTTGAAGAAGTCGTTGCCCTTGTCATCGACGAGGATGAATGCGGGGAAGTCCTCGACCTCAATCTTCCAGACGGCCTCCATGCCGAGTTCGGGATACTCCACGCACTCAATGCTCTTGATAGAACTCTGCGACAGAACGGCAGCCACACCGCCAATCGTGCCCAGATAGAAGCCGCCATGCTTCTGGCAGGCGTCGGTAACGACCTGTGAACGGTTGCCCTTGGCAATCATCACGAGGCTAGCACCATTGGCCTGGAACTCATCCACATAGGGATCCATACGGTTGGCCGTCGTCGGGCCCATCGAACCACAGGGATAGCCCTCGGGCGTCTTGGCAGGACCGGCATAGAGCACAGGATACTTCTTAAAGTAGTCGGGCATACCCTCACCAGCATCGAGACGAGCCTTCAACTTGGCATGGGCGATGTCACGGGCCACAATGATGGTACCCTTCAGGTTCACACGGGTAGAGACCGGATACTTGGAGAGTTCCTTGCGAACGGCATCGATACCCTCGTTGAGGTCAATCTCGATACCCTTGCCACCCTCACCGGGACGACGCAGTTCCTCAGGAATGAGTTCCGTGGGGTTGGCATCCATCTTCTCCAGCCAGATACCGTCGGCATTGATCTTGGCTTTGATATTACGGTCGGCAGAGCAACTGACACCCATACCGATCGGACAAGAAGCACCATGACGTGGCAGACGGACCACACGGATGTCGTGAGCCAGATACTTACCACCGAACTGAGCGCCAAGACCAATCTTCTGGGCCTCCACCTGGAGTTTCTGTTCAAGGTCGATGTCACGGAAGGCGCGACCTGTCTCGTCACCCGTCGTGGGCAGACCATCATAGTACTTGATGGAGGCGAGTTTCACGGTGAGGAGGTTCTTCTCAGCAGAGGTACCGCCAATCACGAAGGCGATATGATACGGAGGACAAGCAGCGGTGCCCAGGCTCTTCATCTTCTCAACGAGGAAGGGGATGAGCGTACCCTCGTTCTGGATGGTTGCCTTCGTCATCGGATAGAAGTAGGTCTTGTTGGCAGAACCGCCACCCTTGGCCACCATCACGAAACGATATTCAGCGCCCTCCACAGCCTCGATATCGATCTGGGCAGGCAGGTTACAGCGGGTGTTCACCTCGTCGTACATGTTCAGCGGAGCGTTCTGTGAGTAGCGCAGATTGTCCTGTGTGAAGGTGTTGAATACACCCAGACTCAGTGCCTTCTCATCTTCGAAGCCCGTCCATACCTGCTGACCTTTTTCACCGTGGATGATAGCCGTACCCGTGTCCTGACAGAAAGGCAGGATGCCCTTGCAGGCCACCTCGGCATTGCGGAGGAACTGGAGAGCCACATACTTATCATTCTCAGATGCCTCAGGATCGGTGAGGATCTTGGCCACCTGCTCATTGTGCTCACGGCGCAGCATAAACTCCACATCGTGGAAAGCCTGCTGAGCGAGCAGCGTCAGGGCTTCCTTGGAAACCTTTACGATCTGCTTGCCTTCAAACTCGGCGGTGGTGACGCCTTCCTTCGAAAGGAGGCGATACTCGGTCTTGTCTTCTCCGAGTTGGAACATCGGAGCGTACTTGAATTCAACTGGGTTTGCCATAATTGTATTTGTTTTAAAAGTTAGTAACCAAATATTTCTTCTATTGTCAGTCGCTTCACGGGGGCTATCTTCTCCAAGGCCTCCATGTCGAGTTCCTTCTCGTCGCCAAGGATCATGTAGCGATAGGCCTTATTGCCCATGTTCTGCTTCTCGAAATCCACGATGTCCTGCAACGTGACCTTCGGCATATCCTCAAAGGCCTTCTTGTTCAGGTCGTAGTCCAGGCCGAGCCTCGTCATACTGTGCCAGAGGTTGATGATGCCCATTTTGGTGGTGCGCCGACTGGCCAGGATCTTGGTAGCAGCATCCTTCGCAATCCGGAAGGCCGTCTCACTGGCAGGCATCTCGTTCAGGATCTCATGAAACTGACGCACGCAGTCCATCATCTTGTCGTTCTGCGTGATGACGTGGGCAATATAGGACTCCTTGTCGTCCTTCTTACCGGGACTGCTATAGTAGGCATAGGCATTATAGGCCAGGCCACGGGCTTCACGGAGTTCCTGGAACACGACCCCATTCATGCCACCGCCGAAGTACTCATTGAAGAGCGTCTGCACCGCCGTCTCGTCGGGATTCCAGTCGCGTCCTTCGTTGTGATACAGGCGCATGTAGATATTCTTGGCATCATAGGGTGCTATCAGAATCTCATTTTCCGTAGCAGGCTGCCTCACGTAGTCATTGTTCTTCGGGACGGGCAGGAGCGTCTTGGGAGCCACATACAACTTGCCAACGACAGCGGATACCTCGCCAAGGCTCATCGGACCGTAGTAGTTCACGCTGTGCTGATAGTTGCCGAGGTTCTTGAGAAGGTCCAGGAACGCCTGGGGATCGGCCTCTTTCAACTGTTGCTCCGACATCACATCACGATAGCCATTGCGCGGACCATAGATGCCGTATTCGCAGAGTGCTGCGTAGCAGGCATTCTGATTCTTCTTCGAGTCCTCACGGCTCTTGAGTATCAGGCTCACCAGTTGCCCATAGGCCTCGTTGTCGACCTTAGCATGCTGCAACAGGTCTATGAGCAAGGCCAGTGCCGACTCCATGTTCTCACTCAGACCGGAGAGGCTGACATTGATGGCATCAGTGCCTACACCTATATTATAGTCACAGGCGAGTTCATAGAACTTCTGCTTGACCTCTGCTGCCGACAGTTTGTCAGTGCCGAGATAGTCGATGTACTCCGCAGCCACGTCATAGCGCTTGTCGGCACTCTGTCCGAACTCATAGCGGAAGACGAGGTTGAACAGACCGTTAGACTCGTTCTTGACGTAATAAATCGGCTGATCCTTTGTGGTCTTGCCAATCGTCATATCCGTTGCGAAGTCAACGAAACGGGGCTGTATCGGCTCCACCTGGCTCTCCTGAATATCCTTCACGAACTGGCTCATCTGGTCGCGGTTCGTGGGGATGGCCGTGATGGCAGGCTTGTCAATCTTCTTCTGGGTAGAATCGATGCCCTGTTTCTTATAGACCACGACATAGCCATCGGTAAAGAACTGATTAGAGAAGTCGACAAGTTCCTGCTTGGTAATCTTGGAGATTCTGTCGATCTTACCCACCTCCTGTTTCCAGTCTATTTCGCTGATGAAAGCATTCACAAACATATTGGCACGTCCGGCATTACGGTCCAACAAGCCGTAATAACTGCGCTTCTTATTGTTGATGATGCTGGGCAGCAGGTTGTCGGGGAAGTCTCCCTTCTTCAACTTGTCGATCTCGGCAAGCATCAGGTCCTTCACTTCGTCAAGACTCTGTCCCTGCTTAGGTCTTCCCAACAAGAGGAAGCCGCCGTGATCGCGCATCAGTTCAGTGCCGCCACGGGCATTCATCACCTTCATCGTCTGGTTCAGGTCGAGGTCGAAGAGTCCGGCACGTCCGTTGCTCAGCACATCCTCCAGCAGTTCGAGGGTGTCAGCCTGCAAGGTGTTGGCCTGTTTAGCCCTCCAGGCCATCCATATTTGCTCAGCTTCCTGCCCGACGATGGTGGTATCCTTCGGAGCCGTCAGCAGGGGCAGGGGCGCAAAGACAGGCTGCGTCACATCAACACCGGGCTGCCAACTGGAGAAGTACTTGTCGATGATGGCGATGGTCTTTTCGGGATCCAAGTCGCCTGCCATACAGATGGCCACGTTATTGGGGCGATACCACTTGTTGAAGTAATTCTTGATATTAACGATCGATGGGTTCTTCAGGTGCTCCTGCGTACCGATGGTAGTCTGGGTGCCATAGGGATGGTTAGGGAACAGCATCTTGCTGATGGCAGCGTACAGTTTGCGCCCGTCACTCGCCAAGCCGATATTATACTCCTCATACACGGCCTCCAACTCCGTATGGAAACCGCGGATCACCATGTTCTGGAAACGGTCGGCCTGGATCTTTGCCCAATTCTCGATCTCGTTCGACGGGATATCCTCCGTATAGCAGGTCACATCGTCCGAGGTATAGGCATTCGTGCCCTCGGCACCGATGGCAGCCATCAGTTTGTCATACTCATTGGGAATGAAATACTGGGCTGCCAACTGGCTCACGCTGTCGATCTCATGATAGGCCTGACGACGGGCCTCAGGATCCGTCAGCAGACGATACTTCTCATAGCGCTGTTCGATCTCGTCGAGCAGTGGTGCCTCAGCCTCAGGATTGTTCGTGCCGAACTGTTTGGTGCCCTTGAACATCAGGTGCTCCAGATAGTGGGCCAGACCCGTGGTCTCCGCAGGATCGTTCTTACTTCCCGTCCTGACGGCAATATAGGTTTGGATACGCGGTTTTTCAGGATTCACGGAGAGATAGACCTTCAGTCCGTTGTCTAGCGTATAGATGCGGGTCTTCATCATGTCCCCATCCACCGTCTCATACCGATAATCTTTGGCAGAAGTACTTAGTCCCAGCGCAATGGCGCAAACTGTCAACACTAATTTCAGTTTCATCATTATTATTTTTTAGTTTTCGTAATCAATCTCATGGTCGAGTTTCTCCAGGAACTCGTCAAAGACCTCCTTGTCCACATCGCCCATGGCGTACTCTTTCTCCGCATCCTTGCGTATCTCGGCGATCCAGGCACGGCGGGCCTTGATGTAGTCCTCGTGAATATGCTCCACATCGACCTCCGTGATCTCTTCCAGGCCATAGTAGTCGAGAATCATCTGATAAGACCACGACCAGCGGTAATCGCTATAGTTCTCATTGATCTCAACAAAACGGTCGAGCAACTGCTGGATATTATCGATATCGCCGTTCTTCACATCGCGCACGATTCGCAGTTCCTCACTCTCGGGCAGGAGGAGTCCGCTCAGGTCCGTCCAACGGCCCTTGCCCACAATCGTCTTCGGACGTCCGAAGAATCCTTCCTTCTGAGCACGCTTCAGTACGGCACCCATGAAGATGCGCAGGGCAATGTCGTAATACTTCAGGCCTTTACGGAGCGAAGAGGCATTGATGACATACTCATGGAAATTATAGGTCGACACGTTGTCGCCCGAAGCATTGCGCAGCGCCTCCAGGACCTTGATGCCCTCCAGGATCTCTCCCACCGTAAAGGGCGACAGCCAGTCGAAATTGATGATACTCTTCTTCGACTGCTTGGAACGCTTGTCGCGCTTCGGCCATTTCTTGATGTCGCGGTACAGTCCTACGGTTGTGATGTTACGTCCTGGTACCAGATAGCAGTCATCACCATAAGCCATCAGATAACTGAAGGGCAGATTACGCGTATCGGGATGGTGCATCAGTTTACCGAAGCAGACGGAGAAGGCACCTATCGTAGCAGGCATCAGGATATACGAGCCTGAAGCGGTCTTCGTACCCCGCTCAAGTGTACCGTAATGCAGGGGTCCCATCTTATAGGCGTGGTTCGAGAAGTTCGTGTTCGAACCTGCGTTATAGAACGAGAACTCACCGCCGATGAGCAGGGAACTCTTGTGATGGGAGGCTGAGAACGGGCCGCAAAAGGCAGCACAGGCCTCACCATTGGCCATGAACGAATTGGCGAAGAAGAGGCTCGCCTCAGCCGTGAAGCCATTGGTAATCTGGCAGGCCTCACCCACGAAGCAGTCCTGCATCTTCACGGAGTTGTTGATAGAGCAGCCGTCGCAGATGATGGAATTCTCGCAGATGACACCTGTACCGATAAACACTGGGGCATCCATCGAACTCATCACCGTACACTCAGAGAGCCGGGCCGCACCACTGATCTCGCAGTCACCCTTGATCACGGTATTCGTAATATCCTTGGCATTGATGATCTTCACATTGTTACCGATATAGCCACGCTCGGGTCTGGAGACGCGGAGTTCGTCCTCGATCATCTGCTGGAGCGCCTTCTTCAACTGCTTGTCGTGGTTATACTTCACCATGAAAGCGGCAATCTGGCTGTTCAGTTCGCGGAAGATCGTCACATTGCCGTCGCCCATTTCGTTCAGTACGCTGATAACCGACCCCTCACCGTATGTGGCATCGTCGGTGGTCTCCAGCGTGCAGATGTTCGAGATATAGCAGTCGTTGCCTATCGTGTAGTTGTTGATATAGTTGCCGACCTTTTCAATCAGACAATCGTTGCCCACGGTGACATTCCTCAGGGTGGCATCGTTGATGCCGGAGTGCTTGAAGAAGCCTTTGGTCACCTCCACCTGCTTGTGGAACTCTCCCAGGCGGATGTCGCCATAGAATATCACACGATGGAAATTATAGGGTTTAAACCCTTCGGCCACCATCACTCGCTGCCAGTCCTCTGCCCAGCAGACATTGTGCTCCAAAACTTCAATCTCTGTTTGTGTCAGTTGTCTGTAATTACTCATAATCTTGATATAAAAAATCGTTATAGGGATATTTCTGCACATGGAGTTCGCGCACCCTGTTATAGAGGATGTCGCGCAACTCGTCGATATTCTCTTTCTGCTTGGCGGAGATGAAGATACACTCCAGATAGTGCTGGTTCTCGCCAGAGCGCGCCATCCAGGTCTTCTTCAGATCCTCCAGGGTATAGTTCTCCTTCGTCAGCGGCGTCAGGTCGTCTTCCTCCTTTTCCACCCACGTATAGGCATCAATTTTGTTGAACACCAGCATGGCAGGCTTGTCTGCACAGCCGAGTTCCTTCAGGGTTTCCTCCACCACCCGGATCTGCTCCTCGAAATCCGGATGGGAGATGTCCACCACATGCACGAGCAGGTCAGCCTCACGCACCTCGTCGAGCGTCGACTTGAACGATTCCACAAGGTCTGAGGGCAACTTGCGTATAAATCCCACCGTATCTGCCAGGAGGAATGGCAGGTTGTCGATGGTCATCTTACGGACGGTGGTATCCAGCGTGGCGAAGAGTTTGTTCTCTGCAAACACCTCACTCTTTGCCAGGAGGTTCATCATCGTAGACTTTCCTACGTTCGTATAGCCTACCAGAGCCACACGGATCAGACGCCCACGGTTCTTGCGTTGCGTCGTCTTCTGCTTGTCAATCTCTGCCAGACGCTGTTTCAGCAGGGTGATACGCTGCAGGATGATACGGCGGTCCATCTCCAACTGTGTCTCACCGGGACCGCGCAGACCCACACTGCCCTTTCCGCCGCCGCTGCCTGAGCCGCCGCCCTGGCGTTCCAGGTGCGTCCAAAGCCGCTGCAGACGAGGCAGCATATAGCGGTGCTGGGCCAGTTCCACCTGGGCCTTGGCCTCGGCGGTCTGGGCGCGCATGGCAAAGATATCGAGAATCAGGGAAGTACGGTCGAGGATCTTCACCTGCAGTTCCTTCTCAATGTTCCTGATCTGCTTGGCCGACAGTTCGTCGTCGAAGATCACCATACCCACAGGTTCCTCGGCATCCTCGCAGAGTTTGATGTATTGCTTGATCTCCTGAAGTTTTCCACTGCCCACATAGGTGGTCTGGCTCGGGCCGCCCACCTTCTGGGTAAAACGCTTCACTGTCACAGCGCCTGCCGTGTCCGCCAAGAACTCCAGTTCATCGAGATATTCTTTGGTCTTGGCTTCATCCTGCTCCTTGGTGATGAGTCCCACCAGTACCGCCGTTTCAGCCTTGGCCTCTGAGATTACGAATTCTTTCATACTGACTGCAAAGATACAAATAAAAAGTAAAAAGGTAAAAAAGTAAAAAGGTAAAAATACAAAAAACGACTCCTTTAACTCCTTTTAACTCCTTTGGCTACTCCGCTCCTGAATTATTTTGTATTTTTGCAGTCAAAATTACGAACCCAAAAACGCAAAAGATTATGAGAGTAATTATTCAGAACGACTATCAGAGAATGTCACAGTGGGCAGCAAACCACGTCATCGAGCGTATCAATCAGTTCAACCCCACCCCCGACCACAAGTTTGTACTTGGACTTCCGACAGGCTCCTCTCCCGTCGGCATGTATAACGCCCTTGTAGAGGCTAATCGCACGGGTAAGGTGTCCTTCAAGAACGTGATCACCTTCAACATGGACGAATATGTAGGTCTTCCCGAGACTCATCCCGAGAGTTACCATGCCTTCATGGCCCGCAACCTCTTCGATCACATCGACTGTCCGAAGGAGAACATCCACATCCTGAACGGCAATGCTGCCGACCTGCAGGCTGAGTGCAAGCACTATGAGGAGATGATTGCCGAGGCAGGCGGCATCGACCTGTTCATCGGCGGCATCGGCCCTGATGGTCATATTGCCTTCAACGAGCCGGGCTCTTCTCTCCGTTCAAGAACCCGCATGAAGACGCTGACCACCGATACGCGTATCGCCAACTCCCGTTTCTTCGGAGGCAATCCTGAGAATGTGCCTGCACATGCCCTCACCGTTGGCGTAGGTACCGTGATGGATGCCCGCGAGGTGATGATCCTCGCCAATGGCCATGCCAAGGCCCGTGCCCTGCAGGCTGCCGTTGAGGGAAGCGTCAACCACATGTGGACCATCAGCGCCCTTCAGATGCATGAGCACGGCATCATCGTCTGCGACGAGGAGGCTGCCGACGAACTGAAGGTCTCAACCTACAAGTATTTCAAGGACATCGAGAGTGACAATATATTATAATGAGAAAACTTTTCTTATCAGTCTTATTAACGTCATCAGTCCTGGCATGGGCTGGTGACGTTACTGTTTCATCCCCTGACGGGCAGTTACAGGTAACGGTCTCCCTAGAAGGCGGAAGGGCATACTACACTGCCACCCTGCAGGGCCAGCAGGTCATCAGCCCATCCGCCCTCGGACTCAAGACCAGTATCGGCGACTTTACCAGAGACCTGACGCTGACAGACAGTCGGCAGCAGCCCGTCGAAGAGCATTACACGATGCGAGGCACGAAAGCCGCTTCCGCCGACTACAAGGCCAACCAGTTGACGGTGGATCTCCAGAACAAGGACGGCATGCGATTCAGCATTGTCTTCCAGGTCAGCGCCAACGACATTGCCTTCCGCTATGCCATCCCACGGCAGCCATTCCAGGGCAAGGACTACAAACGGGTACTGATCCGCAGCGAGATCAGCAGTTTCAGTTTCCCTGAAGGCACCACGACCTTCCTGTCTCCCCAGATAGGCCCGGAAACAGGTTGGGAACAGACCAAGCCCAGTTATGAGGAGGTCTATTCCGCCGATGCACCTATGGATACCCCCTCCCAATACGGACAGGGCTACGTCTTCCCCGCCCTCTTCCACCTGCCCTGCGGCTGGGCGCTCGTCTCCGAGACAGGCGTCGGCAGCAACTACTGCGGCAGCCACCTCTCCGACTATCAGACAGGCATGGGCTATACCATCGCCTATCCTGACCGTGGCGAGAACAACGGCTTCGGCTCCGACTTTGCCGGGATTCCTCTGCCAGGAGCCACACCCTGGCGCACCGTCACCGTCGGCAACACGCTGAAGCCCATCGTGGAGACCACCGTCTCCTACGACCTCGTGAAACCCCTTTACGAGCCCGGCACGGATTATAAGCCCGGTCGCTACACCTGGAGTTGGCTCATCTGGCAGGACAACTCCATCAACTACGACGATCAGGTCAGGTTCATCGACCTGGCCGCAGCCATGGGATTCGAATACTGTCTGGTAGACAACTGGTGGGACACCCAGATCGGGCGCGACCGTATCGGGGAACTCTCCCGATATGCCCAGTCGAAAGGCGTCCACCTGTTATTATGGTATAACAGCAACGGTTTTGCCAACGACACCCCCCAGGGGCCGCGCGACTGCATGAACACCGCCATCGCCCGTGAGCGCGAGATGAAGTGGATGCAGTCGATAGGCATCAAGGGCATCAAGGTCGATTTCTTCGGCGGCGACAAGCAGGAGACCATGCGCCTCTACGAGGACATCCTCAGCGATGCCAACCGCTATGGCCTGCAGGTAGTGTTCCACGGCTGCACGATACCTCGCGGCTGGGAACGCATGTACCCCAACTATGTGGCCTCCGAAGCCGTACTGGCATCCGAGAATGTGTTCTTCAACGAGGGCGCAGCCATCCGCCAGCCCTTCGACCTGACGCTCCATCCCTTCTGCCGTAACGCCACGGCCTCGATGGACTGGGGAGGCATCATCATGAACAAGTACCTCTCAAAGGACAACAAGAGCCGCCACAGCCGTAAGACCACCGACATCTTCGAACTGGCCTCCGGCATCGTGATGCAGACCTCCGTACAGTGCGTTGCCATGCAGCCCAACAACCTCGACGAACTGCCACAGTTCGAGATGGACTTCCTGCGCCAGTTGCCCACAGCCTGGGAAGAGACGCGGTTCATCGACGGCTATCCCGGCAAATACGTCGTCCTGGCCCGGAAGGCCGCTGGCGGCCAATGGTACATCGCAGGCCTCAACGCACTCCAGGAGCCGCTCACCCTCACGCTCGACCTCACCCCATTCGGCCTTGCCCAGCCCCGGCTCTATATCGACGGCAAGAAAGGCGAGCCCACGCTCACCACCCTCAAGCCCGACAAGAAAGGAAAGGCCAAAGTCACCCTCCAGCCCAATGGAGGCCTAATCATCCAGTAAATATGAAAAGAATCACACTATTCATGATGGCCCTGACCTTCGTGCTCAGCGCGAAGGCAGAGGACGGCAGCCAACTGTGGCTCAGATATCAACCCGTCAACAAGGCGCAGGTCAGCGGCCCCGAGTGCCTGGCAGCCGAAGAACTGCGGCAATACTATCAAGGTCCGACAGCCACGCTGGCACTCGACCCCACGATGGCCGACGATGCCTACCGCATCAGCGGCAGCACCGTCACCGCCAAGACCGAACAGGGCCTGCTCTATGGAGCCTATGCCCTGCTCAGGGGTGAGAGCGGCTATTCCGCCCCCTTCTGGAAACTCCGCATCCTGAACCACTGGGACAACCTCGACGGTTCCATTGAGCGCGGCTATGCAGGCCGTAGCATCTTCTGGGATCTCGACGGCGAACAGCCCAAGGCCATCGACGCACGACTCATCAAGGAGTACGCCCGTGCCAATGCCTCGATAGGCATCAACGGCACAGTGCTCAACAATGTCAATGCCTCGCCGAAGATGCTCTCTGCCCCCTATATCCAGAAGGTCAGGGAGATTGCAGCCATCCTGCGCCCCTACGGCATCAAGGTCTACCTCTCCGTCAACTTCGCCAGCCCGATGGCACTGGGCGGACTCAAGACGGCTGATCCCCTGAATCCGAAGGTACGGGGCTGGTGGAAGGCCAAGGCCAAGGAGATCTACCAGCAGATTCCTGACTTCGGCGGCTTCCTGGTGAAAGCCAACTCCGAAGGGCAGCCCGGACCAGGCGACTACAAGCGCACCCATGCCCAGGGAGCCAACATGCTGGCAGAAGCCGTGAAGCCCTACGGCGGCATCATCATGTGGCGCTCGTTCGTCTACGGTGCCAACCACAAGGGTGAAGACCGCGTGAAACAGGCCGTGTCGGAGTTCATTGGCGACGACGGGAAGTTCAGCGACAATGTCATCCTCCAGTCGAAAAACGGCCCGCTGGACTTCCAGCCCCGTGAGCCCTATGCCCCCATCTTCGACAACATGCACAACACCCCGCAGATGGCAGAGTTGCAGATCACCCAGGAGTACCTCGGCCAGTCGCGCCATCTGGTGTACCTCGCCCCGATGTGGCGGGAGTTCTTCGGCTTCGTTGAGCCCAGCAGACTCGTCGGCATCGCTGGCGTGGCGAACATCGGCCTCGACAAGAACTGGTGCGGCCATCATTTCTCCCAGGCCAACTGGTACGCCTTCGGCCGTCTCGCCTGGAATCCCAATCTCACGAGTGAGAAAATAGCAGATGAATGGCTCACAGCCACCTTTACCCCGAAGGATTCTTCACTCTTCACTCTTCACTCTTCACTTTTGAGTGTCATGCTACGCTCAAGAGAAGCCTGCGTCGACTACATGATGCCCATCGGCCTGCACCACATCTTCAGGTTCGACCACCACTACGGTCCCGAGCCCGACGGCTATATCGCACACTATCCCATCGAGTGGTGCCCCGTCTACTATCATCAGGCCGACTCGGCGGGCATCGGTTTCGACCGTACCCACACCGGCTCTAATGCCACCGCCCAGTATCGCGAGCCCTATTGCTCCCTCTACGACGATGTCAACACCTGCCCGGAGCGCTACTTGCTCTGGTTCCATCATGTGCCCTGGACCTACCGTCTGAAGAGTGGGCGCACCGTCTACGAGGAGATGCAGTTCCGCTATAACCGTGGCGTGAAGGAGGTAGAAGACTTCGTGCGGATCTGGCAGGAGGCCAAGCCGCTGATCGACGAGCAGCGCTGGCAGGAGGTCGATACCCGCATGCAGCACCAGTTGGAGAACGCCCGCGAGTGGCGCGACACCTGCCTCCGTTATTTCGGAACGTTCACCGACAAATAAAAGCAATCCCCGCTTCGGCGGGGATTCTTTTTTAAGTCTGTATGAAGCCCGTCTTGCGGCGGTTCTCCTTTGGGCGCACGGCGATATCCAGCAGATATGTTTCACCGTGATTTTTTGGGTTTTTGGGTTTTTGGGTATTTGTTTTTTTTATGTTTTTGGGGTTGTAACGTCTAAGGGTATTGATGGAAGATTTGGGTTAGATTCTATAGTAGTTCTATAAATATTATTAAATTAATATATATTATAATATATATTAATTCTATTTTTATTTATATAAGCCCACTGAAACCATTAAAATCGCAAAATACCCAAAAACCCAAAAACCCAAAATCGATTGACCGTCACTTCGAAAAAAAGAACCACTTATCGGGGCGATAAGTGGCTCTTGCTCTGAAATAAGAGACCCTAAAATCAGAATAAGTGATTCTTATTAGGGTTATGAAAGAAGGCTCCCGAATGACGGGGCCTTCTTTATGTTCTCAAACTGTGATTTCTGCGGAGCCGAGACAGCGGTGATGATGGGCATCGTAGATGACGCAGAACTGGCCGGGGGCGACACCGTGGATCTTGTCCTTGGCATGGACAACGAACGCCCCCTCGCCCGTCGGCTCCAGCGTCGCGGGCAGATAGCCGGGGGTGTGGCGGATCTTGAAGGTGATGTCGCGGAGAGCGACAGCCTGCGTCAGCCAGTGCATGTCGTGGATGGGGAAGTCCTGTTTATAGGCCGTCTCGGGGTCATAGCCATGGGAGACGTAGAGGATGTTCTGAGCCACGTCCTTCTTCACCACGAACCAGGGACCGCCGCTGAAGCCCATGCCCTTGCGCTGGCCGATGGTGTGGAACCAGAGGCCGCGATGCTCGCCAATCCTGCGGCCCGTCTCCAGTTCAATGACGTCGCCGGGCTGCTCACCCAGGTAGCGGCGGATATAGTCGTTGTAGTTGATCTTGCCCAGGAAGCAGATGCCCTGCGAGTCCTTGCGATGGGCATTCACCAGATGCTCGCGCTCGGCAATCTGGCGCACCTCGTCCTTCACGTAATGGCCGATGGGGAAGAGGGCTTTCTTGAGTTGCCAGTCGTAGATCTGTGCGAGGAAGTCGGTCTGGTCCTTCACAGGGTCGGGACTCGTGACGAGCCACTTCCTGCCCTCCTCGTCGGTCTCCGTCTGGGCATAGTGCCCGGTAGCGATGAGGTCGTAATCATGACCCCGCTTCTCGTCGAAGGCACCGAACTTGATCAGACGGTTGCACATCACGTCGGGATTCGGCGTATAGCCTGCACGCACCTTGTCCATCGTATAGCGCGTCACCTGATCCCAGTACTCCCGATGGCAGTCGATGACCTCCAGACGGCAGCCATACTTGTGGGCCACGGCCGTCGCCATCTCCAAATCCTCCTCCGCGGTACAGTCCCACTGTTCACTCTCCTCGGGGCCGATGTTGATATAGAAACAGTCGGGATGAAGCCCGAGACTGGCAAATTCATAGACCACGACACTGCTGTCGACACCGCCCGAAAGCAGCACGGCAATCCGCTTGTTTTCTATCTCCTGCATGTTCATCGGGTGCAAAGATACAAAAAAAGGTAAAAAAGTAAAAAGGTAAAAGGATAAAAAATGATTTGTAAGGGTAATTTTGTATCTTTGCAGCAGAATCCATTTAAAACTATAAAACTATGGTAGAACTAAAGAACGACAAAATCACTGTTCTCGTATCAGAGACAGGAGCAGAACTGCAGAGTATCAAGGATGCCGACGGCAAGGAGTATCTGTGGCAGGCAGACCCCAAATTCTGGCCGCGCCACTCCCCTATCCTCTTCCCCATCGTGTGTTCGGTGAACAACGACACCTATTATGTGGACGGCCAGGAGTACCACCTGCCCCGTCACGGCTTCGCACGCGATACCGACTTCAAACTGATTGCGCAGAGCGAGCGTAAGGTGACACTGGCCCTGGAGTCCTCCGAGGAGACGCGCAAGGTGTATCCCTACGACTTTACCCTCAGCGTCAGTTACGTGCTCGACGACAACAGGATCGGTGTCATCTGGCATGTCCATAACACGGATACCCGCGAGATCCACTTCCAGATCGGCGGCCACCCCGCCTTTAATGTGCCTGACATGAAGGAGGGCGAGGACCAGCACGGCCGTATCCGCCTGGACAGCCAGGAGCCTCTCGACGGCCTGAAGAGTTACATCGACGGCTCGCACGAGATGACTGAAGTGCCCGTGGAGGCTGAAGGGGGCATCATTGAGTTCTCGGACAACACGTGGCGCAACGACTCGGTGAAGATTCACAGGAGCCAAGTCCGTCGCGCCGAACTGCTGAACAAGGCAGGCGAGGCAGAGGTGACGGTAGAGTTCCGTACCCCCGTCATCGCTTTCTGGAGTCCCTACGGCAAGCAGGCTCCGTTCGTCTGCATCGAGCCGTGGTACGGTCTGGGCGACCCGCGCGGCTTTGAGGGAGAGTTCAAGGACAAGCCGCTGATGAACCACCTGCAGCCAGGCGCCTCGTTCATGTCGAAGTACGAGATCATCATCAAATAAAGAAATCCCGCCAAACGGCGGGATTCTTCATTTACAGGTGTTTCTTCGGATAGAGGGCGTCCCACCAGGTGGAGTCGCCCTTGAGCCACTTGGCGAACCAGGCCATCTGGGTGGCCATCCACTTCTCGCGCTTGGCGTATTCGAGGATGTGGTGGTTCTCGCCTTCCACCTCGACGAGGGCGACCTCACGGCCCAGCAGTTTCAGGGCAGTGAACATCTGCAGGCTCTCGATGAGGGGCACGTTGGTATCGGCATTGCCGTGGAGCAGCAACAGGGGCGTGTGGATCTTGTCGGCATTGAAAAGCGGCGATTGGTCGACATAGAGTTCGCGATGGCTCCAGGGATAACTGTTGGCCATCGACACCTCGCTGTAGTTATAGCCCCAGTAGCCCTCACCCCAGTAACTGGTGTGGTTGGCGATGCCCGCATGGGAGATGGCGGCGGCGAAGATATCCGTCACCGTCTGCAGGTACATCGTCATGAACCCGCCGTAGGAGGCACCGATGCAGCCCACGTGCCGACTGTCGAGGAAGGGATGGGCCTCGCAGATCTTCCTGGTGCCCTCGATGATATCCTCCGCAGGTCCGCGGCCCGCCGTATTCACATGGCGCGAGGCCCACTCCTGGCCGAAGCCCGTGGCACCGCTGGGCTGAAGGACATAGACGGCATAGCCCAGACTGGTCCAGTACTGGGCGGGATAGCGCGACTCGAAGTAGCGGCTGGTGGGCGAACAGCCGCCGTAGTAGTTCACAATCATCGGATACTGCCTGGTGGCATCGTAGTCCTTCGGCATATAGAGACGGCCATAGACGGTATCGCCGCGCGAGTTCTGGAAGTTCCAGTCCTCGCAGGTGCCCAGTTCAGCATCGCCCAGCGCCGTGGCCCCGTCGAAGAACTTCTCGCTTCTCACTTTTCCCTTTTCACTTCGCATGACATAGGCAGAGACAGGCTCCAGCGTCTTGTTAGAAGTATAGGCAATGGCCGCTGCACGGCGGGCCTTGTCGAAGCGGAACACGTAGTCGCCCTCCACAGGCAGTCGGGTGATCTTGCCCGTCTTGGGGTTCAGGCTGTAGAGATACACATAGTCGCGCTCCTCGGCGGTGAAATAGACCTGTCCGTCGCCAGAAAACCAGACAGTGCCCCCATTCAGCGAGGGATTGAAGTCCTTCGTGAGCGGCGTGACCTGACGGGTGGCGATATCGAAGAGGAACAGTTCGCCTTCCGTCATGCTGGGCGTGCGGTCTGCGGGCAACTGACAGCCAATGCGGTTGAAGGCCTCAGGCGTTCCATTGAAGAGCACCTGCCTGCCATCGGGCGAGAAAGTGCCCCCGCCGAGGAAACCTTCGCAGACGAACAGCGTGTCGGTCTTCAGCGTCCTGGCATCCATCACGTAGGCATCCCCCACCTCCGTCGGGCGCTTGGCCAGGCGGGAATAGGACGTGCCGATGAGCAGCCGGGTGCCGTCGGCGCTGATGTCTTCGAGATAGGTGTTCTGATGGCCGAAGGTGATGCGCTGCGTCAGTCCTGTAGCCATGTCGTACTTGCAGAGATAACTGCGCTTGCGCCAGCCTGGCTGACGATCGTCCATCTCCAGCACCTCGAAGACACCCGGATCCTCCTTCGGGCCTTCTTCCTCCATGCTGATAATCAGGTAGTCTTCCGTAGGTGAGACGGTATAACTGCCCTCAGGGACATCGGCGGCAAAGAGGGTGCGCTCGCCTGTACGCGGCTCCACCTGATACAGCATGCGCTTACCGTCGTAGTACTCTTCCTCCAGATAGGCGACCGTGGCGGGGAGCCACCTGGGATTGCCCTGAGGACGTGCCAGGAGGCGCTTGGTCCTAACCTCGCGCAGTTCATAGTCCCAGCGGGTATTGCCACCCCGCTCCGTGGTCTGATAGGAGAGCGAGGCATACTGGCCGTCGGCAGACAGGGAGATGCCCCTGACACGGCGACCGTCGAACAGGTCGTGCGCCATATAGGGATGATGGCTGTCGAGGGTGTAGGCAACAGTCTGCGGGGCCTCGATCGAGACCTGGATGGAGTCGGTATCCCGTGGCTCTGCCAGGAACTTGACGGCGAAGGTATGGTGCTCAGGGGCGAGACTAAGTTCCTCGCCAGCCTCAACGCCGTCGATATACAACTGACTGTGCTTAGGACCCTTGACGGTGATCTTCCCCTTCAGGAAGTCGGTATTGTTGACATAGAAGGTGAGTACGCCCACGCTGCGGCTGTCAGCCAAAGAGGGCAATACCGAACCTTCGAACTGGCCGCTGACAGGAGCCGTCAGCGACATCGACTTCAAGAACGACTGGTCGTCGAACTTCTTTCCCTGCACATCGACACTGTCGAAGGCGGCAGGCATCGTCACTGCGTAGGGGCCTGCCAGGTTGAACCTCGTGACCTGCGTCTTCTGCTGAGCAGAGACGAGTGAAGGTACAATGGCAAGAAGGCAAAAAGATAAAAGGGACTTTTTCATGCTATTTCATTCTTTCATTATTTCATTCTTATCAGTACGCCTCGCGGTACTTGCCGCTCTCCTTGTCGTCCATCATGGAGAGGTACGACTGGTAACGGCTCTGGGCGATATAGTGGTCTTCGAGGGCCTGGAGCACGGCACAGCCCGGCTCGTGGGTATGGGTACAGTTGGAGAAACGGCAGTCCTTGGAGAAGCGGAATATCTCGCGGAAATAACTCGTGAGTTCCTCGGGTTCCATATCGAAGGTGCCAAAGCCCTTGATGCCCGGAGTGTCGATGAGCCAGCCTCCGCCTATGGGAATCATCTCACTGAAGGTCGTAGTATGCTGCCCCGTATTATGGGCATCGGAAATCTCCGCCGTACGAAGGTTCGCACCAGGCACAAAACGGTTGATGAGCGTCGACTTCCCCACCCCACTATTGCCACTGAGCAGGGTCACCTTCCCGTCGAGCATGGAGCGCAGGGCCTCCACGCCCTCGCCCGTCTCTGCCGAAATGGCATGACATTCGTAGCCGACGGTCTCGTAGAGTTGGATCATCATTTGCTGGTAGCGCCGCTCGTCCTCATCGAGCAGATCCGTCTTGTTGAAGACCAGCACGACAGGCACGCGATAAGCCTCAGCGGAGGCCAGGAAGCGATCGATGAAGGTGGTCGAGGTCTGGGGATAGTTCACCGTGACGACCAGGAACGCCTGATCGACATTGGCGGCGATGATATGGCTCTGCTTGGACAGGTTCTGCGACTTGCGGATGATATAGTTGCGACGGTCGCCGATGTCGGTGATGAAGGCCGTGCCCTCGGGGTTCGTCACCAACTCTACTCTGTCGCCCACGGCCACGGGATTGGTGCTGCGGATACCCTTCAGGCGGAAGTTACCCTTCACCTTAGACTCAATCAGCTGGCCATCGTCCGTCAGGACGGTGTACCAGCTGCCGGTATTCTTGACGACGAGGCCTTTCATCCTACACCGTCATGATCTCCTTGTTCTTTGCGGCTATCAGTTCATCGATCTTCTTGATGAACTTGTCGTGGATCTTCTGAAGTTCCAGTTCGGCATCCTTCTCATTGTCCTCGCTGAGACCGTCCTTGATGGCCTTCTTCAGTTTATCCTTGATGTCGGCACGCACGTTGCGCACCTCGACCTTGGCCTTCTCGGCGATCTTGTTGCACTGCTTGGTCAGGTCACGACGGCGCTCCTCAGTGGGCTGCGGGATGTTCAGTCGGATCACCTCACCGTTGTTCTCCGGGGTAATGCCTACGTCGGAGTCCATGATGGCCTTCTCAATGTTCTTGATCTCCTTACGGTCCCAGGGCTTGATGGCAATGGTACGCGCATCGGGCACAGAAATGTTCGCCACTTGGTTCAGGGGCACCTTACTGCCATAGGAATCCACACGTACGCCATCGAGGATGGCAATGTTTGCACGACCTGCACGGATGCGGTTCAGTTCGTCTTCCAGGAACATCGCTGCCATCTCCATGCGCTCCTCACTCTTCTTCAAAGTCTCTTTAACGTCTAACATAATTCTACAGTTTTAGTTTTTTCTGTTGACAAAAGTAACGCTTTTCCATGAAATCTCCAAACGTTTTACGATTTTTTTCATCATTTCCTCCTTAATTATATAAGGTGTAGGCAGCAAAAAGGGCGAAATACCATGTTTGTGGTATGCGGAATAACCTATCTATGCGATTGGTGGGGCTGGATTTTCGCCGTACCTTTGCAGCAGGAAAATGAAACATTAAAAGATTAAACATTAAACATTAAAGATTATGGCTAAGATTGCAAAACAGTTGACCGAACTAATCGGTAACACCCCTCTGCTGGAACTCAGCAAGTATTCAAAGGCTAAGGGTCTGGAGACCCCGATTATCGCCAAAGTGGAATTCTTTAACCCCGGTGGCAGTGTCAAGGACCGTATCGCCCTGGCGATGATTGAAGACGCCGAGAAGAAAGGGCTGCTGAAGCCCGGTGCCACGATTATCGAGCCGACAAGCGGTAACACGGGCGTAGGTCTCGCACTCGTCAGTGCCGTGAAGGGCTACAAACTGATCCTGACGATGCCTGAGACGATGAGTGTGGAGCGTCGCAACCTGGTGAAGGCCTACGGTGCAGAGGTTCGTCTGACCAGCGGCAAGGACGGTATGCCTGGTGCCATCAAGGCTGCCGAGGCCCTGCGCGACAGCATCCCCGGAAGCATCATCCTGCAGCAGTTCGAGAACGGCGCCAACCCCGCCAAGCACTATGCCACAACAGGTCCTGAGGTTTGGGATCAGACGGACGGCAAGATCGACATCTTCGTTGCCGGCGTAGGTACGGGTGGTACGATCTCCGGTGTTGCCAAATACCTGAAGGAGAAGAACCCGAACGTGAAGGTCATCGCCGTAGAGCCCAAGTCCTCTCCCGTGCTGAACGGCGGACAGAGCGGCCCCCACAAGATTCAGGGTATCGGCGCAGGCTTCGTGCCCAAGACCTATAACGGCACGCTGGTCGACGAGGTGTTCGACGTGGAGAACGACGATGCCATCCGCGCAGGTCGCGAACTGGCCAAACACGACGGTCTGCTGGTAGGTATCTCTTCAGGTGCTGCCGCCTATGCCGCCTCTGAGATTGCCAAGCGCCCGGAAAACAAGGGAAAGACCATCGTGGCCCTGCTGCCCGACACGGGTGAGCGCTACCTCTCCACCGTGCTCTATGCCTTTGAGGAATACCCGCTTTAAACGATTCCCATACGCATTTTAATACGCAAATTGCTGTTCAGAACGGCAATTTGCGTATTTTTTCGTCCAAATATTTTGTAGTTTGAACGGAAAGCATTATCTTTGCGGTTGTTTACTCCAAGACTAAAACCTTATATGCGCACGAACCTATCTATAAAAAGGACCTGCACACTTGGCATTCTGTTATTAGGAACTATTGCCGCACATGCCCAGAAGGAGAACATGGATACAATCCTCGATATCCATCATATCCTGGGATATCTGGTGGCAGGGTTGCTGATTACTATCTTTGTCATGCTTTTCTACAACCGCGTCTACTACTACCGTGAAAAGGAGGCCAGAAGACAGTCGGACAGACTGAATGCCCAGTTGTCGATGATCATTGATTCGAACAAGACACAGACATGGACCTACGACGTGACGAAGGAATTGTTCTCGCAATTCTCTGTCGAAGACATGAAGGAGGTGAGATTCACATCGTTTGAATTTTCCAGGTTCTACGACCGCGACGACTTCCAGGAACTGCTCAAGGCCATCAACTCGGTGGAGGAAGGCAGGGAACTGTCGGCATCGGCATACATCAAGAGCAGCAAGCCTAAGGCAGAAGGAGAGATACAGCGTATCTATGAGACCAACATCTCCATTCTCCGCCGTAACAAGAAGGGGGAGCCTTCCGTGCTGTTGGGCATCCAGCAGGACATCACGGACGAGAGAGAGCAGATGGAGAAGTCGCGACGGCTGATGATGCGCTACCAGACGGTGTTCAACACCTCACAGGTGGACATGATCTACTATGACGCAGACGGCTATCTGGTGGACATCAATGACAAGGCCTGCGAAACCTTCAAGGTTTCCGACCGTGACGCGCTCCTGAAACGGAAAGTCAGGATTACCGACATCCCCGCCTACCGCCACCTCGACCTCCGGCATCTGGACGATTTCATGCTGTCTTCCTACACCGACATCGACCAAGTGAAACGGGAAGACGAAAGAGTGCCTGAAATCAAGGTCGGCGGAAAGATGTATTATGAGGCGGACGTCAGCACCATTCACGATGACCGGGGAAACCTGCAGGGCATTGTCACTGCGGGCCGCAACATCACGGAAATGGTGGAGTCGAATCAGCGTCAGCGACAAGCCAGCCTGCTGCTCAACAAGACGACCAAGGACGTCCAGTCCTACATCAACAACATCAACTACTCGCTGAAGGTCAGTGACGTGCGCCTGATGAACTACGACCCCGTCACCCATGAACTGGAGATCTACAGCGACCTGAACAGCGCCCAGTACCGCCTGACACAACTCAAGGCCATCTCACTCATCAAAGAGGAAGAGCGGCTCCGTGCCAGGGGTCTGTTCCGCAGGATGGACCGCAGGCGGAAGGAACCGTTCGAAGCCACCTTGCGCACCATCATGCGCGACAAGACGGGCAGAAGCGTCTATCTGAATTTCCACATCATCCCGGTGCTGGATAAGGACGGCGAGGTAGTCCACTACTTCGGCATGTGCCGCAACGAGACAGAGATGACCTATACAGAGCAGCAGTTGCTGGAAGAGACAGCCAAGGCCCAGGAGACAGAGCAACTGAAGAGTTCGTTCCTGCTGAACATGAGTTATGAGTTGCGCACGCCCCTGAATGCCGTCGTGGGATTTGCAGAACTCTATAACGGCGAGCATAGTCCTGAAGACGAGCCCGTCTTTGCAGAGGAGATCAAGAGCAACACCAACATCCTGCTGAGCCTGATCAACGACATCCTGTTCATCTCACGTCTGGATGCACACATGATCGAGTTCAACCTGCAGACCTATGACTTTGCCACCCTGTTCGACGGCTGGTGCTACATGGGGTGGAGTGCACTCGGCCCCAGTGTAAAGACCGTCATAGAGAACCCATATTCCCGTCTGGAGGTGGTGATTGACCAGCAGAACCTGGGTATGGTCATCCAACGGCTTTGCACCTATACGACCTATGAGATACAAGAAGGCCTCGTGCGCGCCAAATACGAATACCACCACGGCGAACTGATGATCACCATTGAAGAGACTGGCAGAGGACTCTCCCAGGAAGCCCAGGCCAAAGCCTTCAACCGCTTTGTGCGCGACGAATACGGAGGGCAACGGGGAACCGGCCTCGACCTGCCCATCGTGAAGGAACTCATCGAGCAGATGGGTGGAACCATTGAACTCCAGTCAGAACTCGGCAAGGGCACGGCCTTCTATGTGAGCATTCCCTGTGAACTGATCAATTATGAAAGGAAATCCGAAGTTATCGCATAATCACCAAAGGAGATGAACATACTACTATACATATTCACTGACAATGACCAGACGGGGATACAGGGTGTCTCGGTGCTCATGGTACTGGCCGTGCTCATCGTCTTCATCATCAGTTGGGCACTGAACCGCATCAGCATCCTCCGCATCAGGAAGAATACAGAAAAGATACAGGACCTCTCCACCGTCCTGCAGCATACCCTTAACATCAGCGGTAACTATGTGCTCAGGCTCTCCATGCAGAACCGCATGGGCTATAACCTGCACGGCGACTTCCTGCCGGAAGAAGGAACCAGTTACGAAGAGAGCCTGAAGTTCATCCATCCTGAAGACAGACATCTCTATACAGAATTCCTCAGGAAACTCATTGGCGGGGCCAAGACGGCCGAATGCACCTTCCGCTGGGACATCAGCAAGGAGAGGCACCTGGGATACTGGCGCTATATGCAGGACAAGGGCGTAGCCGAATTCCGCAAGGAAAACCAGAAGAGGCCTACCAGCATCTACTGCACACTGACGGACAAGACAGATCAGATAGAGCAGGAACAGGCCGAGAACCAACTGATGGACAAATACCGCATGATCTTCGAGCAGGGCATTGCAGGCCTGGCCTTCTACGATAAGGACGGCATGCTGATCAATGCCAATAAGAAGATGCAGGAAATCCTGAAGTTCCAGTCGGAAGACGACCCGTTCTATTACGGCAATGCCATCTACGACATGCCCACCTTCCGTGAGATCCTCAACAACCGCCACATCGAGGAACTCTTCTTCTGCACGAAAAGCGTCATCATCGAACGCGGTGTGAACTGCTACACGGAGATGCGCGTACACCCTCTGTTCGATGCAGAAGGCACACTGGTCTACATCACCTTCTCCATCCGAGACATCACCCAGGAACGGGAACTGTATCTCAAGAACAAGGAAAACGACGAGAATATCCGTCGGACGAATGAGGAAATCATGCAGTATGAGACGGAACTGCAATACCTGATGGATATGTGCGACATGCGCTTCTTCCGTACCTCATACATAGACAAGACCTGTACTTTCTATAAGAGTATGAGCGCCCCGGAAAAGCAGATGGACTTTGAAGAACTGATGAACCACTTCGTGGACAGCCCGTTCCGTTCCGGTCTGGCTGACTTTGAGAACTTTTTCAACGTCCCGAGAACTGACCTCACCCACATGCATCCCTTCTTCCATGAGGGAAAGGAACTGCAGTGGAACTTTATCGACAGCGTACCATCCTTCGATGAGGACGGCAAGTTGACAGGCACCTATGGCGTTATCCGCAACGTAACGCCGCTTATCGAGAAACAAGAGCAACTTAAGCAGGAGACGGAGCGTGCCAATGACTCCGGCAGGAGAAAGAGTGTATTCATGGCCAACATGACTCACGAGATCCGCACCCCGCTGAATGCCATAGTGGGCTTCTCGGATGTACTCCCCATGTTACAGACTGACGAGGAAAAGAAGGAGATTATCCGTGTGATCATGAACAATTGCGACATGCTCCTGCGACTTATCAACGATATCCTCGCCGTCTCCGACCTGGAAAGCGGATCGATCAAGATACAGGCCACAGAGACCGACTTTGCAAGCGACTTCAACGACATCTGCAAGTCACTGGCCCAGCGTGTGCAGATGCCCGGTGTGGAGTTCATCGCTGACAATCCCTACACCACCTTCAGAACCGTCCTCGACAAGGAACGTATCATGCAGGTGCTCACCAATTTCGTTACCAATGCCGTGAAATACACACAGCAGGGACACATCAAGGTGGGCTACGAATACCGGGAGGCCAACGGCGGGGAACTCTATCTGTACTGTGAGGACACAGGCAGCGGAATACCCAAGGAAGACCAGGCGAAGATCTTCGAGCGCTTCGTCAAACTCAACGATTACGTACAGGGAACCGGTCTCGGCCTGAACATCTCAAAGGCCATCATAGAGAAGTGCGGCGGAAAGATAGGTGTCAAGTCAGAAGGCACGGGCAAGGGCTCTACCTTCTGGGCGTGGATTCCCTGCCAGAGAACTGAGACGGTATCAGAACCAGAAATGAACAGTTGACTTATGAAGAAATCAATAACACTCACCATACTCACGTGCCTGCTGGCTTTCATGCCGCAGTACGCCGGGGCTCAGGACAACAGCACTGTGACCTATACCACGGACCACCCTCTGGTGTATGAAGACGCCTGGGACCTATGGCCCTATGTCTTCCTGAATGAGAACGGAGAGCCCGACGGCTATAACATCGACCTGCTGAAACTTATCTTCAAGGAACTTGACATCCCATACATCGTCAAGTTAAAGCCCACACTGGAAGCGCAGAAGGATCTGGCCTCCGGAGCCTCAGACCTGATGTTCAGAATGGATGCGGGCTTCACACAGGGAGACTACACTTTCAGCAAGAATACCGTGCAGTTGTTCACCCACAGCATCGTCGCCCCCAACAATCAGAACGTAGTCATCCAGAACCTCTCTGATATCACGAAATATTCCGTCATCGTCCATGACGGTAGTTTCAGCCACAATCTGTTCAAGCGCAATGGCTGGGACAAGAACCTGATACCTGAAGGCGACATGAAAGAAGCCGTCCAGAAAGTCAGTACGAAAGGAGAAGGTATCATTCTCTGGAACACCATGTCACTGAAATGGCTGCTGAACAAATACCAGATTACCAATCTGAAATTGTCGCCGGTAGAGATTCCCTATGGTGAATACAAGTTCATGTCGAAGGACCAGCGCCTGCTCGCCCAGATCGACAGCGTATTCACCGTGCTGAAGTCCAACAAGCAACTCCAGCCCATCCAGAACAAGTGGTTCTACCCCGAGCGCAAGGATAGCGGCATACCTAACTGGATATGGAAACTCATCGCTGCACTGGGAATCGTGTCGTTCTGCGTCATCGGCTACTATGCATTCTTTAAATATCGCGAGAAAAAGACTACCAAGGACGTCAGGAAGAGCAACGAACGGCTCTCGCTGATTCTGAAGACCAGCCATGTCAGTTTCTGGACCTATCATGTTGCGACACAAACCTTCACCTGGATGGAAGAGAACGGGAAGCCCGGACGCGAGTTCACCTCCCTGGAATTCTCGCGCCGCTATGATCCTGAGGAATTCCGGAAACTCAGCGATGCTCTCAAGCAGGTGATCGAAGGCAAAACCAAGACTGTCACCCTTGACATCAAGGCCAGAGAATACGACAGCGCTGACTCTGAAGAGCGCAACTACACCATTACACTGTCCGTTCTCCGCCGTGACAAAGACAGGCGCCCGTCGACCATTATCTGTTCCAGAAGTGACATGACGCTGGAGGCCCTGAGGCAAAAGAAGATCCAAGAGACCATGCTGCGCTATCGCGCCATCTTCGAAAGCGCCATGGTGGATATGATGTACTTCGACGAGAACGGCATTCTCTATGATGTCAACGACAAGGCCAGCCAAGGTTTCAAGATGTCACGCAAGGAGATTGTGGAAAAGAAAATGACCGTAGCGGAAATCACTGACATCAGTGACCTGGACGTGAACAGCCTCGACTATTTCTATGCTACCCACATCGCAGGCAACCCTGCCCGACAGTTCTCTGAAAAACTGACGAGCCATAAGACCTACTACGAACTGCAACTTATTCCAATCCACGATGAGAACAGGAAACTGCTGGGAATCTATGGCACCGGGCGCAACGTGACAGAGGTGGCCGAGACATATCATCAGCGACAGAAGAACATCGTCCAACTACAGGAGGCAAATAATGAGGTCGCCAACTATATCAGTAATATCGACTACGTAATGAGCGTGGGTGGTATACGAATCGTGAGATACCGGCTCAGCGACCATACGCTGATTATCTATAAGGAAGCCAACCTGGAAGAATACGTGCTCACTCAGACAAGGGCCGTGTCGCTCTCCGACGACCAGTCGAAGAGGAAAGTACTGCAGATCTTCCACAATATGGACAATCAGATGACCACGCCCATCCACTCCGAGATCAAGACGGTGCTGAGGCAAAAGGCCGGCATACCACTCTATCTGCAGTTCCACCTCATACCTATCCACGATGCTGAAGGCAATATCCATGAGTATTTTGGCATGGGCCGTGATATCAGCGAACTGAAGGCTGTCGAGGAGAAACTGGCTAAGGAGACTGTTCGTGCCCAAGAGGTAGAAGTGGTCAAGAACGCCTTCTTGAGGAATATGAGTTATGAGATCCGTACACCGCTCAATACGGTTGTAGGATTCTCCGAACTCTTCCAGATGGAACATTCGGAAGAGGACGAGGCCGTTTTCATCAATGAAATCAAGACCAGTTCTGCCAAACTGCTCAGACTCATCAACGACATCCTGTTCCTCTCACGACTTGATGCCGGCATGATTACCATTACCCCCAAGCCCGTTGACTTTGCCACGACCTTCGAATCCCGTTGCGATACAGCCTGGGCCAATAGCAAACTCCCTGGCGTCAACTATGTCGTCAAGAGTCCATACAAGCGACTCATCGTGGACATCGATGACTCCAACACGACGATTATCATTGAGAAGATTATTGAGAATGCGGTGCAACACACCTCTACAGGATCTGTAATGGCACGCTACGATTATATTGGTGACCAACTTGTCGTCTCCATTGAAGATACCGGCGAAGGCATCCCCGAAGAGGCTCAGAAGGACATCTTCGAACGCTTCGTCACTGGCGCCAACCAAGGTGCCGGACTTGGTCTGAGCATCTGCCGCGAGTTGACACGACACATGGGTGGCAGCATTCACCTGAAGTCAAAGGAGGGTGAAGGGACTACCGTATGGTTCTCCATCCCCTGCAAGGCCACCGAGATTGAAAGAATATAGGAAATCATGACGAAAAGAATACTCACAACATCCGCTGTAACTGCACTGCTGGTCTTCTGTAGTGCACTTCCAGTTAATGCCCAACTGGAGCAATCCTATAATGCCGACCACCCGCTTATCATTGCCTACGACTGGGACATGCCGCCCTACGAGTTCAATAACAACAGAGGTGAGCCCGACGGCTATGACGTACAACTGTTGAGCACTATCCTGCAAAGGCTGAAGATCAAATACAAACTGATCATGACAGAGGCTGAGCAGGTCAGACGTACCTTCGAGCGGCGCGAGGCAGACCTGATCATTGACCCCACCTACAGATACCGTGGACGTCCTTACATCATCTCTCGCAACGCCATTGACTTCTACCATGTCAAGGTGGCTATGCGTAAAGGTGATAAGCGGCTCCTGAAAATCGACCAACTGACTGAGAACGACACCCTTCTCCTCAAGAGCGATGACTATGCTGCCAAGCGTATCGTAGAAGAGCGGGACATCCGGACACCCTATGAGTATATGTCTCCAAGAGAAGCACTGACAAATATCGCCCAGAAGCGGCACGATTATTTCATTTGGGGTGAGGCACAACTGAAATGGAATATCCGCGAACTGGCACTGAATGACATTGTACTCGACGAAATCGACATCCCTGATGGCGAAATACATATCGTGGGCTATGACAAAGAATTGCTGGATGCCATTGACGACGAGTATGCCCGTATGGAACAGTCAGGCGACCTGAGTAAGATCTACGATAAGTGGTTCCACCCCGAACTGGTCCACAACGACACATCACCCGTGGCCCTGATCATCCTCATTGGCATCATCATAGCCACCGTCATCATCTTGCTGCTCAGCCAACTCATCCGTTCACGTGTGAAGGCTGCCGTCCACAGGTCGAAGGAAATCAACCAGATGATGGCTCAGGCACTGAACATGGGTAACTTTTATGTGACAGAATACGACGTGAATACCACCAGTATACGAAATATATTCGGCAGTCTGCTCCCTTCCGGCGGGCTCACCCTGGACAAATTCATTGAAAGAATCCACACCACCGAACGAGAACAGTTCCGGCAGAATATCAAGAAGATGATCAGCGGCGACATCTCGCAGCAGGCCGTAAAGACTACGTGGAAGGATGCCGACAAGTGGCTCCACCTGCAAGGACACGCCATAGCCGAGTCGGAAGGTGGACGCGTACGCTATATCGTCTTGGCGGTGAAGGATGTCAGCAAGGAAAT
>JAFUAK010000229.1 GCA_017460765.1 Prevotella sp. | reverse complement strand
GTCACGATGCGCCCGCTGTCGGGCTTCACGGTGAGCAACTTGTTTACGGGCAGCAATGCCGACTTGTCCGTTGACAGCGAGATAGAGCGCGATATTCAGACCGCCGATGAGATCTACTGGATAGTGGCTTTCGTGCGCTTCTCGGGCGTAAGAATCTTCGAGAATGCCCTGCGGCGGTTCCTCGAAAAGCCCTCGGCACGCCTGCACCTGATCACCACCACCTACATGGGAGCCAGCGAGCCAAAGGCCGTTGAGTTTCTGAAGCAGTTGGCACCCGACAAGGTGCAGATCAAGGTGTCGTATAATTGTGACCTTGACCGCCTGCATGCAAGTCGTACATCTTTGTCCGTGACAGCGGCATGAATACTGCCTATATAGGATCCTCCAATATCTCGCGCTCAGCACTTACCAAGGGGCTGGAGTGGAACATGCGCATCACCAGTCAGGAGAATCCGCACATCATCCAGAAAGCCCTGGCCACGTTTGACACCTACTGGAACAATGACAACTTCGAGGACTATGACCGTGAACGCTTCGTGGCGGCCATCGCAGAGCGTAACGAGGTGAGCGGAGGCCGTACACGGGCTTTGCAGCCCTATCATATACTGCCCCACCAGAAGGCCATCCTCGACCGGCTGACCGTGGAGCGCGAGATACACGGCAGTCATAAGAACCTGATCGTGGCGGCTACGGGTACGGGTAAGACCGTGATAGCGGCCTTTGACTATAAGCGGTTCCATGACAGCCATTCGAGCCATCGCCTGCTGTTCGTAGCCCACCGCAAGGAGATTCTCGAACAGTCCATCCGAACGTTCTGTTCGGTGCTTGGCGTGAATGATTTCGGGGAGTTGTGGGTGGGCGATCACAGACCATCGGCCTTGGGTGACCTCGGCCATCTGTTCATCTCCATCCAGTCGTTTAATTCGAACCTCGAGACGTTCCGCCGTTGTGGCGCTGACTACTACGACTACATCGTGGTAGACGAGGCCCATCACAGTGAGGCCGTGAGCTATCAGAAAGTGTTCGACTTGTTCCGTCCGCAGATACTGATCGGTCTGACGGCCACTCCCGAGCGTGCTGACGGTGTGAACCTCTCGAACTTCAACCAGCGCATTGCCGCCGAGCTGCGTCTGCCAGAGGCTATCGATAACATGTTGCTCTCGCCCTTCCAGTATTTCTGCGTGGGTGACAGAACCACTGATCTGAGCCATGTGGCATGGGCACAGGGTGGTTATGATGAGAACGAGCTGGTGAGGAAACTCAATACTCAGGACCGTCTGCGCCTGATTACGGAGTCGCTGCCCAGATACCTGTCAGACGAGCACAACTGCCGTGCCCTCTGCTTCTGTGCCCGTCTTGACCATGCCCGCGATGTGGCTGCCGGACTCTGTCTGGCAGGCTATCGTGCAGCTATGCTCTCAGGCGAGGACAGTTTGGAGCGGCGCGAGGAGATCGTGAGCCAGTTCCGTGCTCGCAAGATCAACTACCTCTGCGTAGTGGACATCTACAACGAGGGTGTGGATATACCTGAGATTGATACCGTGCTCTTCCTGCGCCCGACGAAGAGCTTGACCGTATTCCTGCAGCAGTTGGGCCGCGGCCTGCGCCTGGCACCCGATAAAGAGTGCCTGACGGTGCTCGATTTCGTGGCACAGGCTCATGTCAACTATAGTTACGAGAGCCGGTTCAGGGCACTGATACCGAAGTCGAAGAATGCCACCACCAAGACCATCCAGGGTGCCGTGGCCGAGAGTTTCACCATGCTGCCACGCGGCTGCACCATCACGATGGACAAGCTGGCGCGTGAATACATCCTCGGCAATATCCGTTCGGCCATCTTCAACCTGCGCCGACTGGTGATGGAGGTGCGGCAGTTCCGTGTGAATTCCGATAAGCCGCTGACGCTGGCCAACTTCCTCGGGCAGTTTGACCTCGATATACGTGTGATCTACAAGACCCGCTGCTGGAATGCCCTGCTGCGTGAGGCAGGCTTGAAGAACTATCCTATGGATGAATTCACCCGAGTGTTTGAGAAGAACATGTCACGACTCATCCATGTCAACTCCATCCGCTACCTCGGCTTCATCCGCAAACTGATTGAGCATGGTTTTACATACGAACATTCGAAACAGAACGATACGCTGGCACTGATGCTCTATTACGACCTGTTTGCCAAGTCGATAGACGCCTATGGCTTCGCTTCGGCGGCTGAAGGTCTGAAGAAGTTTGGCGAGTATCCGCAGTTCGTGGATGAGTTGAGCCAGATGGTGCAGTATCTGTCAGAGCACCTGATGATTACTACCAAACCCATCCCTGAACTCGGCGCCGACAATGTGTTGGAGCTCTTCGGCTGCTACACCCGAGAAGAACAACTGGCCATCTTCGGCAGGCGTACAGCTGAAAAGGCTGGTGCCATTCCTCAGAGCGGATGCCTGAATCTGGACGACATCAACACCGAACTGCTCTGGGTGACACTCAACAAGAGTGACAAGGACTTCTCGCCCAGCACGCAGTACGAGGACTACGCCATCAACGAGGCCCTCTTCAACTGGCAGTCGCAGAACAGTGCCAGCCATCAGAACTCAGGGCGCCGCTATGTGGAGCAACGGACTAACGGGCGCAAGTTCCTCCTGTTCGTCAGGGAACACAAGGTGGATGCCTATGGCTTCACCTCACCTTATTATTGCCTGGGGCTGGTTGACTACGTGAAATCGCATGGTGACCGCCCGATGACCATCACCTGGGCCATGCAGAATCGCATACCGGGCTTCATATTGGATAAGGCACAGAAAATGGCAGTAGGATGATGAAACGAATAGAAGTAGTTGCCGCCATCATTCATGATGCGGAGGGGCGGATATTTGCCACGCAGCGGGGGTATGGCGAGTGGAAGGACGGCTGGGAGTTCCCTGGCGGGAAAATGGAAGCCGGGGAGACACCCGAGGAAGCCTTGAGGCGAGAGATATGGGAGGAACTGGAGACGCGCATCGGGGTGGAGCGGCTGGTGGAGACGGTGGAATATGACTATCCGCAGTTTCACCTGACGATGCACTGCTATCTCTGCCGCGTGGTGAGCGGACGGCTGGAACTGAAGGAGCACGAGGCGGCGCGGTGGCTGACGAAAGACAAACTAAACGAGGTGGACTGGCTGCCTGCCGATTTACAGATCATCGACAAGCTAAAGAAATATCTATAGGCATGAACCAACTTTTCACCATAGGCCACTCGAATCAGTCGCAGGAGGAATTTCTTGCGATGCTCAGACGGTATGGTGTTGACTGTGTGGTTGACGTTCGGAGTGTTCCGGCCAGCAAGTATTCACCTCAGTTCAATATGGAGGTGCTACGAGGGTTCCTGAAACGAAACGGTGTGGAATACCTTCATTTCGGCAGAGAGTTCGGGGCTCGAAGGACTGACAGCATCAATGATGACGGGCAGGTGGACTTTGAGAAGGCTGTGACTACTGCTGCTTTCCTCTCGGGTGTCGAGCGGGTGAAGAGAGGTGCAGACAAAGGCTATCACATTGCGCTGATGTGCTCGGAGGCCAACCCCTTGGAGTGTCATCGGTTCTCATTGGTGGCCCGATATTTTTACGATCATGGGTGGGATGTCCGGCACATCATGAAGGATGTGGAGCCGCAATCGCACGAGTCGCTGGAAAAGCAGATGATTAAGGAATATCTTCATGCCAGGAAGTATCACGTTCCGGAGATTGACGAATTGTTTGGCACATACACCCGTGATGACCAGCGGCGGGATGCTTACAGGCAGAAGAACCGTGAGATAGGGTACAGAGCAGAGGAGGAATAGTCGATATATGGATGCTTATTTTGTTTGTCTGGCCAACTCTCTGAAACGTAGCGGGCGGTGTATCGCTGGCGTTGAGGTGACGATTGACAATGAACGGAACTGGGCGGTGGTCAGAAAACCTGACGGCAGTCCCCGATGGATAAGACCCATTGACGCGACTACGGATTTCGGTGAAATCAGGATTGGTGAAGCACAGCATATCCCTCTGCTTTCGGTGGTCAAACTGGAGGGTGTCATTCCGATTCCCTGCCAGTCACACTCCGAGGACGTGCATTACAGTCTGATGCGGGTGGTGGGAAAGGTGTCTGACGCGGATACCGTTCTGAGTCAGTTTGTAGACAGTGTGCATCGGGTTTTGTTTTATGGCACTGACAGGGCTATTGACATCCCAACATACGCCGCAGGAGACCACTCACTGATGTTCATACCCGTCAGCAATGCTGAGATTGTAGCCGATGTGCGTGAGGACAAGACACGCTATAGGATGCTGCTGAAGTATCATGGAGTCGTATATGACCTGTCGGTGACTGATCCATATTATATTGAGGCACTAAACGCGAATCAGGTCAATGTGGGTAAACAGCCAGGGCTGTACGTGACACTCTCGTTGGGACTCGTCTACGAGGAGCGTCACCATAAACTCATTGCCGGAGTCATCCTACCCTCTTCGGATGCAGCCCGTTCTGAAGCAAACAAGGTTATAGACGCGAAGCAGGAAGTCCGTATCGTCTCTGTTGTTCCGCTGACAAGTGCTGAGCGTCGGACTATCAGAAAGGCTTTTGTCATTCCAAGTCAGAATGGACTTGCCGTTTGTTTTCGAAGGAGAAACGGAGGTGAGGATTTCCTGCCGATAGACCATGCTGAAGGTGTTGAGGTGTGGCAGAAGATTTCTCCCCGTAAGATAGACATAGTGACCTACAGTGACGGTCATCGAGCCGTCAGGGTGAGGAATAGCGGCGGGGCTGTCTGGAGATGGATTCAGAAGCTCCCCCGTTTTCCTAAATTATCTTAATCGTGGCTCTACCTGGATTCTCCTTTCTTGCTTTGGCAAGCGACTAAAGTCGATTACACGTTGAAAAGATAGGAATTTCCCTGTCATATCCAACATAAAGAACGGAT
>JAFUAK010000228.1 GCA_017460765.1 Prevotella sp. | reverse complement strand
CGTCGAGGCGATGTCAGCACTCTTCACCTCCTCACCAGTGTACTCAAACGGTGCTGCCACCAGCCAGCCGTCTTCATTCTGGAACACCTGATGCACGCGCACCTCATGTTCCTCACCACGGTTCTGGAATCGGGTGTGGTAAACCAGATAGGTACGCCCGTCCTCGGCGGCAATGATACTGTTATGGCCCTGCGAGCGCTCACCATTGTTGCCTGTGGCCTGGTTGCCCCAGTTGGTATAGGCGCCCAGGATGTTCATGCCGCGATTGGTATTGGCGTTAGGACCGAAGTTCAGTTGATAGCCCGTATAGACAGCATCAGTGCCAAAGGTGTCCTTATAGGGGCCGTCGGGTGTCTCAGAACGGAATACGCGCATCTGATAGCCGCCGTTGTTATAGTCGGCGGCATTGCCACCGGCTGCCAGACCTCCGTAGGTGACGAAGAGAAAATAATAGCCGCCGATGTATTCGATGTAACTGGCCTCGCCCGATACGTAGTAACCACCGGCTATCTTCTTGCCGAAATAAGGATCGACAGTGATACCATTACCCTCGCCCACGAGTTCGTAGGTGACATCGTAGTCGCGCAGACCCGTATTCTCGTCGAGTTCAAGCATCCAGATACCACCGCTCCAGGAACCATAAGACATCCAGAGTTTGCCCTGCTCATCGTAGAACACGCAGGGATCAATACAGTTCGGATAGCGCTCGCCCCAGTTACCGGTACCGCCATCCTTCAACTTGTAGCGTTCGGGCAGTGAGGCCTGCGTGCCGATGACAATTTCCAGATCGGTCTCCTTATATGTGTCGTTCTCGAAGAAGCCACTCATGACGACGGGTGCCTGATAGCGGTAGGGGCCCTCGATCTTGTCAGCAGTCAAGAGGATGATGCTCGAGTACCAGTAGTCGCCATTGATACTGAGATACATGCACCACTTGTTCATGGCGGGGTTCCAGATCACGTCGGGCGCCCACATCATGCCATTGACGTCGTACTTGTTGTTCTTGCGGGTGCTTCCCTTCTCTGCCCATGCCTTGGCATCAAAGACGAAACTCACTTCCTGACCACCCTTCTTCACAGTGGTTACCTGCGGCGTGGTGAAGGCCAGGCTGTTGGAGGCGTTATCGCTCGTGGCAGTCTGCCAGGGAGCAGTGAAAGCCGTCCAGTTCATCAGGTCGGTCGTCTTGGCGGCAGCGCGATGGGAGCCGAAGATATAGTAAGTTTGGGAAGTTGGTTCCCACACGATACTGGGATCATGCACAGCGACACGGGTCAGCGAGTAAGCAAAAACACTCAGAGGCAGCAACGCCGATAATAAGGAAGTCACGTATTTTTTCATCATCTTCTTGTTTTAGTTATATTCTGCTGCAAAGATAAACATTTAATTTGAATCCCCAAAGGATTTCACCTTGTTTAATGATTATAGTTCGGGCCAGCCGTCGGTTGTCCATTTGATGGGTTTCTGAATCAGGATGGATGCCCCTTGGTGGGCGATGCTGTAACCATGGCAGATGAAGACGTCCTCACCGCCAAAGGTATAGGCTGCACAGTGGCCTGCGGCTTCATAGGCAATCTTGTCACCTTTGAGGAAGAGTTTCCCGCCACCATAGCGCATATCGATACCATCAGGATCGAGGTAAGGTCCATCGACAGTCTTACTGCGGCCCACAGCGACTTGGTAGGTACTCTTAGATCCCTGGCAACAGTAGTCCCACGACACGAAGAGATAATACCAGCCGTCATACTTGAAGATAAACGGTGCCTCAATGGCATTGGGACCCGCAAAGTCTGATGTCGGGTTCTTCGGCGGATTCGGATTGATGGGAAGTGCTGCCTTGGCCTCCGGATCATTCAGGTTATAGCGACGGGCGATGGTGCGCGGCTTCTCACCTGCAGCCACATGCATCGTCGTATCGAGGCGGATGAGTTGGATACCGTCCCAGAACGAGCCCCAGACGAGCCAGGGCTGGTCGTTGTCGTCGATCACGAAGTTCGGATCGATGGCATTCCAGTTGTCACGCTTCTCCTGTGAACTCACGATGCAGCCCTCATCCTCCCAGAGAGGGAAGGCCAGTGAGCGGTTGGAAAGCAGACCGATGGCCGAGCCGTTCTTGCCGAAGGTGGAGCAACTATAGGCCATCCACCACTTGCCATGATACTTGATGACATCCGGTGCCCATACATGGTGGGTAAAGCCCGGCACGGAGTCACGCGTCCACTGCGGGATCACAGTCATCACGGGAGTCGTGGAGACTGTCCATGTCTTGCGGTCGGTAGAGGTCATCTGTTGGATGCCCAGACCGGTGGCAAAGATATAATAGGTACTGTCCTCGTAGGCCATCACTGGGTCGTGCACCATCGGTGTGTCCGTCTGGAAGCCCATCCGTTGGAAGTGTCGCGGTTGTCCTGCTGCCTGAATAGGCACAATAAGGGCTAACAGCGACCACATTATTGTTTTCGCTTTCATACGATTGTCTATTTAAATAAGGTAAGGAAAAGGGGGCGGGCTTCACGAAGTCCGCCCCCCAGGTTGATTAACCAATCATGTGGAATATATATCGAAACTTATTCGAATACAAGGTGAGAGCCCTCACAGGTGAAGCGGAAACGGAAATCCTCTCCATCAATCGGGCTTATGCCGATGTAGTCCTGATAGTAGGTCACACCATCGTTACCCAGCATGACGCACTTCACGTCGGCGGTAGAACCATTGTTGGTGATAGAAACCGTCACCTTGGCGCCGTCCATGGCAGCGAGCCATGCAGCCCAGTCAGCCTGGCCGCCACTGAGTGTAGCCGATTCGTAACTATCACCCCAACCGAAGTTGTCACCACGGAGCACAGCGTACTCGCTGTTGTCCTGACGGGTCAGTACGACCACGAAGTTGTTCCAGTTGGCTGCACCGTTGGTGTAGTTGGTGAAACGTGTGGTGTAGGTCTGTCCTGCGGGCACGATGATGTCCTGCCAGTGAGAAGTCCACCAGCCTGTGGAGTTGTCTTCCTCACCTACCACGTCGTCGAACTCGAGGTGACAGCCATCCACTGTGAAGCGGAAATAGAAGTTCTCAGAGTCGATGATGATGTTCTTGTACTCCTGATAGTAAGTGACACCGTCGGTACCTACCATGACAGCCTTCACGTCGGCCGTGTTGTTGCCAGTGTTGGTTACGTAGGTCGTCACCTTGGCACCGTCCATGGCAGCGAGCCATCCGGCCCAGTCAGCCTGACCACCACTGAGTTCCAGATTAGCATTGCCATCATAGCCAGCACCCCAACCGAAGTTGTCGGCACGTACCACAGCATACTCAGAATTATCCTCAGCGCAGAGCACTACCACGAAGTTGTTCCAGTTGGCACCACCACTGGTGTAGTTGGTGAAGGTAGAGACATAGGTCTCGTTCGGAGCCACGCGGATGTTCTCAGAGTGAGCACCCCACCAACCGGTAGAGTTGTCGGCAGCACCCAGGAGCGTGTACATCTTGTCGACCACCTCGAATGAAGCATAGCCAATCACGGGCTGTGCAGCAGCCTCACCCTTATAGGTCTTGCTATAGACGGCAACCAGTGTCTTGGCACCCAGGTTGGCCATATCGGGAATAGCCTGGAAGGTCAGATCTTTTGCAGTAACATCAAGCGATACACCTGTCTCGAACTGTACGGTAGCGGTCACGTTGGCGAAAGCCTCTTCGAGGGTAGCACCCTGGAGCACCTTCTTAGGCACACCATTCAGCGTCATCGACAGCGGCTGCTTGTCCTCAGCAGAGGTGAAGCCACCGATGGGCTCGAGGGTTGAACCTAACCAGTTGATATAGGATCCCTCGGGAACGAGGAAACAACGGATGGTCGTATTGGAGGCATCGGCGTTGAGGTTCACCAGAGGAGAGGTCTGGGTGTAGGTCTTTGTTACAGTACCATTGGTCATTGTAACAACCAGGCCACCACCTGTACGGTCAACGGTCAGTGTCACCTTGCCACCGAGTTTATCCACGCCAGAGTCGGTATCGGTCTGGAACTCGAGGTCGCTCGTAGCAAGACTACGGTCGATGTAGTCACCCCACTCAGAGTTACCACTCGGCTGGAAGTCGTAACGGATGGCACCATACTCATGATAGTTGGCTGCACCACGATCCTCGTCATTGCTGATGATCATAGCGTAGTTCTTATAAGTATTCGTGGCAGCGGGATTGATGTTCAGATTGAACTGGGCAATCCACTTCTCACCCTCGGGAATCTGGTAATACTTAGAGAATACTGCCCACCAACCAGTGGAGTAGTCCGTGGCACCGACGGTATATACATCCTCTTCCATACCCTCGATTACGTCATCGCCGCCCTGGTTCTTTGCCTTTTCGGCAGCGATAGAATCAGCCTTAGAAGACAGCCAGTCCGGAGAGTCAATGCTAAACAGGTCGCCGCCTTCACAACTCGTCAGCGACATCAGCCCAAGGGCTGCGGCGCAGAACGCTGTTGCTATTTTATTGTATTTCATAATCTTCAATATTTCTTAATTCTTAACTCTTATTTCTAAACTCTTAGAGATTGACCACGGGGTGAACCGTCCAACCGTTGGAAGAGAAATAGTCAGCATTGCTGGTGTTCGTGTTAGCAGAGTTACCCACGAGGTTGGGGTTGTCGTTCAACGTTCCCTGATAGATGGGGAAGAACTCATGACCCTGCTGGTATGTATCGTAAGAACTCTTGCTGAAAGTACTGGAACCATAGGTTACAGGATCCTTCGGGGTGAACTCAACGACACCGTCATTGTAGTTAGCCTTTGTCCAGAAACTGACGGCGGCATGCTCCTTCAACTGCTGCAGACGGTCGGCGCTATAGAAGAAGCCCCAACGGAGGAGATCGAAACCACGACCGAACTCACAACCGAACTCCTTAGGACGCTCAACGTTGGCAATCTGCTCGAACAGTTTGTCCTTAGAGTCGAAGTCAGCAAGTTTCAGGTCAGCCAGACCTGCACGCTCACGTACCTGGTTGATCCAGTCGATAGCCTGCTGTGTCGGACCACTGACCTCATTCTCACACTCAGCGGCACGGAGGAGCACGTCAGAGTAGCGCATCATACGGAGGTTGATACCACAGTGCAGACCAGTTACCACCTTATCATAAATACCTGTACGCAGGTTGGTATTCTTAGCAACGGGCAGACCACCATAGTTGTTGTTAGTTACGTAGGGGATGTCAAGGTTGCCCCAGTCAGCACCCTGCGGAATGTTGTAACAAACATTACCGTACTCGAAACCGTCCCATTCGGGCTCATAGGTACCAATCGTCCAATAAAGGCGCGGATCAAGTGAACCACTGGTAGTACGCTCTGCCTTAAAGAGGTTGTAGAGCCAAGGAGAAGCGGAAAGGTCAGCCCAACCACCGCAGTCGCCAGGACCGAAGTTACTCTCAATAGCAGAACCCTGCGTAGCGTTGGCACTGGTGTTCACCGGTGTCCACTCATCGTCGGTACCCTGTGAACCGTAATCCAAGAACTGTACCTCATAGAGGCTCTCGTCGTTGTTCTCGTAGTTAGGACCTTCACGGAAGTTGTCGCCGTAGTTGGCCATCAGTCTATAGGTACCATACTGACCGTTGATAATAGCCTTCAGTACGGTGAGGGCCTCACTATACTTGTGACGCATCATCAGCGCACGGGCATAGTAACCGGCAGCGGCACCACAGGTGGCGCGACCCTTGGCCCACTCACCTCCGGCATCGCGGCTGGGCAGCAGTGTCATAGCCTCAGCAAAGTCCTTCTCCACCTGATCCCACACTTCGTCATAAGTAGCGTTCGAACCATAAAGTCCTTCAAGTGTAGAATAAGTGTTGTAGTCTGTGATCAGAATAGGATTCTGGTAGTAACCGGCCAGGTTATAATAGCCCAAGCCACGGATAAAGAGCATCTGGCCCTTAATACGCTTCTGCTGCTCAGAAAGGGCGCTATTGTCATCGCCAAGTGCAGTCAGCGTGTAGTTGGTCACATTGATAGTGTAGTACCAGTCACGCCAAGACCACTGGCCGATCTCGTCAGTGAAAGCCACATTGAGGTCATCAAAGGGCATGTACCATACCTGTGAGGAATTCCACACTTCGTCACCACGGCACACGTCGAGCATGTAACCGACACGAGCATAAGTACCCTCCATACGGGTGTGGTTGTAGGCTGCTATTACAGTCTCTTCCAGAGCACTGAGGTCCTCCTTGAAGGTGGCAGCCGTCTGCTGGTTGGGATTTGTCACATCCAACTTGCTGTCGCACGATGTGAGTGCGCCAAGACCCAGCAGAAGAACAAAGGATATTTTATATAGTTTCATATCGTTATTCTTATTAATATTTATGTAAATCTGTGAAATCTTTGGCTTAGAAGGTGAAGTTCAAACCTGCCATGAAACTGCGCGGAGTGGGGTACGAGCAGTAGTTGTAGCCCGGGGTGAACGTGCCACCAGCGTAGTCAACATTATATCCCTTATAACCGGTGAAGGTATAGAGATTCTGAGCCGATACATAGAGGCGGACGCCGCTTACGTAGCCACCAAACCACTTGTTGGGCAGGTTGGCGCCAATCTCGATGTTGGCAATCTTCCAGTATGCGGCATTCTGAATCTGACGCTCACTGAACAAATCGTTCCATGCCAGCGTGCCGAGATTCGACAGATAGGTACGAGGAACATTCGACACATAAGTGCTACCTTCCCACTGGTTGGCATCGAGTACGTTCACGTGCTTGTTGCCATAACCATAACTGGAGTTCATCGTGTTATAGAGATAATCGGTAACATGATAGCCCAGTGCTCCGAAGGTAGAGATACTCATATCGAAGATACCATACTCCAGATGAGCACTCAGACCGAAACTCACTTTAGGCAGGCCACTGCCCAGAACCGTCTGGTCGTCGGCAGTAATCTGGCCGTCGCCGTTAATGTCGCGGTAGTAGCAGTCTCCGACCTGTGCACCAGCCTGATACTCTGTAAAGCCGTTGGCCTGAGCCGTAGCGTTCAGTTGATCGAGTTGTTCCTGAGTACGGATAATGCCCTGATAGTCCCAGCCGTAGAACTTACCTACCTCTTCACCTACCTTGGTAATGTAGGATCCAGTAATATACTGCTCTGTGCCGAAACCAAGCGAGGTCACCTTATTGTGCAGGGTGCTCAGGTTGGCACTGATCTCATGCTTCAGCGCATGGTCACGGTTGCGGTATGTGAGTGAGAACTCCAGACCGCTGTTCTCCATAGAGGCGGCATTCATAGTTACACTTGCATTGGACACACCGGCACTGGCGGGAACGGGTACTGCATAGTGCAGGTCCTCAGACTTGTTCTTATACCACTCAGCAGTGAATTCAATGCGGTTGTTCAAGAAGGCCAGATCGAGACCGACGTTCATGGTCTTTCTCTTCTCCCATGAGAGGTTCTCATTGACGAAGGTAGAGATGGCCGAACCCGTCACAGGCTGGTTGCCAAACGAATAAGTCATGTTGTTACGGGCCATCGTAGCCTGAATGGCATAATCAGCAACGGCTGCCTCATAACCGAGTTCACCATAACTGGCGCGCAACTTGAACATATTAACGATGTCGCGGTCGATGGGGAAGAACTTCTCCTTATCAAAACGCCAACCCAGTGAGAACGAACTGAAGGTATCCCAACGGTTGTCAGGAGAAAGACGTGAACTACCGTCACGACGCACAATGGCCGAGATGAGGTACTTGCCGTCGAAGTCGTAGTTCAGACGTGCCAGATAAGAGGCAAGCGCGTGCTTGTACTCATAAGAATCGGCATCGCGAGTCAGAGCATTCTGAATCTGAAGGAAGTAAGGCTCGTTCAAGTTGACGCCCCAGGCAGTCAGAGTCTGTGTGTTCTCTTCTTCGTAAGTCTGACCAGCAACGAGGTTGATGTGATGCAGACCAATCGTGCCGTCGTATGTCAGCGTGTTCTCGATCAGGGCATCTGTATATTTGCGATGACCCTTTGTCAGGCGCTCGTTCTCCTTGGCCAGATATACACGGTTACTCTGAACCCATGCAGGAATCCAGGTCTTGTCATTGGCACTGGTGGTGCTATAAGACAGGTTAAGCCTGTAGGTCAGTTTGTGGTTCTTGCTCTTTATGCCAAGCATCTCCAGCAGATCGACGTCGGCAGAACCTGTACCCATAAAGCGGTCAACAACGGTATTACGCTGAAGCAGGTTGTTAACCAGCAGTGGGTTCATGGCTGAGATATCACCATGCACGGTGTCGTAATAGACACCATAGCCGTAAGCATCATATTTCCAACCACTGGCAGAACCTACCACATCGTCGAGTACCCAGGTCGATTCGTCATAAGCCTTGATCGTGGGCTGCATATTGAGTACACCAGCCAGCACGTTGCCCAGATTACCATAGAGACCCTGAATATACTCATTGGCATTCGAAATAGTCTGCGAGTTCTGATCAGAGTGTGAATAGACCAGACTGGTGCGGAACTTGATGAACTTCACGTCCATCGTATTGTTTACACGGGCTGTGTAACGCTTGAAGTCAGGACCTGTACCCTCAATAGTACCCTTCTGATCGTAGTAGTCCAATCCAATATTATAGGTATTATTTGCACCACCACCGCTCAAGTTCACGTTGTGGTTCTGACGGATACCCGTCTTGAAAGCCTCCTTGAACCAATCGGTATCAGTGTTGTCACGGAAATGATAGTTGCCATCAGCACCCAGACTATAGCCACCAGGAAGCGGTGTGCCGGAGTTGGCAGCGGCATTACCAAGGTAGTTGCTGTACTGATCGGCGTTCATCAGGTCATACTTGTCGTTAGAAACGATGTCAACACCAAAATAGCCTTTATAGTCAACCTTCAGCGGCTGATCCTTCTTACCGTT
>JAFUAK010000227.1 GCA_017460765.1 Prevotella sp. | reverse complement strand
GGGTATCGACTCCTTCAGGGCCTCATACGACTCACGCGCCTTTGCCGCCATCGGATGGTCGGCGTTGTCCTGCAGCCAGAAATCCACACGCTCCATCTTGGCAATCACGTTTCCGGCAATGAACTTGTCACGGATCTGGTACTCCCGTTCATAAGGGTTATAGTAGATGTGCCCCTTCAACTGCTCTATCAGTTCATCCTCCGTGCTGTCGGTGAGTGCCGTCATATAGCCGAGATTCACCCCGCCATACTTGTTGAGCGATGCCGAGAGTGCATCGACGGGCGTATCAACATGCGTAATCTCGTTGAGGGAAAAGGCGACGGGATGGTCGAAGATGTCGGCCTTGATGAACAGCCCTTCCTCAGCCCGCTCCAGTCCCAGCACGTCGCGCCCGCTGGCATCCGTGAGAATCAGTTTCACGTTCCGCTTCTCGTTCAGACAGCCGTAGGCGGCTACAAACTTGTCATAGACCTCGTTGAGCCGTTCACGCAGGGGCTTGTGTTCGTCATGGTTGTCGGCCTCGTAGGCATAGAGTTGCTGGTAGATGTCGCGCAGTTCCACGTATTGGCGCAGTTTCCCGGCATCCCTGTCCGACACGTCCAGCGGATGGAAAGTCGCACTGTATGGCGTGACACCCCGCAGGAAGCCCAAAAGCCCGTTCTTGTCAATGACGACAGAGTTGTCACGGTAGAAAGGCTTGTGCTCTCCTTCAAAGTCCCGTGGCTCCAGTGAGCCATATTTCCTCATCGCCTCCCTGCTGGGGACAAACTTCGGGTCGAGCGTATCCTTCTGGCCTGACTGCCGCAACTGCTCCTGCCTGTGTTCCTCCGCCTTTACCCGCAGGGCTATTCGCTTTTCTGGCGTGAGGTCCATCATCGTCTCATAGAAGCCGTTGATGGGCGGGTTTCCCTCCCAGTTGATGAGCGAATACGGGTCGTCGGGATTGGCAAGCACGGCCTGTTCAGGCTGTATCGCAGCATCGTCCTTGCCCGTGAACATGCTGACGGTCTTTGCTGCTTTCTCTTTGGGCTTGGATTTCTTCTCCGTCTTCTTTCTCTGCTTGGGCTCCACGTGTTCTTTACGCTCCGCCTCGGTCATGTTCCAAAGGTCGAAGAGGGACAACTGCCCGCTTTCGTCAGCCTGCAAGGGCTTCACCTCCTTTTCGGGCTCCTCATGCTGCTGTGGCTGTGGTGCAACGGCGGCCTGTTGTTCCAACTCTTTTTCCTCCGTGATTTCCTCTGCCTCTGCCTCCTGTATGTCGGGAGCAGTGGTAGGGATGGCGGACATGGCGACCTGCTCACCTGTTCCCTGATAGAGTTGAAAGTCCAGCCGTTGCAGGATGTCCTCATTGAGCATACGCCGCAGGTCGGCGGCAATACCCTCCACACCGCCGTCGTGCAGGTATTCCATGGCGGGCTGTCCGTAGGGATTGGTGCCCACACGGGCTTCTGTGTGGACTATCCTGTCGGGGTGGTCTTGTATGTAGGCATTCTGCAATATGTCCGCATCCATGCGCAGTGTCGAGGACACCAGAAGTTTTTCCTCGTTTGTGTTCTCCATCTTACGGCTGTCTTTCTGCAACACGATGAGGTCGCTGCCCACCTCCGTGTTGGCATCCTCCTTGAAGAGATTGTTGGGCAGACGGATGGCCGAAACCAGACGGGCATGTTTCATCATCTCGTCGCGGATGGCGAGACGAGCACCGTCCAACACGCCTTGCGAGGTAATGAACGCCACGATGCCGCCGTCGCGCACACAGTCCAACGCCTTCAGGAAGAAGTAGTTGTGTATGCTCTTCGCCGCCGCCTTCCTGCCGTAGTCATGGCTCAGCGTGAAGGACGGGTCGAACACCGCCACGTCGCCAAACGGAATGTTGGAGACGGCCAGGTCAAAGTGGTTGTTGAAGGGCTGCTCGATCTTCTCAAAGCCCTGCACACGCACCTTCTTGTCAGGGTACAGTTGGCTGAGTATCGTACCCGTCAGCAGGTCTTTCTCAAACGCCATCACATCAATACTGCCGTCGTTCCGCCCGAAGGCATCCATGAAGGCACCGCGTCCGGCCGACGGCTCCAGCATCGTGTCAGGGCGCACCTTGTTCTCATGCAGTACGTCGGCAATGGCCTGCGTAATCGGCTGTGGCGTGTAGAAGGCCGTCAGCACCGATGCTTTCAGGCTGTCCACATGCTGCTTGTACTCACGTTCACTGCCCGACAGTTCCTTCAGCATCCGGTGGAGTTGGAGGGTCTGGGCAAACAGTTCACGCTCCGATTTCGGCCACTCTGCGGCATCCGCCAGTTCCCTTGCAGGATAGAGGATGCACTTCAGACCGCCGAAACCGCAATACTTCTCCATCACGGCACGCTCTTCAGGCGTGGATGCCCGTCCCTCGCGCCGCAGGGTCAGGGCTGTCCGTATCGCCTCGATATTACCGGCGAGCCGTGCCTTACGGTTAAACGCCATACGCCTCGATGTAAAGGGCAACGGCACCCGTCAGTTCGTTATACAGGTCATCGTACTCCTTCGTCTGGCTGAAACCGCCGTCCGACAGGTCGTAGATGGCAAACACCTCGTCCACCTCCGGCAGCACTTTCTCCATGAACGCCTCACGGGCTGCATCGCCAACCTCATGGCTGAACTCATTGGCAACGACTTCCTCCAGCACGTTACAGCGTGAAAGGCCCAGCCCATCAGTCAGGACAGCCATGGCCAGTTCCTGTGCGCCGTCGGCAGGATAGCCGTCGCGCCGGGCCTGCTCGTAGGTGTCGGCTGCACGGTCGGCACGGGCATTGATGAAGGCTGCATCGTCAGCCTGCGGAAAACGGTTTACTTTCAGATACCTCAGCAGATACAGGCTGTAATAGCCGAGGTCTGTGCTCACATTGCTTTTCTTGCTCATTTTATGCGAATTTAATGGTGATATAAAACTAAAGGCACTCCGGGTATCCCTCCCGAAGTGC
>JAFUAK010000033.1 GCA_017460765.1 Prevotella sp. | reverse complement strand
CTTACTCCTTCCTCCTTACTCCTTCCTCCATACTTCAGAGCCCCGAACTTACACTTCTCGATGCAATCACCACAGACCACACAGCGACTATAATCAACGGTATGCGTCTTGTAGTCGATGCAGGCCGCCTTGCAGTTCTTCGAGCACATCGAACAATTCTTGCACTTATCTTCATCGAAGTGGATCTTCAGCCACGAGAAGCGGGCGAAGAAGGAGAGCACCGTTCCGACGGGGCAGATGGTATTACAATAGGTACGCCCGTTGCGCCAAGCGAGGACGAAAAGGATCACCAGCGTCACGGCGGCGATGATGAAGACGGGCAGACTCTTCATCCACACATCCACGGAGTAGAAGGCATAACTGTCGGCGCGCTCCGCAATCGTAGCCAGCACATTGTTGCCCATGATCCAGAGCGGCTGGAAGAGCATCGTGGCGATACGACCGAAACTGCTGTAGGGTGCCAGCAACTGGAACAGGGAGCCGATGCCTGCCACCCCAGCCACGATAAAGAGCACGAGCACAGGGTAGCGCAGCCACTTCACCTCCTTCGAGTAGGAGTACTTATTTTTCTTCCTGCGGAACTGCGCCATGATATCCTGCAGGACACCGAGCGGACAGATGACGGAACAGTAGATACGTCCAAAGACGAGCGTCAGCACGATGAGTGCCACGATGACCACCACGTTGAGCGCCATTACGGCGGGCAGAAACTGGATTTTCGCCATCCAGCCGAGCCACGTGTGGAGCGTCCCCGTGAAGTCGAGGAAGAGCAGCGTGATTAGTGTAAACATCACCACTGCAAGGGTCATGCGAATCTTCTTTAACATAGAGTATTGTTTAGTTCTTAATTATTCATTTCTCACTCCTCATTTCACAATGAGAATGCTCACCTCATAGAGCAGCCATATCGGCAGGGCCACCACGAAGAGTGTGAACGCATCCGTCGTCGGTGTGATGATGGCAGAGACCACGAGGATTGCCACCACGGCGTGCTTCCTCCAAGTGCGCATCATCCCTGCCGTCAGCAGCCCCATCTTGCCCAGTATCCAACTCACCACGGGCAGTTCGAACACCACGCCCATCATCAGACTCATCATGATCAGGGTGTCAATATACGACTGGAGCGTCAGCATGTTCGCCACGTCGGGACTCACCTGATACGTGCCCAGGAACTTCACCGTCAGCGGGAAGATCAGCAGGTAGTTGAGCACCGTGCCCAGCATAAACATCACGTAGCCGCTGCCCACGAGCAGGGTGGCGTATTTCCTTTCATTGTCATAGAGCGCTGGCGATACGAAGCGGAAGAGTGCATAGATGATATAAGGTGAGGCCACCAACACGCCCGCATAGAACGCCGTCTTCATGTGGATCATGAACTGCTCCGCCAGCCCCGTATTCATCAGGTGTATCGAAAAGGGCTCCACACCCATTAGGCGATAGGTGATGAAGTCGCTCGTGCGCGGAGCCAGTACCACGGTGAACAACTCGTCCTTCAGGCAGAAGGCCACCACAGCCGCCAATACAGTGATGATGAGGATACGGATGAGTACTGAGCGCAACTCGTCGAGATGATCCCAGAAGGTCATGCTCTCACTTTTCACCTTTCACTTCGTCATTTTTCACTTCATCCGTCACTTCGTTCATCCCTTCCTTGAAACTCTTCACACCTTTGCCAAGGCCCTTCATCAATTCAGGAATCTTCTTACCACCGAAGAGCAGCAGGATAATGAGCGCGATAACGAGTATCTCTTGCATTCCAAGTCCCAACATAACAGTATAGTTTTTAGTTCTTGTCTGCAAATATACAAAATAATTGGCAAATACAAGCGTTCTCTATGATTTATTAACATATTAGTACTCCACATAAGGAGTCAGGCGGTCGATAGCCTCTTTGGGAAAATCCTTTGAAAGGCGTAAATCATTCAGACTCTGAAGGGGACCATGCAGACGGCGATAGTCTGTGATTGCCTTGGCCTGATAGAAATTAATATATGGGTGGCGCTTCAGTTCGTTGAGCGAGAGTTTGTTGACATTCAACTTATGCGGCCGGGCATCCTGGACCACCAGATATTTCTTCGACTCCAAGGGGAAGTCCTCAATCTCGTCGAGTTGGTCCACACTGACATAGCCACCCAAGCGCTCACCATAGCGGACGATCTGACGGGCGTAGTATGAACCGATGCCTGGTACCGTCATCAGGGCCGTCGTATCAGCGGTATTCAGGACGACATGCTCTGTCTCGCGGATCTTCACCGGATAGCGGGGCACAAAGGAATCGCGCGGCTCAGAAGCCTGACGCTGGCGGTAGGAATGATCTCTTGCAGGACGGTCGCGGTAGATGACCTTCGTACGGACATAGACCGTATCCCGATGGTAATAAGGCCGGCGACGGGAAGAGTCGCGCTGCGACTCCTTCTTCAGCGTATCAGCGGGTGTCAGGGCATTCGACTCATCGTTTTCTCCGCCTGTCAGGAAGATGACACCCAGGGCAACGACAATCACCACCAGCAAAGTGAGGATCACCTTGCGGTCGGACTTCTGGAGATAGAAGAATTCGCGGATCATAGTACGCCGAACTGATGGAGGAAGATCAGCACCAGACAGAGGGGCACGACGAAACGGATGGAGAACAGCCAGACGCGGAAGAGACTGCCACTGAGCGCTCCACCGTTGGTAAACTCATCCTGCACCAACTGGCGATCGACGAACCAGCCCAGCATGATACTCGTCAGGAATGCTCCCAGAGGCAGCATATACTGCGCCGTCAGATAGTCGCAGAAGTCCATCAGCGAAAGTCCCAGCACCTGGATACCCTCGTAGGCTCCCACGGAGAGGGAACAGAACACGGCGATGGTAGCGCAGACGATTGTGAGGATCCATGCCGCCTGCCGACGGGGAATGCGCAGTTCCTCGTGGAAGAAGGCCGTACCGATCTCGTGCATGGAGATGGTGGAGGTGAGGGCGGCGAACACCAACAGGGCATAGAACAAAATGGAGATGACATAACCCACCACAGGCATGGCCCCAAAAGCCTGTTGGAACACGTTCGGCAGGGTGATGAAGATGAGCGACGGCCCACTGTCGGGCTGTACGCCCACAGAGAAGGCGGCAGGGAAGATCATCAAGCCCGCGAGGATGGCGATGGCAGAGTCGAGCAGGGCAATCTGCGTGGCAGAACCGAGCAGGTTGGTGTCGCGCTTGAAGTAGGAAGCGTATGTACAGAGACAGGCCGTGCCCAGACTCAGGGAGAAGAAGGCCTGCCCCAAGGCTTCGAGGAACACACTGCCGGAAACTTTCGAGAAGTCGGGCTTCAGCAGGAACTCAATACCGCCACCTGCCCCTGGCAGAAGGCAAGATGCCACCACGAGGATCAACAATAGGATCAACAAAAGCGGCATCAGCAGTTTGGAAGCCTTCTCGATTCCGTCGTTCACACCCCGTGCGATGACAAAGTGTGTGATCAGCACGAAGCCCACGCCCCACAGACAGGGCTTCAACGGGTCGCTGGAGAAGGTCTTGAAATAGTCGATGACATAGGCTGCATCGCCATTGAGTTGTCCCGCAATGGAGGCAAACAGGTATTGCAGGCACCAGCCCGCCACCACGGCATAGAAACCAAGGATGATCGTAGAGGTGAGGATGCCCAGATAGCCGATGAAGCGCCAGCCCTTGCCACCCACGAGACCATAAGCCCGTGCGGCATTCGACTGGGCATGACGGCCCACGATGAACTCACTGACCATACCGGGGATGCCCAACAGCAGCACACAGGCGAAATAGACAAGGATAAACGCGGCACCGCCGTTCTGACCTGTCATAAACGGGAAGCGCCAGATGTTACCCAATCCCACTGCCGAGCCTGCCGTGGCCAGGACAATCGCCAGTTTGCTACCGAATGTACCTCTCTCGCTCATTTATAACAGGTCTAATTGATGGAGGAATATAAACAGGATACAGATGGGACAGACGTACTTCACGAGGAAGAGGTAGATGTGGAACATCGTACCGTTGCGCAACGTGCCCCAGTTGGTAAACTCATCCTTAACGACCTTATGCGGCACGAACCAGCCGATGAAGATACAGGTGAGGAAGCCCACAAGGGGAAGGAACAACTGGCCTGTGACAAAGTCGAACAGGTCGAAGAGCGTCTTGCCGAACAGCAGCATCTCCTTGCCCACACCCAGCGACAGCGAACAGACGGCACCCATCACGATACAGGATACCGTCACCAGCAGGGCAGCCCGCTTACGGGTGATGTGCATCTCCTCCTGCAGGAAAGCCGTACTCACCTCGTGGAGCGACATCAGGGAGGTCAGCGCCGCCATCGACAGCAGCGTATAGAACAAGAGAGAGATGGCATAGCCAATCACTGGGACACTGCTAAAGGCTTGCTGGAACACATTCGGCAGGGTGATAAAGATGAGCGAGGGGCCACTGTCTGGACTTACACCCACGGAGAAGGCGGCGGGGAAGATGACCAGTCCTGCCAACAGCGCCACGAGGAAGTCGATGACACCAATCTGTACGGCCGAACCCATCAGGTTGGTCTGCTTCGAGAAATAACTGGCATAGGTACAGATACAGCCCATCGCAATACTGAGCGAGTAGAAGGACTGACCAAGGGCTCCCAGGAACACGTCGCTCGTAATCTTCGAGAAGTCGGGCTTGAACAGGAACTCGATACCCTTGTCCGCATTAGGCAGCATACAGGAGGCTACCACAATGATCAGCAACAATATAAATAAGGTGGGCATCATCAGTTTCGAGGCCTTCTCAATACCGTCGCGCACACCGTTCTCAATAATCAGATAGGTGGCCAGCAGGATGAGCAAAGTCCAGAACACGGGCTTCACAGGATCCTGCGAGAAGGTGGCGAAGTAGTTGGAGATGTAGGCGGGATCACCCTGCAACTTACCGATCAACGAGGCCCAGATATACTCCAGACACCAGCCCGACACCACGGCATAATAGCCCGTGATGAGGAAGCCCGTAAGCACACCCATATAGCCGATGAGCGACCACGCGGAGCCACCCGACATGATGGTGAAGGCACGGGCCGTATTGGCCTTGCCGTGTCGCCCGATGATAAACTCACTGATCATACAGGGGATGCCGAGTACCAGTACACAGAAGATATAGATCATGATAAACACGGCCCCGCCATTCTGTCCCGTCATATAGGGGAAACGCCAGATATTACCCAGGCCCACAGCCGACCCCGCCGTAGCCAGGATAACGCCGAGTTTGCTTCCAAAATTCGCTCTCTCCATACGTAATCTTTATATTTTTGCTTGCAAAATTACAAAGAAATTAAGAATTAAGAATTAAGAAAAATGTGTAATTTTGCAGCCAAATTGAAAGATAATATGAGTTTTCTGTCGCAAATCATAAGGAAATATCCCTTCTCGATAGGCTGTATCGCCCTGATATGGATACTCTCGTTCGTGCCTTTCTTCCCTGAGACCCCCCTTGACGATGTGGAGTTCATCGATAAATGGGTACATACACTGATGTACGGCGGCACTTTCACCGTACTTTGGATAGAGTACACCCTCAAGCATCGGAAGCCTGACTACGAAAAGTTGTTCTTCTGGGCCTGGTTGACTCCTGTTGCGATGAGCGGCCTCATTGAGGTGCTCCAAGAATATTGCACCACGACCCGCAGCGGAGAGTGGCTCGACTTTGCCGCCAACGCTACTGGCGTAACCTTGGCAGCCGTTATTGGTCTGTTGATTCTACGCTTCCGCCCCAGATCCTGAATGGATTTTTCAGCAGGTGGGCATTGTAATAGCGACGGTCTCCCGTCACCTCCCTGCCGATGAAATCGGGCTTCACGAAAGGCTCGTCCTCTGACTTCAGTTCCACCTCGGCCATCACCAGTCCTTCATTGTCGCCATAGAACTCATCGACCTCGAAGGTATGGTCACCGCTCTTCACCAGATAGCGGGTTTTGTCGATCTGCCCTGGCTCACAGAGTTGCATCAGGTGCTCCGCCTCATCGAGGGTGATTTCCTTCTCGAACTCATAGCGGCTGATGCCATCTGCATTGGAGGGGCCCTTGATGGTCAGATACCCACGGTCGTCACGGACGCGCACCCTGACGGTACGCCCGTGACCACTGCAGATATAACCTTGGCGGATGCGACTACTGGCGTATGCCTGCCGTTTGTAATCGTCACCGCGCACCAGGAACTTTCTCTCTATCTCCAGTCCGCTCATTAAGAAACGATGAAGATGGAATAGATAACGAACAGGATGGCCAGCACGACCAGTACGCCGAATATCCACTCCAGCACTTTCTTACCCTTGTCTTCCTGTTTTTTCTCGTAAGCCACCCGCTTCTGGGTGCTCTTTGATGCTTTTGCAATCTGTGCCATAATTTAATATTTAATGTTTAATGTTTAATTCTCTTCGTCATTTACGGGGAACTCCATGAGGTAGGCCTTGATGAAGCCATCGATCTTGCCATCCATGACGGCGTCGACGTCGGTGGTCTGGTAGTTTGTGCGGTGGTCCTTGACACGACGGTCATCGAAGACATAGGACCGAATCTGACTACCCCACTCGATCTTCTTCTTGCCCGCCTCGATCTTCGCCTGAGCCTCCAAGCGCTTCTTCATCGCACGGTCGTAGAGTTGGGATTTCAGCAGCGTCATCGCGCGCTCCTTATTCTTCGGCTGGTCGCGCGTTTCCGTATTCTCGATGAGGATTTCCTCTTCCTCGCCTGTATCAGGATCAGTGTACCAGTAGCGCAGGCGCACACCCGACTCGACCTTGTTCACGTTCTGTCCACCGGCACCCGACGAGCGGAAGGTGTCCCACGAGAGTTTGGCAGGATCCACATACACCTCAATGGTATCATCGACGAGGGGCGACACGAAGACGGAGGCGAACGAGGTCATGCGCTTGCCTTGGGCATTGAAGGGCGATACGCGCACCAGACGGTGCACACCGTTCTCACTCTTCAGATAGCCGTAGGCATACTCGCCGCCCTCAATCTGCATTGTCACACTCTTGATACCGGCATCGTCACCCTCAAGCAGGTTCGAAATCGTCACCTTATGACCGTGGGCCTCTGCCCAGCGCATATACATACGCATCAGCATCTGGGCCCAGTCTTGCGCCTCGGTACCACCGGCACCACTGTTAATCTTCAGCACGGCATCCATCGGATCCTCCTTCTGGCGCAACATGTTCATCAGTTCCAGATCCTCGATGGCCTTCACGGCCTTGGCGTAGTCGGCATCGACCTCTTCCTCTGTCACCATCTCCTCCTTGTAGAAGTCGAAGGCCAGTTGCAGTTCGTCAGCCATCGTACGTACTTCCTGATAGCCATCGAGCCATTTCTTAATGCCCTTCACCTTCTTCATCTGTTCCTCGGCCCGCTTGCGGTCCTCCCAGAAGTCAGGTGCCTGAGTGCGAAGGTCTTCCTCCTCGTATTCCAGTTTCTTCTTGTCAATCTCAAGATAGCGGTGAAGTGCCTCAGCGCGCTCCAGCACATCCTTTAATTGCTCTTGAGTAATCATAACCCTTAATTCTTAACTCTTGATTCTTAACTCGTACTATTCCGCGTACATCGCGTCGATCTCCTTCTTGTAGTTCTCGTTGAGCACACGGCGCTTGATCTTCAGCGTGTTGGTCAGTTCACCCTTCTCCATCGAGAAGTGGTGGGGCAACAGCGTGAAGCGCTTGATCTGCTCGTAGTGGGCCAACTGCTGCTGCAGGGTGTCGATGCGCTCCTTCATCATCTCGTTGATCTTCGGGTCGGCACAGAGTTGTTCACGACTCTCGAACGCGATATGATGCTCACGGGCATATTCCTCCAACAACGAGTAGACCGGGATAATCAGGGCCGAGACGAACTTACGCTGGTCGGCGATGATACAGATCTGGTCCACGTACTTATCCACCAACAGTTTCGACTCAATCATCTGCGGGGCGATATACTTACCGTTCGAGGTCTTATAAAGGTCCTTGATACGCTCCTTCAGGAACAGTTCACCATCCTTCAGATAGCCCGAGTCGCCCGTCCTGAAGTAGCCGTCCTCCGTAAAGGCCTGACGCGTCAGATCCTCACGGTTGTAGTAGCCCCTCGTGATGGTCGGTCCTTTCAGCAGCACCTCACCCTCGTCACTGATCTTGACGTCGATACCCTCGATGGGGATACCCACACCACCCACGGTATAAGGCTCGCCGAGATGGTTACAACTGACGGTAGCCAACGACTCCGTCAGACCGTAGCCCACGATCATGTTGATGCCGATGGCGTGGACGAACTCCTCCACCTTCGGATTCACCGTTGCACCTGCCGTCGGGAAGAAGTGGGCATTCTCCAGACCCAGTTCCTTGCGCACCAGCGAGAACACGGTCCTGTTCAGCATCTCGTATTCCAGATGCAGGGCCAGTGGCGGACGCTTGCCCTTCGACAGATAGTCGATGTTATGCTCCTTACCCACCTTCAGCGCATGCTGGAAGAGTTTACGCTTGGCGGCATTGGCATTGTCGATCTGCTCCTGCACACCCATATAGACCTTCTCCCAGAAGCGGGGCACACTCGACATACAAGTAGGGTGCGTCTCCTTCATCGACTGCTGCACCTCCTGCGGATAGGTGTTCACGATGAGTCGTGCACCCTCCGTCAGACAGAGAATCTTCCAACCTTTCTCGAAGATATGGGTAAACGGCAGGAAGTTCAGCACCCGGTCGTCCTCACCCACAGGCACACACTTGTTGTTGGCCTCAAAGGCTGCATGGTACTGACCACAGGTCAGGATTACGCCCTTCGAGTCGCCCGTCGTACCACTGGTATAGAGGATATTGGCGATGTCATCCATCGAAGCCTGTGCCTGCAGGGCCTCCACCTCTGTCTGACGGGGATAGTTCTCGCCCAGTTTCAGGAAGTCGTCGAAGTACATAGCATTGGGATCGTGCGAAGAGATGCGCACGTTCTTGTCGAAAATGATGATCCGCTCCAGCGTGTTACAGGTGGAGAACACACGGCGCGCCTTGTCGTATTGCTCCTGCTCACCTACGAACAGGAAGCGCACCTTGGCGTCGGACACCATGAACTGGATCTGCTGCTCCGAACTCGTGGCGTAGAAGGGGATGGTCACCGCACGGATGCCCCATGCGCCGAAGTCACAGAAGAGATACTGCACGGAGTTCTGTGAGAACACACCCACATTCTCCTGCACCTTCACACCCAGATTGAGCAGGGCGTTCGACACCTTCTTCACCATGTCGGAGAACTGATTCCACGAACACGACTTCCACTCCGAACCTCCGAAGTCCTTGTAAATCAACACCTCACGATCTCCATACTTGTTGGCCTGATCGTGGATAAGACGCGATAGATGACTGTTTGTCTGCATAATCACTTTCGTTAATTCGGTGCAAAAGTACGCAAAATGGCGCAAATAGCCAAATTATAAGGGATTTATTTCTCGACCGGTTACAAATTAAAAGAATTACGGCCCTTTTTCTTTCAGATTGTTAGAAATTGGCAAAAAGAAGATTAAAAAAGCCACCTCCTCTTTTGGATTTTTGGCAAAACGGCGTAACTTTGCATCGGAAATATACAAACTTCATACCAAAAGCGAGAAAAGAGATATGGCATTAGTTAACGACCACTTCCTGAAATTGCCAAACAACTACCTGTTTGCAGACATAGCCAAGAAGGTGAACGCCTTCAAGGCCACCCACCCCAAAGCCGACGTGATCAGTCTGGGCATCGGCGACGTCACCCAACCCCTGGCTCCTGCCGTCATCGAGGCCATCCACAAGGCTGCCGACGAGATGGCAGTACAGGCCACATTCCGCGGCTACGGACCTGAACAGGGCTACGACTTCCTGCGCGAAGCCATCCTGAAGAACGACTTCCTGCCGCGCGGCATTCATCTCGACATCAACGAGATCTTCGTCAACGACGGAGCCAAGAGTGATACGGGCAATATACAGGAACTTATCCGATGGGATAATTCCATCGGTGTGACGGATCCTATCTATCCCGTCTATATCGACTCCAACGTGATGATCGGACGGGCGGGTGTGCAGGATGAACAGGGGCGCTGGTCGAACGTCATCTATATGCCCTGTACGGCGGAGAACGGCTTCGTGCCCCAGATTCCAGACCGTCGTGTCGACGTGATCTACCTCTGCTATCCCAACAACCCGACAGGCACCGTCATTTCTAAGGATGAGTTGCGCAAATGGGTGAACTACGCCCTGAAGAACGACACGCTGATCTTCTACGACGCTGCCTATCAGGCTTATATCCAGGATGATAGTATTCCCCACAGCATCTACGAGATACGGGGTGCCCGCAAGTGTGCCATCGAGTTCCATAGTTACTCCAAGACGGCTGGCTTCACGGGTGTGCGCTGCGGCTATACCATCGTCCCCAAGGAGGTGACGGCTGCCACCCTTTCTGGCGAGCGCATCCCCCTGAATCCCCTGTGGAACCGTCGCCAGTGCACCAAGTTCAACGGCACCAGTTATATCTCCCAGCGCGCCGCCGAGGCCACCTACACCCCTGAGGGCAAGGAACAGATCAAGGCGACTATCAACTACTATATGGAGAATGCCGGCATGATGCTACAGACGCTCCGCAGCCTGGGCTTCGCCTGCTACGGTGGTGAGAACGCCCCCTATATCTGGGTGAAGACACCCGAGACCAGCAGTTCGTGGCAGTTCTTCGAGGAGATGCTCTACGGTGCCCATGTCGTCTGCACCCCAGGCGTAGGTTTCGGTCCTTCTGGCGAAGGCTACGTGCGCTTCACGGCCTTTGGCTCGCATGAGAAAACCGAAGAGGCCCTGAAGCGCATCCAAAAATGGATGAAATAATACCTTATGATTTTGCTATTCGGATTCACGAGCAGGCCTAATAGGCTTGCTCGTGAACGCCTTTGACGGCACGTCCGCTGGGATCGTTCATGCCCTTGAAGGCGGCATCCCACTCGAGGGCGATAGCCGTCGAACAGGCCACACTCGCCTCACTGGGCACGCTCCTGGCGGCTGAGTCGCTGGGGAAGTGCTCCGCGAAAATGGAACGGTAATAATACTCTTCCTTATTTTTCGGCGGGTTGATGGGGAAGCGCTCTGCGGCGTGCGCCATCTGCTCGTCGCTGACGGCTTCAGCGGTGATCTGCTTTAGCGTGTCGATCCATGAGTAGCCCACACCGTCGCTGAACTGTTCTTTCTGTCGCCAGGCCACCTCCTGGGGTAGCATATCGGCAAAGGCCTCACGCACGATTTTCTTTTCCATCGTAGAACCCGGACACATCTTGGCCTCAGGGTTCGTACGCATGGCGACATCGAGAAATTCCTTGTCGAGGAAGGGTACGCGACCTTCGACACCCCAGGCACAGAGACTCTTGTTGGCGCGCAGACAGTCATAGAGGTAGAGTTTCGAGAGTTTGCGGACGGTCTCCTCGTGGAAGGCCTTTGCGTCAGGTGCCTTGTGGAAATAGAGGTAACCGCCGAAGATCTCATCGGCACCCTCGCCCGAAAGCACCATCTTGATACCCATCGACTTGATGACACGCGCCAGCAGATACATCGGCGTGGAGGCACGGACAGTCGTCACGTCGTAGGTCTCGATGAAGTAAATCACGTCGCGGATGGCATCGAGGCCCTCCTGAATGGTATAGTTAATCTCATGATGCACGGTTCCGATATGGTCGGCCACAAGTTTGGCTTTGGCAAGATCGGGCGCTCCCTTCAGACCTACGGCAAAGGAGTGCAGACGGGGCCAGTAAGCACGCGTCTGGGAATTATCCTCGATACGCATCTGGGAATATTTCTCGGCAATGGCAGAGATCACGCTGGAGTCCAGGCCACCGGAGAGCAGCACGCCATAGGGCACATCCGACATCAGTTGTCGCTTCACGGCGGCCTCGAGGGCATCGTGGATAACCTCCACACTGGCGGGATTGTCCTTCACCGCGTCGTACTGCATCCAGTCTCTACGATAATACCACTTCATGCCTGGATCCACGCTCCAGTAGTAATGGCCGGGCAAGAACGGCTCATAGCGCTCGCACTGACCTTCGAGGGCCTTCAACTCGGAAGCCACATAGACAGTGCCGTCGCTGTCATAACCTATATAAAGCGGTATTACCCCGATAGGATCGCGGGCAATCAGGAACTCATCCTTTTCCTCGTCGTAGAGCACGAAGGCGAAGATGCCACTCAACTCTTCGAGGAAATTGATGCCCTTGTCGCGATAGAGGGCCAGTATCACCTCACAGTCGGAACCCGTCTGGAACTCATACTTCCCCGCATAGCGGCGACGGATTTCCTGATGGTTATAGATCTCGCCATTCACGGCAAGCACCAGTTTCTTATCAGGCGAGAAGAGGGGCTGTCCACCCGACTCAGGGTCCACGATACTCAGGCGCTCATGTGCCAGGATGGCTGAGCCGCCACAATAGATACCACTCCAGTCTGGTCCGCGATGGCGGATCTTCTGGCTCATGCGCAAGGCCTTCTGACGCAACTCGGACGTCTGTTCCTTGACATTCAAGATAGATACGATTCCACACATAATCTTATAATTTTATACCTTTTTACTTTTTTACCTTTTCTCTACGTAGTTCACAAACGCCTGGTTCACCATGCGGATTCCCCCTGGCGTGGGGTAACGGCCCGTAAAGTACCAGTCGCCAGGATGGTTGGGACAGGCCTCATGCAGTCCCTCGATACTCTGGAACACCAGTTCCACGGGCGTCTCCATTCCTTCAGGCCGCAGCATCTCCACAATCTTCCGGTTGATCTCCCCCACCGTAAAGGGGGCATAGATCTGACGGACATGATTCTCGGCAGTCGGAAAACTCTTGCATGCCTTATACACATCCGTGATCAGTTGCCACATGCCGCGCTCCTCGATGAGGGCGATGGCAGCCCGGAAGGCACAGAGTTCCTCAAGTCTCGACATGTCGATGCCGTAGTAGTCGGGGTATCGGATCTGCGGCGAACTCGACACCATTACGATTTTCCTGGGGTGCAGACGGTCCAGTATCTTGAAGATGCTCTCCCGCAAGGTCGTACCCCGCACGATGGAGTCGTCGATAATCACGAGGTTGTCCTCATAGGGTGTCAGACTGCCGTAACTGATATCATAGACGTGGGCGGCCAGATCGTTGCGCGATGTCCCCTCGGTGATGAAGGTGCGCAGTTTGATATCCTTCCAGACGACCTTTTCCGTCCTAACCTCACCATGCAGTTTCCTGAAACCGTCCGTCATGCCGTAGAAGGCCACTTCTGCCGTGTTGGGAATATAGGAAAAGACGGTGTGATCCACGTCGCTGTCGATGGCCTTGAGGATAGCGGGCGTCAGTTGCTCACCCAGTCGCTTGCGTTCCTGATAGATGTCCCGGTCGGAGCCCCGACTGAAATAGATACGCTCGAAACTACATGCGCTCAACGCCTGTTGGGGCAGAATCTGCTCCAGTTGGAGCACACCGCTCCGATGCACGATGATGGCCTGTCCTGGTGCCAGTTCCGTGATGTCGTCGGCCTCCAATCCGAAACACGTCTGGATCACAGGCCGCTCCGAGGCCAGCACCATCACCTCGTCGTCGTGATAGTAGTAGGCAGGACGGATGCCCCAGGGGTCGCGCACGGCGAAGAGTTCGCCCGAGCCTGTCAGACCGCACATTACGTAACCGCCGTCGAAATGGGGCATTGTCTTCTTCAGCACGTTCGCCATCTCCACATGGTCGTCGATATAGCGGGTGATGTCCGTCCCCGACAGTTCCTGCGCCTTGGCCTCCGCATAGAGGCGCTCCACCTCACGGTCCAGACGGTGGCCCATCAGTTCCAGCGTGATATACGAGTCGCCATAGATGCGGGGCGACTGTCCCTGCTGAGTCAGGAACTCAAACACCTCGTCGATGTTTGTCATGTTGAAGTTTCCGCACAGACAAAGGTTCTTCGCCCGCCAGTTGTTGCGCCGCAGGAAAGGGTGTACGAACTTCAGCCCGCTCTTGCCCGTCGTACTGTAGCGCAGGTGTCCCATGTAGAGTTCACCCGTCATCGAACGGTCCACACGACTGAAAATCTCCGTGATGGCATCCTTGCCCTCAGCCTTCTCACGGAACATATACTCCGTGCCCGGCTCCGTATGCAGGTTGACGGTGGCCAGGCCCGCTCCCTCCTGACCGCGGTTGTGCTGCTTCTCCATCATCAGATAGAGTTTGTTGAACCCGTAGGCCCACGTGCCGTATTTCTTCTCGTAGTAGTCCAGCGGCTTCAGCAGCCTGATCATGGCCACGCCGCACTCATGCTTCAACTCTTCCATAGGCTCGCCTTGATAAACGACATGAATAGCGGGTGTGGATGCAGCACCGTCGAGGAATACTCCGGGTGGAACTGCGTACCGATATACCAGCGCTTGTCAGGAATCTCCACGATCTCCACGAGATTGGCGGCAGGGTTGATGCCCACGCACTTCATGCCGTGGGCCTCGTATTCGTCCATATACTGGTTGTTGAACTCATAACGGTGGCGATGGCGCTCGCGGATAAGCGTTTCCTCGCCATAGGCCTCCCACGTCCTGCTGCCCTTCACAATCTCACAGTCGTAGGCCCCCAGCCGCATCGTACCGCCCATCTGCTTGATGTTCTTCTGTTCCTCCATCATGTCGATGACATACGGGGGCTCGCACCCACGCGCCTCCGCACCTCCGTCCCCCCGGAATTCAGCGCTTGTCGCGTTAGAGTAGCCCAGCACGTTGCGGGCGAACTCAATCACCATCATCTGCATGCCCAGACAGATGCCGAAGGTCGGGATGTCGTGTGTACGCGTATATTCGGCGGCGAGGATCTTGCCCTCGATGCCGCGCTGACCGAAGCCCGGACAGATTACGATACCCGCCATACCGTCGAGCATTCCGGCGACGTTCTCGCGGGTGATCTCCTCACTGTTGATGAAGTGGAGCCTCACCTTCACATCGTTATAGATACCCGCGAGGTTCAGACTCTCACGGATGCTCTTATAGGCATCCTGCAGGGCATATTTGCCCACCAGGCCGATGTGAACCTCGCGGCTGGCACAGCGCTGTTTGTCGAGGAAGTCGTGCCAGGGCTTCATGGCAGGTGTCTCGCCCACGGGGATACCAATCTTCCGCATGATGGCGGCATCGAGCCCCTGCCGCTGCATGTTCACGGGCACCTCGTAGATGCTCGGCAGGTCCTCGCTCTGCACCACGCACTCCAGGTCGACATTACAAAACGAGGCCACCTTCATCCGAATATGGTCGTCGAGGTGGCGCTCCGTGCGCAGCACGAGGATATCGGGCTGGATACCCATCGACTGCAGTTCCTTCACACTGTGCTGCGTGGGTTTCGTCTTCAGTTCGTCGGCGGCCTTCAGATAGGGTACGTAGGTCAGGTGCACACAGACGGCATTCCTGCCCAGTTGCCAGCGCAACTGTCGGATAGCCTCCATGAAGGGTGCACTCTCGATATCGCCGATCGTGCCACCCACCTCCGTAATGACGAAATCCAACTCTTCGCCTTTCACCTCCTCGCGGAGCATTCGCCGCTTGATCTCGTCCGTGATGTGCGGCACCACCTGGATGGTCTTGCCCAGATAGTCGCCCCGCCGCTCGCGGTCGATGACGGTCTTGTAGATGCGTCCTGTAGTAATCGAGTTGTTACGAGTGGTGTGGATACCCGTGAACCGCTCATAGTGCCCCAGGTCGAGGTCGGTCTCGAAGCCGTCCTCCGTCACGTAGCACTCGCCGTGTTCGTAGGGGTTCAGCGTCCCCGGGTCGATGTTGATGTAGGGGTCGAACTTCTGGATGGTCACCTTGAAGCCCCGCGCCTGCAGCAACTTGCCGATACTGGCAGCAATGATGCCCTTTCCCAATGAGGAAACGACACCGCCTGTAACGAAAATATACTTTGTCTCCATAAAACACAATGTCTTTTATGGACTGCAAAGGTAATCATTATGCTCGGAATTAGTGCATTTTGAGTTGCTTTTTGATTGTTAAACAGAGTCAAAAGTTTCATTTCGTAAAACAAAACACACTTTTCAGTTACTTTTTATTTCTTTTTAACCGAAAAGTGTGTCAATTTGATAGCAAATGGTGCACCCAAAGACGGATGCACCAACTGCAACACTGCAACACTGCAACGTTGCAACGCTATTTCTTCTTTTTATTCACATTCAGCGGTGTGCTCTTAGGAAACGCGATGCTATAGGCGCTGTCGAGGGCTTTCAAGTCGACTTTGTAGTAACTGATGCCTAGTTTGACCGACACGATAGCGCGCAACAGTTCGCGGTGCATGCGCGGATAGAGCGACGGCAACGGGAGTTCGTCCCAGCCAGCCTGGTCGCAACGGTTGCACACCTCCCAGATAAAACTGTCGTTGGCCTCAAAGCCGAACCACGTCTTCAGCACACGACGGATGCAGAACCGCCTGCACTGACCTCCGAGGAGGCGCCTCGTGCGCTCCAGACGAAGCCAGAGCCGCACAAAGCATTCTTGGGTATTCTCAATATTCATAACTTCCCTCCAAACTTTTGCTTGTACATTTCCGTCTTGCAATACCTGCCGCTCACCTCGTCGTAGGCAATGTATCCGCGGCTATGCCAACTGCGCAGCGTCGAGTCGCCGCTACCGGCCTTGCCCTGCTGCTGGCGCATCTGGTAGTACTGCTCCTTGGTGAACTCGTCGGGCAGCAGTTCCAGCAGGTTCTGCGGGCCCGACTGGCGCTGAATCTCCACCTCCTCACGAAGTTCACGCTCCAACTGCTGACCGAAGTAAAGCATCTTGCACCACAGATTGTACTGCTGCGACCAGCGGACGAACTCCGCAATCTCCTTCGACCACTTGTAGCCGTGAGCCACGTAGAGCACCATTCCCTTCAGCCAGGCTATCACGTTGGCACGATACGAGAAAACGCGGTAGGCCTCGCTCTCGTAGAGCCGGGCGGCATCCTTGTTCTCCCGCTTCATGTCGAGCGACAACTTCTTTGCCTGCTGACATTCGATGAGTCCGCTGGCGGCCTCCAGGCGGTCGATGTAGGGCTTCAGTTCGGCTGCATACGTGTGGTCGTAGATACCCAGGATGGGGGCCGTGTCGTCGTCGTCATCACTATGGATAATGGTCGAGATGTCCAGTCGGCTCACCGTACCGTCGTTCACCATCTTATAGAAGAACTTACGGGCATTGGGCGGCGTCGTTGAGGCGTTGAAGTTCCACCGCAGGGGAGCGATGCCCGACACCGAGTCGGCCCCTACGCGCTCCTGGCCTGCATCCGAGTTGTCGAACGCCTTGCGGATCAGCAGTCCCACCTCGTCGGACGTTCCCTTAGACGTCACCTTCTTCAGGCCCTCTATCTCGTCGACGATCGTATAGACAAAGCGCTGGCCGTTGTTGTTGGCATCCACGATGCGCTGGTTGAAGACGGCATCGGTCAGGTTGTCAATCAGCATCTGGATACAGATGTCAGTTGGTCGCGGCTCTTTCTTCGGCTTGGCCCCGGGGTTCTTCTGCTTCCACTCGTCTTCACGCTGGCGGTTGGGGTGGTCGCGCTGCTTGATGTCCGCCATGATATACTCGATGGGCTTCTTGATGGTGCCCTTACCTATTGACTGCCGGCCTATCAGCACATTCATGAAAGTGGCCTCGTGCTCCACATTGTCCCAATAACGGAACTTTACGCCGTGCAGGTGGACACCCAGCGCCGGAAACACCGCACCCGCCACAGCGGGCTTGTAGAACCAGGGAACGTTCTTTGTCAGCAACTTGATCAGCGGCGGCAACCGTTTCGGCATCGGAGGAGGCGCGGTCAGCGTTCCGCCGCAGGCCTTCACGCCCTGCTGCGACTTCAACGCCTGCAACACCTGCTTCAAGCGGTAGGGCATACCCTTGCGAGTCTCCTTCAGCGCATTCTCGATGGTCTTGCGGTATTCGGCCCAATCCGCCTGAGAGCACTCGCCCTGCTCGTTCTTCCAGTAGTTGGGCACCACCTGTAGCATCTTCTCCAGCGAATAGCCGCAGATGCTTCGTATCGTGACCGCCAACTCAAAGGTCAGCGCGTTACGGTCACCGTCAACAGGCTTTTTCCCGTCGTTGTAGAGTTCCCAGTACTTCGTGATGATGTCGCTGAACAGCACCCCGTTATACCTCGCCTCCGGGTCGTAAGTGACACACGGGGACTGGGTGACACACGGGGACTGTCCCTGCTGTGCGTAACTTGTGGAGCACAGAGGGACTGTCCCCTGTGTGTCGCCCTCAGCCGCAGGTGTCGCATCGAAAATCTCATCGTCCAGGAACAGCAACTCTCCCTCATCGCCTGTCGTTGTGAAGAACACCCTCGTGATGTCCTTTGCCCTTTCATCAAACTCCACCCCGAGCAACTCGCTTGCCCAGCAGAGGTTTTCCTCTTGCGAGAGGTCCTCATGACGGCGGAATACCAGATGATAGCCCTTTGTTGCCGAGCGCTCCAACATCAGAAGCCCGAGTTCATCCTTCTTGCTCAGCACCAGTTCAGGCACACCCGCCATCTGCCTGGCAAGCCAAGCCTGCCTCTCTTCGGCCGAAAGACCGTCAGGAGCCTTGAAGTCGATATCCATACCCACCGACCTGGAGGCCGTCTTGCTGCCTTTCAGAGAGCCGTCGGGATTAGGCAGGCACGAGTAGTTCATCTGCACCAGTTGATTCTTCCAACTGGCATCCTGCTCCCGCACAGTCTTCAGTATCTGTCGCTGCCTCTCCGTATTGCGGCTGCTCAGATAATCCTCTCTGCTACGGATGGGGCGCATGAACTTAGCGCCGCCATCCTTCTGATAGATCTCGAATACACTCATACACCTTACTTACAGATTAGTTCACGTACCACTTTCTGCGCTATCGCTCCGGCCTGCCTTACCAGTCTATCGGGCAACTGATCCAACTGATCCTCGTCGAGCGAGAAGTAGAAGTCGTCTGTTACTACTCAAAGAATCGCCTGGCCTCCCACTCACGGCGCTTTTCGAGTCCCCTGAGTTTCTTCCCTGCGGCATACACCCACCGCCCGAACTCACGCCTGATCTGACTCTTCGAGCCGCCCTCGCGGATCACCTTCAGCAGCGTCGACCCGGCCAGCCGGTCGATGCCCAAATTGAAAGCAAACGACACCAGCGCGTCCAACTGCCCCTCGGTTCGGGCCACGTTGAGCGCCTTCACCTGGTCCTCGAAGTAGGCGATATCCTCCTTCAGCAGGTCCTTTGCATACCAGGCAGTGATCCGGTCGCCCATCCTCACGTTGTGCGTGTGTCCGTAGCCGATGGTCACGACCCCCGCCGCGTCTTGGTAGGCCTCTAGCCTGCAGCCCTCAAACTCCATCAACTTCATCACTAAGATCTCTGTTGTCTTCATTCTTCGAAACTTGATCGTCTTGTTAATAATATCATTTGTTTTTCAGCGGCACGATGTCGGTTGCCAAAACATCCTGAAACACCTGTCCCTGATACTCATGCGTAGAGAAACGGAGCGTGGCCACCACCACATCGCCCTCGTAGAACCTGCACGCGGCCAGCGAGCCCAGCATCGCGCACACAAACTCATTCTCAAACTTCGAGCCGCCCAGTTCGCGAACCACGATGTTGCACTTCTGGATCTGTCCCGACTCCTGTTTGTTCGACTGTACGCTGAAGGCCTCCCCCTGGCGTACCACCCTTAAGATTTTTGTTTCCATCTTTTCTTTGCCCGTCAACCGCTGCCCGAAGCCTCACCATGAGTGCTTCTTTGTCGGATTGACAATGCAAAGTTAAGTACAAAAAAACGATGCAAGGCACTTTGTCCTTGCATCGTATAAAGATAGTATAGATGTGTTAATATGTTATGTGAAACTATACGCTGATGATATGTTTTCAGTATTCTCTGCTATGCGCCTGACTATGGCAAGAAACTTGTCGGCCACCCGCTTCTGACGGTTAAATCCCGTGTCCTGATGCCCCTCGTATGCGAGCCACTGCTTATATGGCTTTGCCAAGATACCCGTCAGATACTTTTGAATATTCTGATACCTGCATGGGCGCGACAGTCTCCTGCCAGCCAGGCAATTGTCAATATGATGGCAGAAAGCCTGTATCTCGCTGGGGAATTTGCAATAGTCAACCAGAATGCGATAGATGGCAACCCATTGGTTGTCAAAACTGATCAGCGGCATCACCTCCATCAGGGCCGTGACGGCCTGTTCGTCGCTCAGGTTGATTTCAGGCAAGCCCAGCATCTTCTGGAAGCGCATCTCCAACTGCCGACGGACGCGCTCGGCAATAGCCTCTTCGCCTTGTTCTTTGAAATGACGGGAAATACTGTCGATTCGTGCAAACACCTCTGGAGTTCCGCTGTTTCGGAACTGCCAGTTCAGGTAGTTGGCTATGGGGCGTGCGTCTTCCCATGTAGGAAGCGACTTCGCATAGCCAATCATTTCCTCGAGGTCTATGCTGAATGGCCTATTTTCTCTCATTATATTGCTTTGCAGCCTTCTCGAGGGCTTCGTTCCACTCTGCAAGCATTTCCTGATACGGCTCGGCCTTAGTGGTGAAAACGATTAATACATTTAAAATCCTGATGTATTGTGCAGCCCATCTTAATACCAGACTAAGTTTTTCCTCTTTCTGCCTCTCATTACCCGTGGCGTATGCAGCCGTGAAAAACAATTCGCTACCTGTTGCAGAATCAATAGAACTGACATCTTCAGAATCATTGAATTCCAACTCCACTTCCACCCTCTTCGGATCGCCAAAAGTTCCCATTTTGTCTACATCGACGTGCAGACTTTTCAACTGCTCATAGAGGGTAAGGGGGGTCTGCGTTGCCCCGTATTCATCATTATGCAGGAATCGTAGCGTTTCGCAAAACCAACTGCTCCATATCCGGGTTGGGGAGCCATCATCCTTGGGAGCCTTGGCAATCACACGGCATTCCCTGACTTCCACGTCATTCCATACATCGCCTGCAGGACTGCCGTCGCCATATTCCACAACAGGGAAACTGTACGTCTTCATATCAGGTCCCCCGACAGGATAATCCTTTCCGCCAATCTCTACGAGCCTATACTCTTTATCGTATTTTATATCGGCAACGATGAACGTGGCCACGTGTTTTGCAATCTTGTTACGTCCGCAGATAATGTTGTATGGCGGGTCAAGTTTCAGAAGTTGAGTTATCATCTTATTATCTCTATTAGTTGTTTCAAATTACAATTCGGCTCTATGCCACAAATAATAATTCATTCCCAAATAATTGCTCCAAACCTTCGATCGGTATTGACAGCAACTCACGAGGTTCCAATTTGTGTAGCCCTCCTCCGTAAAACCTTCCGTTATGCTCAAAATCTTCTGTGCTGATGGTATTCAGACATTGCCAGACTGATACTGTGAAATCTGGATTTCGGAAAAGGTACGCAAATTCTGGTTTGGGGTATATCAACAGATATCCGTTTGTAGCAATAGCGTCAGACTGATTCAAAATGAAACGAAACAATTTCCGGCCCTTCTCACCGCGTCCCATATATGGAATAACAAATGGGGCACTGTTGCGCTTTTCGCAATTGTACCAAGGAGCATGACGGCTACAAATATATTTCTCATGCACTTTCTTTTCCACTCCTTTCTTGATATATTCCAGCACTGACGGATATTTGGAGGCTATGGTAGCCTCGTCGTCACTAGTGCTAAATAGATAAAGACCAGTGTCCGAAATGCAATCAGAACTCTTGAAGACATCGCCTTTCATGTTACGTGGGGCAGGAAGAATTGCTGTCAGATATTCCTTTGGCAATTGGTAGCGTGCAATGGTCTCTTCATTGACTATGAAGAAACTGTTGCATCCTGTAGCAATACCACGTTTTACTTCGAAATAGTCACCTAATACCCTTACGTGCTGGTTTGAGAGTTGCTTCTGGGGAATGCTGTCAAAATGGTGAGTCCATTTCTGATGGCTGTCAAGTTGACATCTGTCTATTTTAACAACCTTTGAAGGATTACAAATGCTACTGCCATAAGAGAACAAAACGGGATGGCCGGATGGTTTCTGGTTGCGGAATACTACTACTGAAGAAGTAATGAGAGCATCAGAAAACTGAAGGTCTCTCTCGTCAAAACGATGAATGCTGACAAGATCGACATTCTCCAGCAAATATTGTTTGACTGCTTCTCCATAGTTGACATCCATAAACTCACTCGGAATCAGCCAACAAGACAGTGCTCCTTCCTGAAGCCACCGTGTGGAGAGCATCAGGAAGTAACAATATAGTCCGGAAAGTCCAGAGATGCGTATACCCGTCTCACGAAGCGTCGCCTCCTGTAACATCTGCTTTTGCTCTAATGGTATGTGATGATGACGGGAATAGGGTGGATTGGCTATCAAGAGCGGGAACTTCTTAAATGGTACTTGTGACAGGAAATCAGCGCATCGGATGTCAACACCCGTTTCTTGCCACAGTTCTACAGCAGGCGAGTAATAATGGGGGTCAATTTCAAAGCCAAGACAACCATCTAGAGTTTCCAAGCCCATCACATCTTGCAAAGCGGAAAAAAACACGCCCATGCCGCACGCAGGCTCAATCATTTCCAGGTGCTTCTGACCGGGATCTATACCTAACACATAAGTGACAATGTCTTTGGCTAGCGAGAATGGAGTAGAGAATTGCCCCAACACATTGCGCTGCTCCTGACTTTTTTCGTTGTCAAGAGATTGCTGGAGTTGATATCGCCTTTCTTCCAATGTCATAGCACACACTATTTTAATAATATGTCAAAGTCATTGATTCTGTGTTCCCAAACCCAGTCGATTCCTTCTGATGCAACATAGCCTTGGAAAGGCGTGCCAAAATAGCCACAGAGGAAAAGAATATAATGGAGATTATTGCCGTAGGTGTCACGGAGTTGGTTCACCTTCTGAGCCTCCTCCTTCTGGCGTTTGTTGGTATTTGTATAATCACCGGCAGACTTACACTCAATCAGCACAGGCAGTTCGTAGGCTTCGCTTTTCAGGGGCTTCACAACCATATCTACGGGTATCTGTTTCTGCTTCATGCCGGCATTGTCCTCCACCAGAACTATCAGATGATCGCAGTAGGTCCCTGCATTCATCTCACGGAAATCCTTCACGTCCTTGGTCTTTATCCGGCAGTAGCCAATCTGCTCCAGGTAGGCGGAAAGAGCATCTATTTGCCGCCGTTCTTGCTCATTGCGGATAATGGGATTGGCATCCGAACCACATAAACGGTCTGCTATGACAGACGAGGCACGTTTCCTTTCCTGACGGGAAGGTTGGCGTTTTTCATCGAGCCATTCAAACAGTTGCCGGTCAAGTAACTGATCTATAACAGAAACAACTCTGGATAATTGTTCATCAAGTAACTCGCTCTTCATTCTGGGGAGTCTACCGTCCTCAAGACTCTCAACAACTGATTTTGTGATAGATGAAAGCCCAGAAAGTCTGTCTCGCGCTATTGGGGGGGCCGTGAGCATTCGGAAGATATGCAGTAGCGACGGATTATCTTTAAGTGCCTGGGGCGTTATAGCAGACAAATCCTTTGTTGCCTTCAGCGCCTGCTCAACCTTGGCTGCTGCCTCATTGCGTTCGGCTATATAAGTCTGAGGTGCAAAACGCAAAAACCACTCGTTATAAAATTCCACTGACGCTGCTACATCAGCCTTCCACTGGTCTACACGATGATTATTTATGGATGTCTTTGATGCCATACTATTCCAATTTGATTGCAAAAATACAAATAAAATTCGAGATAAATCTCGATTCCTATATTTTTCTGCAAAAAAAGTCTCAAAAACTTGGAATGTTCGGAAATTATGCTGGAATCATAGATCGTGTTGCAGCGTTGCAGTGTTGCAGTTCCAAAAATGAGGGTGGGAAAGTGAAGAATTAACTCTATATTTAGATATATATTTATATATAGATTAATATAGTAGTAATTTCAGGATTTTGGGGGCTCTCTCGGGAACTGCAACACTGCAACAGCGCAACGCTTGGCTGGGTTTCTTTGAAAAAATCGCCAAGCGTTCGTGAACCGCAATCAAATATCCTTACCTTTGCAACG
>JAFUAK010000032.1 GCA_017460765.1 Prevotella sp. | reverse complement strand
GCCATCGACTGCGAGGCCTCCGACCTGATGTACCGTGATGGCTGGTATTATCTGCTCGGTACCCACGGTACCTGCTGCGACGGTGTCAACTCCACCTATAATATTGTCGTAGGACGTTCTAAGAGCATCGAGGGCCCTTATGTAGATAATGTTGGTCGTGACATGTATCAAGGTGGTGGTAAGATGGTGATTGCTGCCGAAGAGCGCGCCTGTGGTGCCGGACACTTCGGACGCTTCATTGTTGATGAGGGCGTCGAGGTGATGTCGTTCCACTGGGAGGCTGACTTCGAACTGAGTGGCCGTTCCACGCTCGCTGTCCGTCCTTTGGTCTGGAAGAACGGCTGGCCCGTGGCCGGTGACAACTTCAAGGGTGGCAACCTGGCGATCTTGAGTGAGCGTCGTGGCTATGCTTTGGAACTCGCCGTCGATTTCGTCCGTATGCAGCAGGAGCGTCAGGGCTGGTTCAACCGCGACCAGATGCAACAGCCCGTGAAGCCCATCGCCAACCAGACATTGGAAGAAGTCAGTGGTACCTGGCCGGAGGGTGACATCCCCGCCCGTATCGGCGACTATATGTTCCGTCCCCATCAGCGCTGGACTATCACGCCCGTCAATGAAGCAGGGGGCTACCTCAGCAATCCCTATTTCAAGATCGTCATCGAGGGTACAGAGCGTGCCCTGGCTGCTACCGCCGATAAGGAGGTGACTACCGTGCCTGCCTATACGGGTGCCGATGAACAATTGTGGCGTATCGAGCAACTCACTGACGGTACCTATCGCATCATGCCGAAGGCCATTCCCGGCATAGAGGGTGTCAACACCACCTATTGCCTCTATTCTGCAGGTGACTCAACGCCCACACTAGCCAAGTATGACTTCTCGAGCGACAACTCCAAGTGGAACTTCCGTAACCACTAAGTCGTAAAAGAAGTTAAATATTCAAAGGTGTCCTGACTTTTGGGACACCTTTGTTGTATCTTTGCCCCCATGTTGACGGAAAAGACGATGGAAAGGCTGCGGATTCTCGCGGAGTCGGCGAAGTACGATGTGTCGTGCTCGTCGAGCGGTATCGTGCGCTCTGGTAAGAAAGGCATGGTGGGCAACACCGTGGGCGGCGTGGGTATCTGCCACTCGTTTGCCGATGACGGGCGTTGCATCTCGCTGCTAAAGGTGATGCTGACGAACTATTGCATGTACGACTGTGCCTACTGTATCAACCGCCGTTCGAACGACATCAGGCGGGCTACGCTCTCTGTGTCGGAACTGGAGGAGATCACGATGGAGTTCTACCGCCGCAACTATATTGAGGGTCTGTTCTTGTCGAGTGGAGTGGTTCGCAATGCCGACTACACGATGGAACGGCTGACTGCCATTGCTCGTGACCTGCGCACAGTGCACCGCTTCAACGGCTACATCCATCTGAAGAGCATCCCTGGCGCCTCGCAGGAACTGCTGCAGGAGGCTGGACGCTATGCCGACCGCATGAGTGTGAACATTGAGATCCCTAAAGAGGAGTCGTTGAAACTACTCGCTCCGGAGAAGGACCACCAGAGCGTGTTCCAACCCATGAAACTTATCCAGCAGGGGGTATTGGAGAACAAGGAAGACAGGAAGAAATTCCGTCATGCGCCCCGTTTCGTGCCAGCAGGCCAGTCGACGCAGATGATCGTGGGGGCCACGAAGGAGACCGACCGTGATATCCTTACGATGTCGTCGGTCCTCTATGGTCAGCCGACGATGCGGCGTGTGTACTATTCGGGCTATGTCAGCGTAAATACCTACGATCCGCGCCTGCCTATCCTGAAACAGCCGCCACTGGTGCGCGAGAACCGACTCTATCAGGCCGACTGGCTCTTGCGCTTCTACCATTTCAAGGTGGAGGAGATTGTGGACGACCTGCATACGAACCTCGACTTGGAAATCGACCCTAAACTCGCCTGGGCCCTGCGTCATCCAGAGGCATTCCCCGTGGATATTAACACGGCTGATTATGAGCAGTTACTCCGTGTGCCGGGTCTCGGCACAAAGTCGGCATGGCTTATCGTCAACAGCCGTCGCTTTAACCGTCTGACTTCCTTCGACCTGAAGAAGATGGGTGTGGTGATGAAGAAGGCGAAGTACTTTATAACCTGTCACGAACTGACGAACGGCTATGCGATGCCTATCGTCGGTGTCAATGAACTGCATCCTGAACGGCTGCGCCCGCTGCTTATCTCGAAGGCCCAGCAGAAGCGAGCGGCGGAGGAACAGCAACTTGAACTGGAATTCGAATGATATGTTTTACGTTTGATGGGACGATGGACGGTGTGCTGACGGCGGTATTCGACGCGTTTGCCCTGCACCAGGAGTCGGTGATACTACTCACGGAGGGAGAGCAGTTGCCGTTGTTTTCCGATGAGCCCCACGTGGTGGTTACTGACGATGAGAAGGCTGACCGTGTATGGAAGGGACTGGCAAAGCATCTGTCTGTCGGCGGACTTCGGATTATTACCCTGAGTTGGCTCTCGGAAGAACGCACGCTCCATCAGCCGTTGTTCAATTATATCTGTAAGGTCTTCAGGACAGGCAGAAGTATCGAGCACAATGCTGCTGATGAGGACGTGCTTTTTGTGCGTAACACTTGCCGACGGGTGCTCCATGAGTCCCAGCGCATGAAGCAGTTCATCCGGTTCCAGAAGGCCAAGGACGGTACGTATCTGGGGGTAGTGGCACCCGACCATAATGTGCTGCCGCTCGCAGTAGACCATTTCGAGGACCGCTTTGGCGATCAGCCTTGGCTGATCTATGACGCGAGGAGGCATTATGGATATTACCATACCCCAGGAACCTCTGTCATCCGCATTACCTTTGAAGACGAAACTGCCGTTCCCTTTAGTTTAGAGAACGGCAGACTGGATGTGGATATGCTAAGCGACGATGACCAGTTGCTACAGGATATGTGGCGCACTTATTTCAAGGCCATCTGTATCAGGGAACGGCTGAATCCCCGTAAGCAACTCAATGACATGCCCCGTCGCTACTGGAAGTACATGACGGAGAAACAGTGATCACCTGATGAACTGCCACCAGTCAAGGTGGGCATCTCCCTGCGCATTACTGAAGCAGATATAGAGGTCGTGTATGCCGGCCATCTTCTTCACTTCCGTGGTGAAGGCCTGATAAGTTTCGACCGAGCCTGTTGGACTGATCTGAAGACTGCCGATAACGGGACCATTCAGGCTGTCGAGTCGCAGTGTCACGGTGCAACTGCCTGTGGCGGCCGCCGTCAGTTGGTACTGGCTTGCACCCTCCTGGAAGTC
>JAFUAK010000031.1 GCA_017460765.1 Prevotella sp. | reverse complement strand
TATGCCCTTGCTGCCGAGTGGTGTCTTCAGTTCCGAGAAGCGGCTTTCGAACACTTCATTGCGCGTCAGTCCGCAGCCGTTGATGAAACGGGCCTGCGGGGCGATGCGCTGGATGCCTTCAAGGGCGGTAATGGTCTTTGTGGGATAGCCGGAGTAGTTGCCCCACATCATGACGGAGTCGTTGGCGTTGGCTCCGAGTACGGCAATGTCGCCTGTTGAGGCTAAAGGGAGGATACCGTCGTTTTTCAGCAGCACGATGCTCTTGCGGGCCATGTCGAGGGCCAGTTGCTTGTGGGTATCGCAGGCCACGACGCTCTCAGGTATCTTGGTCCAGGGATTCTGGTCGTCGGCATCGAAGTTGCCCAGTTCGAAGCGGGCGATGAGCAGGCGTCGCAGGCTACGGTCGAGGTCGGTCTCCTTGATGTCACCACGGCGCACGGCTTCAGGCAGGTTCTTATACTCCGAACCGCACTCCACATCGGTACCCGAAAGCACCGCCTTGGCACTGGCCTCGGCCCCGTCCTTTGCCACGCTGTGCCACTTCGGCAGGAAGTCACGGATAGCACCGCAGTCACTGGTAATCAGACCGTCGAAGCCCCACTCGTCGCGCAGGATCTGCTGCTCATAGCGGGTCTGTGCACAGCATGCCTGGCCGTCGATTCTCTGATAGGCGCACATCACTTCGGCTACCTTGCCTTCCTGTACCAGCGCCTTGAAGGCTGGCAGATAGGTCTCCCAGAGGTCGCGCTCCGGCAGGTTCTCGATGTTGAAGGTATGTCGGTTCCACTCAGGACCGCTGTGTACGGCGAAGTGCTTGGCACAGGCAAGCAACTTCTTATAACTGTCCATGATCCACTCTCCACTATAGGTCATGCCCTGCAGACCGCGCACCACGGCAAGTCCCATCCGGCTCGTCAGATAGGGATCTTCGCCGTAGGTCTCCTGCCCGCGTCCCCAGCGGGGATCGCGGAAGATGTTGATATTCGGTGTCCAGAACGACAGGCTCTGGTAGCGCTTGATGTCGCCCGAACGCTTGGCCTGCTGGGCCTTCACCCGGGCCTCGTCACTCACGGCCGTAAAGACCCTGTGCAGCAGGGCGTCGTCCCACGAGGCGGCCATGCCCATCGTGATAGGGAACACGGTGGCAAAGCCGTTACGCCCCACGCCGTGCAGAGCCTCGTTCCACCACTGGAACTGGGGGATGCCTAAGCGTTCGATGGCAGGTGACGTGTCCATCATCAGGCTGACTTTCTCTTCGAGTGTCAGTCGGCCAAGCAGGTCGTCTGCACGCTGGGCGGCCGAAAGTCCTGAGTCCTGATAGGGTAGCATTTGTGCACAGGCTATCGTCGTGCCAAGTGCACAGAGTAGGGTGGCAATGATTGTTTTCTTCATGCTTATTGCTATTTGAGATATCTGTCAAAGAAATCCAGTACGCGGGCCTGTGACCTGAGTCCGCAACTATGGGGCATCTCCCAGAGTTCTGTCTCGATGCGGTCGCCTGCTCCCTGACTTTCCCATGTGTCATGCATTGTGGCAAAGGCTTTCTCGACACCTGCCACAGGGAAGAGTTTATCCTGTGAGCCGTTGATGAAGAGCATAGGTTTGGGACAGGCGATGCTGGCGATATGCGGGTAGTCGAGCCAGCGGCGCAGACCGGGTAAACAGTTGGCAAAGCCGCCGTTCTCCGTCCGCTTGTATTTGAACGACATCTGCTCGTCGGCAGTTACCATCCAGCAGACGGATGCACCGGCCTTGATATGGTCGCTGAGTGCAGAGAGCATCCAGGCCCTGTAGGCACCCATCGACCAGCCTGTGCAGCCGATGCGTTCAGGATCTACTTCCGGCATCGAGGCCAGGTACTCCGTACCGGCGATGTCGTCGTAGGTCATGTAGGCCGAGAGATCGATACCGTACATCATCATGTTGCCGGCAATCATGTCGTACAGGCTTCTTTTCGCTCCCTCCTTCTGTCCGCGCTCTCCCCACATGGGAGCGTCGGCTGAAAACACCACGTAGCCGTGCCGGGCCAGATAGTCGCCGAAGAATTGTCCCTCGTAGCCTGATACCCACTCGTCGGCATCCTTGATGACGGTCGAGTCCTCGCAGGCCAGAGGCCGTATCATTTTCTCCTTGCCGATAAACAGGTGCCCGCCATGGTCGTGCAGGGCATTCACGGCGGGGAAGGGACCCTTGCCGTCTGGGATGAGCACGTAGGCAGGAACGGTATAGTAGCGGGAAAGCCTGATCTCAATCTTCCTGGCCTTGTAGCCGTCGCGCTGCTCCTCGAAGAGCACCTTCACGTCGTAGCCGTTGGCTGGTGGGGGCGGTGGGGTGAGCATACAGTCGAACACCTTCTGCCGTGCGGCCTGCTTCCATTCGCCGAAGTCCTTGATGTCGCTGTTACCCCAGGCGAGGGGATAGTCGAAGTCGGCAATCAGCGAGTCGGCATAGACAGGCAGATTGCGCATGAACTCATACTTTTCCCGTTGCTGCGCTGCGATGGGCAGTGCCAGCAGCAGGCATGAGAGCATTACTTGATACGTTCTTTTAGCCATAGCATTTGTCCGTAGTTAGTGTCGTTTGTCGTCCAGTGCTCATTGATGGGGGTAATCAGCGACTCCTTGGGGGCGGTGATGACGTTCCACACGATATAACTGGTAGTCGGCGGACAGGTATTGTCGTTGTAACCCCAGGTCAGGTAGACGGGACATTGGATGCGGCGGGCGAAGTTTACGACATCGTAGTATTGCAGCGTCTTGATCTTCTCGGGTGTCAGCATCTGGTTCTCCCTGATCAGATGCGGCCAGCCGCCTGTGCGCCCTTGTTCGGCATAGCCTGCCACGTCGGAGAGAGCCGGATGATTGGCCACGCAGGCTGTAACCCGCTTGTCGAGGGCGGCGGTGATAAGAGAAAGAGCCCCGCCCTGGCTACCACCTTGCACGAACACGTTCTTGCCGTCCCAGTCTGGCAGTGAACAGAGATAGTCGAGTGCCCGTATGCAACCGGTGTAGACGTGCTTCATATAATAGTTGTCGCGGTTGTCGAGCCCATTCTCCACGTAGCCGTTCTCAGCAGAGAAAGCCGTGGAAATCTCCTTGAACTGCTCTTCGGTCATCTCAGGGTTCAGCCCGTGGATCTCCATCTCCAGACGGATGAAGCCGTTCTTGGCATAATAGGTGTTACGCATCGGTTCCTTGATGGTCTTGATGCCGGCACCCGGCGGACAGAGCACTACTGGATACTTGCCAGCCTGCTTGGGCTTTGTCAGATAGCCATAGATGCTGTGGCGGCTGTCCGTACGTATTTTCAGCAGATAGCAGTCGAACCCATCGGTCGAGTACTTTTCAACCTTTTTACAGTCGACACTGACAGGGGTTTTGCGTGCTTCTTCGAGATTCTGTTTCCAAAAGGCATCGAAGTCGGCAGGATCCTTCGTGTAGGGTTTTAGTTGTTCAGGCGAGAAGCCCACCTTCACGTGGTGCTCATAGGTCTTGCCGTCGACGGCGGCCTTGAGGCGCAGGTCCAGGAAACCGGGCTTCTTCATTGTTCCCATGTCAATGACGGTCCTGCCGTTTTTCAACATCACCTTCCCAGAGGCCGAGGCGGGCAGCATGTCCTGTCCGATCTCATAACTGACCTCCACCTCCTGTGGGATGCCATACTTGCAGAAAGTCACTTCCACGCGGGCCTTTTCGCCCGTCTTGTAGAGCCAGTCGGCATGGTCGGGCACTGTCAGCCACAGGTAGTCACTGCGATAGGGATAGTTCTCGGCTGAAGTGTTCAGCCAGCCGCACATCATGCACAGTAAAAAAATAGATATTTGCTTCATTGTTCAATCACTGTATATTCCACATCCTCTTTATTGGTGGCATAGGCTACGTAGAGCCGGCCCTTATAGACCATCGACTTGGGATAACTGTAGCCGAGTGTCTTGTACTTCCCGGGATAGCGCTGAGGCTGTAAGTCGGACCCACCGCTTCGGAGCAGCAGGGCGCGGTCAAAACAAAGGCCGTCGCTGCTGAACAATACCGCCAGTGGACTCCTGCGCTTGCAGCCCGTCGGATTGCCTGCCAGATAGGCCGTGCCGTCTGGTAAGTTGCCTGCGCTCTGCTTCACGCGGGCATCGGGGATATTCGTTAGCCTGGCCTCCGTCCAGTGCTCACCCCGGTCACTGCTGATGGCGGCCATCTTTAGGTAGGAGCTGTTCTGGTCGCGGAACATCATCACGAGGCGTCCGTCGTTCAGCCTATATTGGCTGGGTTCCAGTTCCTGTGACTGCTTGCCGCGATCGTGCGCCTGAAAGTCTCCGCGTTTCCAGCCGCTGCATCCTGTTGGATTGTCCGTATAGACGGGACAGACATGGAGTCCCGGCTGGAAATGGGCTGCACCGATAATCCTGCCGCAGGGCAGTGGGAGGGGATCCTGCTCGATGATGCCGTTCATCGGCTGTCCGTCGGCCATCATGATGGGGTGGGGGCTGCTCCAGTGGATACCGTCAGTGCTGGTCAGACAGAGCGCATTGCCACCGACGGGTGTCAGCACTTTGGGCCAGTTGTTGATGAAGGCTATCAGCGTATCGGCTGTCGCAATCCATCCTCCCGAAGTGTAGTAACTGCAGTCCGTTGCAGCCGCCAGCACTTGAGGCTGGCTCCAAGTCTGTCCTTCATCATTGCTTGTGCTGTACACAACGCAGGTCTCGGGTGCATCTTCATCTGTCTGCGAACTCTGCCACATGCAGTAGAGCACGTCCTTGAAGGCTGTCATCACCACACCGTTTGCATAGTGATGGGTTTCTTCTGTCGGGGAGAAAATCCTGACGGTCCGCGTGCCCTCCACCATCGTCAGTCCAAGTGTCTCCACGTTGGTCGTGTCGAGCAGGCCTTCAGTGATATAAGGCAACGGATGCTCCTCTCCTTTCGCCTGAAAGCAGATCGCCATCATAAAAGACAGAAAACAATAGAGTCCTAAAGTCTTGTGATACATTAGCAGTAGTGCAGTAGTTGTTTGCCCGTTTCTTTATTTTTTGCAAAGATAAGAAATTTGTACGAAACAGCAAAGAATTTGTGGAAAAACTTAGTAACCTAAGGTGTAAGCCTGCCAGAAAAGGGCCATAAAATAAGGGAGCACCGATGATTCGATGCTCCCTTGGTAGTATTAGTATTGGAATACTTTTTACTTCTGGAAGAACTTCTTGCCGTCCTTGATGACGATGCCCTTATAAGAAGCACCGACCTTCTGACCGGCGAGGTTGTAGACAGCACCGTCGGTGGTAACCGTGATAACCTTTGCACTCTGGATGCCAGTAGCACCACCGGCAGTGTAAACCTTCACGCCATCGGTAGTTTCCACATTCAGTTCGTCGACCTCGCTGAAAGCAATTGCGCCGAGGGTCATCTTAGAACCGTTGGCATTGATAACATACTTGCAGTCCTTGAATACGGGGAATACGATGACACCGATGCCACTCTTGCTGATTGCAGTCCAAGACTCCTTACCTTCAGCGTCAACAGTGATGTGAGAAGCATAGACATCGGGATTGGTAGCCTTCAGATACTCGC
>JAFUAK010000226.1 GCA_017460765.1 Prevotella sp. | reverse complement strand
TGTACCTTTGTCGCTGAGCATAGGGTTATTGTACTTTGTGATTAGCACTTCAAAGTTACAAAATTTCCGCGACATACGGAAATCCCTGTGCTCTTTTTTGCGACCTTATCTCAACTAATTTTTAACTTGCGAAACTTGAATAAAGTAAGTACAACGATATGGATATTAATGCAAGAATCAACTGGATGCCCGGTATGGAACTGACGGCTCAGACATTCCTTGAGATGGCCGAGAACTGGAGTTTCAAGCAGAGACTGGCCATGCGTGCTGCCTTGGGCAGTAACCGGATGGGGCTGTTGCCGGGCCAACCGTTTAACTGTAAGGGGATTTTTGTCAAGAACCGGTATGAGATCGAGCACTTGCAGTGCATGGCGCTACTGCCATCGGGAAGGATTGTGAATGCCGACGAGGACGTGCAGGTGACGATACCGATGCTGTTCGGCGACAAGTACTACCTGACCATAGGCTTCGGCGAAGAACAGACGGAGTTCGAGAAGGAGGGCGTGCCCTTTGTCAGACCCCGCTACATCTATAATATCAATACCGAAGAGGAGGTGGAGGCCGGTGACCTGTTCCCCCTGGCGCGCTTCAAGGTGAACGACGGCGTGTTTGCCGTCGATACCGACTTCGTGCCGCCCTGCCTGCTGCTGACGGAGCATCCCTGTTTCAAGGAGTATATCGACAGGTACGTAGAACTGCTGGCACCGTTGGCAGAGCACCCGAACTTCGACAATGGCGAGGGCAAACGCGCCATGCTGCGCTATATGTTCATGCTCAAGGACTACAATCTGATGAACAGCATGCAGGACTTCGTACTGCTGACACAGGAGATTGCCCAGGCCATCGACTACTATATCGTCACCCCCAACCGTGAACAGCGGGTGAAGGTGCCCACACCCTCCCGGATCGATATCCAGTCGTGGCTGCAGTGGCTCGACGACTATCTGGTGGGAGCAATCACCATCCTCGACGATGTGGTTCTTGAGGACAATACCATCGATTATGATGCCCTGCTGGCCCAGGCCAAGAAAGAACTCTACGATCAGTTGCACCCGGAACTGCTGGAGAAACTGATCATGCAGACGAAGGAGGAACTGCATCAGGAGATACAGCAGTTGACCGACTCTCTGACCGTCTACATCCGGGAGACACTGAAGACAGAATTGTCAGACCAGTTCTCCTCGGATATCGAGTCGCGTTCCACCCTGCTCAGCGACCGCCTCGCAGAGAGCATGGACCTGATGGGCAAGGATCTGGCAAAGTCGCTCTACGACAAACTCTTCTCCGACATCTACATCGGCGTGTACAACGTGCTGCATGAAGAGGAGGAAGACCATTTCATTCCTATGATATAAATATAATAGAATATGCTGTCGATACCTTTGAACATTACCCCTAAGGGACTGGAGCGGGAAGAAGACATCAAGCGGGCCGTGGACCAGACCATCCAGTTGCTGCTGACGACAGGACAATACAGCACGCCTGTCGACCCGCAGTTCGGCTTCGTGTTCAATAACCTGCGCTTCGAGATGTTCAACGAGAACGAAGGCGTTGTCTTCAATTCCGGCGACACCAATTCCTCTCTTATCCAGGGTGTCTACGACAAGAAGATCTCCGGCTCGTCGAAGAGCATCAACACCTTCGCCTCGGAACTGAAGGAGGCTATCACCAAATACGAGAAGCGTCTGGAGGGCATCACCGTGTCGATGACCTACATCCGGGAGGAGCGTCAGATCTATATCACCGTCAAGGGGACCATCGTCAGTACGAAGGAGAACTATGTCTTTAAGCAGATATTCAGAGTCTGGAACTGAGAGAATGAAAGAACGAACAATGAAAGAATGAAAAGATGAAACAAACGATATTCGAGACAAGGCAAAGAGCCGAAGAACTGTTGCGCGAAGCCATCAACATTTGGCGAAAGAGCGACATGAACGATTCTCTGGAGGGACTGGAGAACGACCCCATGTTCTCAATCCTCCTGACTGCTGTGGCCTATCAGATGAACGATTCTCTCAGCGACTTCGACCTGATGAAGACCGAGATACTGGAGGAGTTCGCCCAGTTGCTGACGCCCTATGAGGTGGGACATGCCACACCGGCAACCGCCGTCGTCGAGACAGCGCTGCAGGAGAATGTGCCCGAGCAGGAGATTAACAGCATGAGCACGTTTTCCCTGTCAGGAACAGAATTCACGTTCATGCCCTTGCTGAAAACCCGGGCACTGAATGCCAGGGTGCGCTCCATCGTCAGGATGGATGGGCGCTGCTGGAAAGTGGCACTCGCCTTCAAGTCGCCTGTCAGCGACCTCTCCCACTTTGCCTTCGTCGTCAGGAATACCAATTTCCAGGACCTGAAGGTGACCATCAAGGGGAAGCAGTTGCCCTTGATACGGCCTTGGGACTATTCAGAACTGCCGCTGACAGAGTGTTTCGGACTGGACACGATCCTCTACAACCGTTCGCAGACCTATCAGGCCTCGGCCTCTTGCATGGACCTGTTCGCCCGGCAGAACACCCGCATATTCATCATCGACAAGCATGTGGCTGCCAGGTATATTCCCAAAGAGACGGAGAACCTGGATCTGGTCTTTGAGTTCCAGGGCATCTCGGACAAGTTCGCCTTCGACAAGGAGAATTTCGGAGTCAATCCGGTGCTGCTGGTCAATGCGCAGTTGCACCATACCACCCTGTCGGCAGAAACGCCGATAGTACGTGTAGCCGGCTACAGCGAGCAGGAGAACCAGAATGGACTGCAGTTCCTCCATGCCATCCGTCCGGCTGAGGAACAGATCTATGGCAACAGTGTCCTGGAGATACGCCGGGTGGCTGCCGACCGTTTCAACCACGGGCGGCTGGTAAGGCTTCTTAATACCCTGATTGCCAAGTTCCATTCCGACTATTATGCCTTCCAGAACCTACAGGGCTTCTCCGGCGACAAGACGATGCAAAGCCTTCAGGAGATCCTCTCGAGAATGCTGGAGATCGCCCAGAAAGACAAGTTGCGTCAGATGCCCGGCGTCTATATGATGCTGCGCCAGGCAGAGGCCATCCGCACCGGTAAGGGCAGTGTGGAGGTGGGATACCTGACAACGGCAGGCGCCAATGTCAATCCGTCGTTGAATTCCTCCAGCGCCTTCTCGGCACCATCCGGATTCGACAGTGCACAGACAAGGCTCATCGCCAACCCAGTGCCCGGCAGCGACGAGATTAAGGAAGAAAGTGCCAGGGCCAGTCTCTCACGCTATTATCTGGCAACGGCCGATCGGATTGTAACGCCGGCAGATATGAAGATATTCTGCTATAATGAGTTGCTGACGCGATATGGCATTGTCAGGGACATGGTGAAGGGTGTCAGGGTGAGTCATCGCCAGCAGATAGAGAACCGCCAGTGCGGCTATGACATCCTGGTGGATATCGTGCTTGCCGACAACTCTTTCGTAAAACGCAGTTTTGCCGACAAGGTGCCTCAGGTGGAGATTCTGCTCCAGAAGATGATCGAGGTGAGGAGCACCAACATCTATCCCATCCACGTGAATATACAGATAGAATCATAATATTTAATCAATAGAAGATATGGAAGATTTCTTTTTGAATATCGTTTATAAGAATAAGTCGGTCAAGTTCAAGGTGGTGAACCCTGAAGCCCCGCTGAGCACGCTGATGTCCAATCTGCGCCATGCGATAGGAGTCGACGGCAAACTGATCTTCGACTTCCCCTCTATCGACGATTCCGGGGCACCGCTCGACTATTTCTTCGGAAAAGAAGACCCCGAGGTGCACGAGATACGTGTGCTGAGGCCCCGCATCGGCAAGGCTGACCAGACGCTGGCCGACTACAACATCGTGAATGGCAGTACCATATACCTGATTCCGGATCCGTTCCCGGGATGAGGGAAGTGAGAAGTGAAGAGTGAAAAGTGAAGAGTGAGGATTTTGACCCGAAACTGCTGAGTGGGCGCAATCGCCGCCTGTTGCACGAATGGCAGAAGTTGGAAGACCTGTTTGATGGCCGTTCCGACATCAGTTATCGTGTAGTTGGGCGAAATGGCGACGGACTGCCTACAGCCTACTTGATAGACTACCGGTTGCTGAGCATCTGTGGGGTCTGTCAGGTGGAGCGGCTCGGGGAGCCGGGTGTCACGAATCCGCCCTTGTTCGCCAAAGGCTATCGGATGCGTATCGACTTGCCGCAGGGCTATCCCAGTGTGGATGCACCACCGGCCTTCCGGTTCGTCACCCACGATGAGGCGGGAACTCCGATACCCCATCCCTGGCATCCGAACATCCGCTACTTCGGTGATTTTGCCGGACGCGTCTGCATCAATATGGCCGATACCTACACCGATCTGGCATGGGGCATAGGCAGAGTGGGTGAATTTCTCCGTTATGAACGCTATCATGCAGTGGCCGAGCCGCCTTACCCGGAGGATATGCAAGTGGCGGCATGGGTCATCCGGCAGGGGGAGCCCAACGGGTGGATTTACTTCAACCAAGATAATTAAGTAGAAAATGAAAAGATATATGATACGAAAAACGTCACTGCTGCTGGCAGCCCTCACCGTCTCATCGGTGCTTTCCGCACAGATGGTGAAGGAGATTACTGTCAGTCAGGAGAACTCTTATACGGACCATGTGTCGCTGAAGGAAGATTCAAGGGACATGGACTTGATGGTAAAATTCGTCTTCAACGAGGAGGCAAACACGCTGACGGTCAGTCTCATCTCCTACCGCACCCTCTTCGTCTTCTGGGATCAGGTGCGCTATAAGCCCACCTTCAGGGGACGTACGCTCCGTCCGAAGATGCTGCCTTACGTGGTTGAGAGTGATCCCGATGACCGTTTCAGAGTATCCAAAGTCCTGAAATGGTCGATTCCCAAGCCGAGGAAGAGTTATGTGTTCAACCGCTGGAACTCATACGACGGGCTGCAGCCCACACCCCAGGACTATAAGATGGTCAACGACTATATCAGTCAGACGTTCGACATCCTGAACAAGCGGAGCCAGGTGAGTGTGACGCTCCGCGACATCTTCTTAATGGAGCATACCGACGTCAGGGACTACGAGATTTTCTTTGGCAAGGATCTGTATACCCAGTATCAGGTGACTATACAGCGCGATCCCTGCTATGGCAAGGACGAGGATATCAAGAGTGCACAGGATGCGGAGAAGAGCATTGCTGCCGCCTATGCCTCCATCAACGATAAATACGGTTCCGGCCAGGTGACCAGCCAGGAGAGCCTGAAACTGTTCCAGGAGATGCAGGATCTGCTCATCAGCCAGTATCCCCGCAAGGAGGCGCAGAGCGACTGTCCTGATATTCAGGCCGCCTACGACAGTTATAATCAGTACGTCGAGTCCATCAGTCGGATGACCTGTAGGCTTGTTACCGCAACCTCTGCCGGTGCAGCCAGCGGCTTGGCAGGTATCCTGCCGAAGACCCTCCTGCTGAAGGCCAGGCAGATAGACCAGTTGGTGGCCCGGTGGATGAACAGCAGGGATGTCATGGAACGGCGCGATCTGGTGAAGCAGTGCGACAGCGTGGTCAAGGCGGGTGAGGCCGACATCAGTTCTCAGGGTGCCTACTCGGCAGAGCAGAAACAGGCTGTCAGCGTGTTCCGCGAGGCCGTGCAGTATTTCAATAAAACGTGCAAATAGACCATGCTATGATCATCAAACAGACGATATTCAGAATCCTGTGTGCCGCTGTCCTGCTGACAGGCCGGCTCTCGGTGCCTGCCCAGGAATATGTCGAAACCGTCGACAGTGCCGATAGCGAACGTCTGGAGATACAGAGCCGTATACAGTCGATGACCGATGAGGTGAAACAGATCTACGTCTCTTCCCAGATGCTGCCGCCTGCCGGAAAGGAGGGCACCGTCAAGGCGACCGTAGCCAAGGCTATAGGTGAAAGGCTGAAGGTGGCCGACCGTGCCATGAAGTCGCTGGACTTTAAGTGGAACACCTATTACCAGACCATTCAGCCCGTCATTGCTGAAGATGACGAACTGATGGAGAAGGCAGACTTCTTCCTGCAAATCAGCCAGGCCGTCAGGGATACCCTCGACAACACCATCAATAAGGTGAACCTGCTCCAGGCCTTCTGTGAGGCTGAGGCCTATATCCCGGCACAGGTGAAGGAGTATGAGGAGTTGTATAAGAAAGCCATGGGCTTATCGATGGTCAAGCAACTGGCTGCCCAACTGGACAAACTGAAAGGCGAGGAGAAACTGCAGTTCGGTGGCATCCAGGTGCATTACGACAAGGCCCAGGAGGCCACCAAGACTATGCCTGGCCTTCAGAAGCGTATGGTGGTCATCGACCAGAATTATATCGTGTTGAAAGCAAATTCCGAAAAGATACAGGCCGCAGAATACAAGCCGCTTTTCCAGCGCATCAAGGACTATGTGATGGGACTGGCTGCCGTGGCCATCCTGCTGATGTTCGTCAGCATGATGACCAGTAAACTGCAGGCTTTCAAGAAAAATCGCGAGAGTATGAAGAAAATGAAAGAGATGATGAACAACGCAGGGGGCAATGACAACTTCATTCCTACCATCGCCCTGTTGCCGTTCTTCATGTTTTTACTGTCGAGTTGTGACGATGAGCCACAGATGTTGAAGTTGGACGGCGGGCAGGAACAGGCCGACTCGTCGCATATCATGGCACTCTCCAAGCCGGAGTTCTCCGACAAGTACAAGACGATTGTGCTCGAAGGCCGGTTGGGAAGTGAGGTCGGTATGCTGCCACTTTCCGACAAGAACAAGGTACGCATCGAAGTCACCGAAGTCGTCCACCATCTTTCAGAGGCCTCCTATCCCTTGCCACCCAAGATGGTGAAAGTAGAGGAACTGGCCTCCCACCAGGTTCAGGTCTTGGGTATCAGGGCACTCGCCCTGGTGGACCTCTCCTTGCCGCAGACACTCGTTGAACAGGAGCGCAAGGCGGTGGGGCAGATGCGTAACCTCTTCTCCGACAAGAATCTCTTCGTGGCATTCATCAAGGGAACCTCGGTAACGGAGTCGGTACCTGTCACCGACTATGTGATGAAGAACTATTTCGTCAGTTGCGACTCAACCAGGAAATACCTCTACCGTTCCATCCTCGCCAAGATTGATGAGATGGAGCAGGATTCCTCCTGGGCAAAGGGAGCCAAGCATACTGCGATGGTGATTATGTCCGACGGGGCCACCTATCAGGATGACAAGCCCATGGATCCCAGGCACTTCCAGATTGAGCACCAGTTGGCTAACTGTTCGCTGAATTCTCCCCTCTACTATGCCGAATTCAGTACAGAGGATGATGACAGTGGTGATGCCGACGTTCTCGGCAGTCTGGGCGATTTTACCCTCCAGCCTCTCGATGATATGGATATTGACACGGACGATGCGTCGGTATTGCAGTCGCGGTGTATTGCCTCACGGGGCCTCTACCAGAAGGACTTCAACTGGTCGGACATCCAGCAAAATATCCAGAATAAGTATGGTATGGATATGGCCGACTACCGCTTCACGCTCGAGAACCCCAACCACAAGGTGTACCGAGGCCGCCATGGGCGCGATCTCCAGATAGCCTGCTACGATGTAGAGACCGACTCGCTGCTGGTGCAGGGAAACTGTTTCTACTCGCTGGGCAGTGTCTATCGGCCTGTCATCGTGAACCCGAGTCCGCTTTACAACGTGCTGATGCAAGGCATCATCTATGCCGCTTTGCTCGCCCTGCTGGTCTACGCGATATTGCAGTTCCTGGTGCCGTATATCCGATACAGGCTGTTCCAGAAGAACCATATCGTGACTTACAGCAAGACGCAGGTCGGTGCCGGGGGACTGATGGTTGCCGAGTCGTGCTATCTCTGTAAGGCTCCGTTCGAGGAGGGCGATCAGGTGGTGACGAAGTGTCAGCATGCCATGCACCTCGACTGCTGGAATGAGAACCAGTACCAATGTCCGGAGTATGGCCGTCACTGTGAACATGGCCGTCACTATTATAATCGTCAGAACCTGCTGGATCCGCAGAACGCCACCTTCTATATGGACTGGATCATCGCGGCTATCATCGCTGGCGTGCTGGCATGGATCTTCTATACGGCACAGATGCACCCCTTCCTCTCCACCCTGGCCGAGAAACTGATTCTGACCGTTACCAATACCGAGCCCGACACCGCCGAGGGGTCGGCCTATCTCGCAGAGTATGGGGCCAGCATCAACCACTTCCCGGCATTCGGCCTCTGCATCGGTTTCTTCCTCACGCTGATGCTCAGTTGCATGTCGGTGGCCAAGCGCGAGCCGCTCTCCAGGGCGATTGAGATCCTGCTGCGCGCCATCCTGGGCGGACTTGGCAGCCTGCTGTTCTTCACGCTGGGCGGTATCATCTCCGTGGCACTCGGCTTACAGGAGAATGCGATGATCATCGACTGGATCCCCTGGTCGCTCACAGGCTACTGGATAGCCCTCTGCGTCACCTGGGGCACCCGCATCCGGATACGCCATTACCTCGTCATCGGCGCCTTCGTCGTGGGACTCGTCTCTACCTATCTGTGGACATGGCTCTATGCAGGATCGACCGTCGACTATCGCGTCACCCTGCTCATCAACTTCATCCTCTTCGCCGTGGCCATGGCCATCAGTATCGCGAAGTCGGCGCCACGCTCCGAGCGCTACTTCCTCACCGTCAGCGGCATCATCAAGCAGATGGATGTGGCCCTCTACAAGTGGTTCAAGGCCAACCCCAACGATGTAGTCACCATCGGTCACTCCGTCGACAGCCACCTGCAGTTGTCGTGGGATATCCAGAGCAAGATCGCACCCATCCAGGCCGAGATACGTCTGGATCGCGGCGTGCCGAGGCTCTATGCCCTGGAAGAGGGCGTCTTCGTGGCTGGCAAGCCTGCAGAACTGGGCAAGGGCATCCGGCTCTACCATGGCAAGACCTTCACCATCGGCCAGACAACATTCACCTATATAGAAAAGGACAACTGACATGAAATGGCTGGATAGGTTCAAAACTGCAGAATGGCGCGCCCATTCGATTCTGCTGACCATCATCGCGGCGGCTGTCATCATCGAATTGATATCTGTCGTACAGTATTGGTATGCCTACCAGGACACGCATAAGGCCGTCCAGCGCCGTGCGGAGTCTGAACTGCAGATGAAGGAACTGGAGATACAGAAGATCCTGGCATCCGTTGAGTCGGCCATCGACAATTCCGTTTGGATGGTCGAGAGAAACCTCAGTCAGCCGGACTCTACTTATACTATCTCCCGCCATCTCGTGGAGCAGAATCCCGCCATCGTTGGTGCTGCCGCGCTCTTCGTGGCAGACTATTATCCCCAGTACGGACGTTGGTGTGAACTCTATGTCACGCAGCGGGCCGACGGCACGTTTGAGCAGTGGCAGATGGGAGGCCTCTCTCACGACTATCTGAACAGAACCTGGTTCCGCGAGGCGATGGCTGCGGGCAAAGGCTATTGGAGTGAACCCTACTACGATGAGTCAGGGGCCAAGATGATGCTCTGCACCTATTTCGCACCCATTCGCGATGCCAAGGGGCAGGTGGTGGGTCTGCTGGGTGCCGACCTGTCGCTCAACTGGCTGTCGGAAGTAACCAATGCCAACCATATCTTCCCCTCCAGTTATAATATCCTGGTATCGCGAACCGGCCAGTTGATCGTATGTCCGGTTGAGAGCCTGGTGCTCAAGAGTTCTGTCAACGCACTGACAGACCAGACGAGAGACACCGCTGATGATCATGTAGGCCGCCAGATGCTGGCAGGAAAGGAAGGCAATGCCTCTTTTGTCAACGAGCAAGGCGAGAAGAGTTATATCTTCTATGCCCCGATAGAGGGCTCCACGGGCTGGTCGATGGCGGTGGTCTGCCAGGACCGCGAGATCTACTATACGCTGCGACGGGTGAGTTTCAACTTCTCCCTGCTGATGCTCGCCGGAATGATCCTGATGGGTTATATCATCTGGCGCGCCATCCGCAGCATCCGCCGACTGAATGAGACCAGCAACCAGAAGGCTGCCATTGAAGGTGAACTCCGTGTGGCCAGCGACATTCAGATGTCGCTGCTGCCGAAGATATTCCCGCCATATCCGGACCGTAAGGACGTGGATGTCCACGCCTCGCTCGTATCGGCCAAGGAGGTGGGTGGCGACCTCTACGACTTCTACATCCGCGACGAGAAACTGTTCTTCTGTATCGGCGATGTCTCTGGCAAGGGGGTGCCGGCCTCGCTCTTCATGGCCATCACCCGTACGCTCTTCCGGAATGTTTCTGCCCATGAGGCCAGGCCCAACAAGATTCTGACGACCATCAACGGGACCCTCGCAGGGGACAATCCCAACAACATCTTCGTCACCTTCTTCATCGGCGTACTCGACCTGCCCACAGGGCTCCTGCGCTACAGCAATGCCGGTCATGAAGCCCCTGTCCTGTTAGGTGCCGGTGACCTGTCGCGACTGCCTTGCGACTCCAATCTGCCGCTTGGGGCACTGGAGGAGTGGGAATACACTCTCCAGGAGACGGTCATCAAGCCCCAGACCACCATCTTCCTCTTCACCGACGGTCTGACAGAGGCCATGAACGCCTCGCTGGAAGAGTTCGGAAAGAAGCGGATGATGGAGACACTCAAGGGACAGGAAGTCGCAGATCCGAAATCCATCCTCGACGAGATGGCTGCTGCCGTCCACCGCTTCGTGGGTGATGCGGAACAGAGCGACGACCTGACGATGCTGGCGGTGCGCTACACCAAAGAACAGCAGACCGCACTCCTCGACCGTTCGATCACCCTGCCCAACGATGTCGGGACCGTCCCTCAGTTGAACGACTTCGTCAATGAGGTCTGTCAGGAACTTCAGGTCGATTCCAAGACGAGGAACCGCATTTGCCTGGCTGTCGAGGAGGCTGTTGTCAATGTCATGAACTACGCCTATCCGATGGGGCAGGAGGGCACGGTCGAAATAGAGGCCGCAGCCAACGATGAGCGTCTGAAGTTCACCATCACCGACAGTGGCATCCCCTTCGATCCCACGGCCCGTCCCGAAGTAGACATCAACGCCCCTGTCGAGGAGCGCCCCATCGGCGGACTCGGCATCCATCTGATACGTCAATACATGGACTCCATGAACTATAACCGTATGGATGGCAAGAACATCCTTACCCTACGGAAGAAACTCATAAAATAAAATAAGGTAAAGACTATGAATGTAACGATTAAGAAAGAAGAAGGCCGCTATGTGGTAGACCTTATTGGCAACCTCGATACAGCCGCCAGCCGCCAGGCAGACAAGGACTTGTCGCCGCTCTATCAGTACGATGACAGTGATGTGCTGATCGACTGTTCACAACTCACCTATATCTCGTCCAGCGGCCTGCGCATGCTGCTCTCCCTCTATAAGCACCAGCGCAGTAACGGCCATCGGGTGCTGATAGCCAACATCAACGAGGATATAGAGGATGTATTCCAGGTCAGCGGTTTCCTGCAACTCTTTGAGAAAATTAAATAAGAATGACCAAGGAGGAAATACAAAAACTACAGACGGAAAACGAGTCGCTGCGTCAGGAAGTGGAGCGGCTGAAAGACGAGATGATGCGCCTCATCAGCCGTAACCTCGACCTCTCGGAGCGGCTGGAAGAAGATGTCGAGTTGCGCCGACGGGTCGACGTGGCCCGCGAGATCCTCGACGGCAACATCGAGCGCCAGCGCAATGCCGACCTGAAGGACGACGGCCAGTTGATGGCACTCATAGAACTGCGCGTGGAGAATGAAGGACTCCACCAGAATCCCGACTTCGACGGGAAGGCACTCGCCCAGTTGATAGGGGTCAGTTATGAACGGCTGCAGCGCCTCTTCCACCGTGAGACCATCCATCGCAGTCCGGAGGCCTATATCGACAACCTGCGCACTCTCACTGCCCTGCGTCTGCTCCGCGAACAGCCCAACTACAACATCGCCTCCGTCGCCGAGGAGGCGGGCTTCAACAACGTGCGTACCTTCCAGCGCCGCATCCAGGACGTCATCGGCATGACCCCCGCAGAATACCGTGCCCTCTTCACCCGCGATATCGTATGAGTGGGCCTGGTTACGGTGGCAGCAAGCAAAAGGGGAGCATCCGACGCAGTGTGTCAGGTGCTCCCCTTCGATAGATAATGACCGTTTAGAGGTAGATCGGGCCGTGGCCCATGCACGAGGTCGTTCCCAGTGCCGTCAGGAAGGCCGTGAGCGCGGCTACTATCACCTTCACCGCAATCTCAAGAAGTCGCTTCTTCATCACTCTTGATGTTTGATGTTTCACTTTTCACCTTCTCACCTTTTCACCTTTAATCGCCGGTATTGTCGGCTCCAGGATTATCGTCGCCGCTGGGAACGTCACTGGAACCACCGCTCTGGCTGCTGCCGCCCGTCTCCGAGCCGTTCTCCTGCTCCTCGGGATCCTCCACCTCGCCACTGGTGCTGGTCACGCGCTTCACCTCTTTGCCGTCGCGGTCGTAGCAGGTGATCTGGATCGCGGTGGCGGCCAGTTCGTCCTTCAGGTCCACCGAGGGGGTGAAGATGATGCGGCGGCTGGTGATGAGCGAGGTCTTCACGTCCTCCACCTTCTCCACGGCCTTCGAGCGCAGGCCGAAGCGCATCGATCCCAGTCCGGGCAGCGCCACCGAGTGGCCTTCCGTGGCCCACGCCTTGATCACTTCTCCGGCCGCATCCCAGCAGGCCTTCATCACGCCCTGGCTCACGCCGCTGCGCAGGGCTGCCTCGCGGATCACCTTGGCCTGCGTCAGGCTGGTGTACAGGTCGGCCTTCATCACATAGCGGTACTTGCCCGCCGATTCCTTGTCAAACTTCAGCAGTCTCTCTACTGCCTTTACCTTAAGTGCCATAAAATTGATAAAATTTTAAGGGTGTAAAAATATTTCCTCTTCCTTAAAACCTCTTCCTTGATCGTGCTTTTTGCGGTGTGGCTATGAAAATCTTGCTCCATGGTTAACAAAAATTTTCCCGTTGGCTATGCCGCAAATTTTAGACGCTTTTGTCTGTTTTGCATCTATGATGCAAAGGTACGAATTTTTCCTGAATCTACCAAACTTTTAGGCAACTTTTTTTCAAAAAAAGTGCAGTTTTTCAGTTTTTCACTTTTTCACTTTTGACATCTGCATTTTCCAATGTCCAGAATGCTATATTATATAATTTATATATATTATAATATATATAAATTTAATATTTAATAATTTCCTAATCTCCTTATCCCTTCTGAATGATTCAAACCCTAAATGTCAAAAGTGAAAAACTGAAAAAGTGAAAAACCTTGGGGAGACAAACGCCAAGAAGAACCTCTTACGTTAAAAAACCTTTACTCTCGCTTATAAAATTAGGTGTTTTTTCAGAATAGCATTGTTATTTTCACTTTTTATCCGTACCTTTGTGCCCTAATAGTATAAATACGTATATGGCTACAAAGAATATAAAACTATCAGAACTGCCCGAAGAGGTGACGGAAAACGGACTCAAGATATATGGCCCTGCATCATACGAGACGCAGGTTGCCATACTGAGCCATTATCTGCACACCCTCGACGGCAAGCACGACATAGCATCAGGCGAGAAACGCTACGAGATACTTGGCGCGATTCACGACTACCTTGAGTACAAGAAGCAGAACGACAAGACACGTGACTGGAAGGAAGTGGACGAAGAGGAAGTGGCTTCAATGGTGGCAGAGGACAGCCCCCTGCAATATGACCTGTTCTCTGAATTCTTCAGCGTACCATTCCCTGCTCCAGAAAATCCCAAGTTCACCTTCATTGACTTGTTTGCTGGTATTGGTGGCTTCCGTATTGCTATGCAAGAACTAGGAGGCAAGTGTGTCTATTCTTCAGAGTTTGATGCACAGGCACAGCGAACCTACTTTGCCAATTACGGTGATATGCCTTTTGGAGACATCACGAAGGAGGTCACGAAGAGTTACATCCCTGATGGCTTCGACATTCTTTGTGGCGGTTTTCCTTGCCAGGCATTCTCTCTTGCAGGCAAACGTCTTGGTTTTGAAGATGAGACTCGTGGTACGCTGTTCTTCGAGATTGAAGATATTCTGCGCCGCAAGCAGCCCAAGGCATTCTTCTTGGAGAATGTGAAAGGTTTGATGATTCATAAGGGTGGGCAGACCATCAAGACCATACTGGAACACTTGGATGATGCAGGCTATGACGTTGTACCTCCTCAGATTGTCAACGCAATGGACTTTGGTGTTCCACAGCATCGTGAGCGTGTCTATATCATCGGCTTCCGCAAGGACTTGCATATCGACATCAGCAAGTTCAAGTACCCAGAGCCGCAGACAACAGGTGATAAGCGTCCCCAACTTAAAACAGCAGCATAATGAAGAGGAATCCAAACTGGACAGAGGATGAACTGAAGATGGCAATTAATGTCTATTGCAAGATTCCGTTCATAAAGGCCCGCAAATCGTCTCCCGAAATCATCAAGTGGGCGAAGATTATCGGTCGCTCGCCAGGTGGATTGTACACGAAAATATGCAACTTAGGCCACTTCGACAGTGGTGTGGAAGCAAAGGGGTTGTCACATGCAGGTAAACTCGACCCAATCATTTGGGCTGAGTTTGAACAGAATCCTGAGAAGGTGATTTACGAGAGCGAACAGTTGCTTGCCCAGCGGATGGGAAAGACGCTGGAGGACTATACGGAGATTCGCACGGAAGACTTGCCAGAAGGCAAGACACGCGAAGTGGTGGTGCGCCAACGTGTGAACCAGCGTTTCTTCCATGATACCGTGTTGTCTGCCTACAACAATCATTGCTGCATCACAGGCATTTCCAATTCGCCATTGTTAGAGGCTTGCCACATATCAGGCTGGGCAGATGACACAAGAAACCGCACCAATCCCAAGAACGGTCTGTGCATGACCCCGACCTTTCACCGCGCCTATGACAAATACTTGTTGGCAATCACGCCCGACTATGAGATTGTCATATCAGAACAGATGATTGACGGAGCGAAGTATGAGCAGACTCAACGCTATTTGGTCAGTTTGCAGCATAAGAAGATGCTGATGCCGGAGAAGTTCGCTCCTGACGTTGAACTGTTGGCTCAGCATTATGACGCATATCTGAAGGCAGCCGTATAGGTGTCACCAGGTTTCTGGTTCGTGGCTACCCAACCAGTTCGTTAAGGCTTCATATGCGAAGTCTCTTTCCATTTCGTCCATGGTTTCTTGAACTTTATCTCTGTCGGAACCGAAATCAGCGTATATCCATTCTGCATCACCTTCTGCCAAGTCCTCATGGTCGATGTATCGGGAATAGATATCGTGATGCAGAATGTCATCTCGATGATAATAGTCAGGCAGATACTTCTCGATAAATGCCCACAAGTTATCCGTTTCTGGCGTGACAGTTTTGAGGGGCATACCCTTGATAGAGGTCTCACCGTTCTTTGACACCTCAATCACAATCTTCATCCCAGCGTCTTCTGAGTGAGGACGTATGACAGAAAGTTCTATCTTATCGTTCTTTGCTTCAACAATCTGGTCGATGTATTTTCCGACGATTACTGATATGATGCGCTGGCACATGTCAGCCGCTTCTGCTTGTTTTAACTTGTATTCCATCGTTTTTTCCGCAAAGGTACACCGGTATTTCCGAGCCTGCAAATATTCCGGCATTCTTTAAGATTTTACCGGGTTTGTTAAGACTTCAAGGCTGTAAATCCTTCCTAATTGTTAAAAATGTGGGGCAAAGCACAAATTTCCTCTGTCATTACACTTAAAAGTGAAATAATTGTTGTATATTTGCAGCGCATAAAACGATAACAATTATGAGCGAAGCCGAATTAGTATTAGTGGAAGAAGCAAAGAACTGCACGCTTTACACCATCCAGTTCCTCTCAGAGGATGATACGGAGTTTGAGCAGTTTTTCAACAAGTTCAAGGACGACGTTGAGTTCAGCCCTGACTTGATGCGCATCGTGGGTTTCCTCGGCAAGATAGCCGACTTCGGAGCCATAGAACGCTTCTTCAGACCTGAGGGGAAAATGAGCGACCGTGTTGTTGCATTGCCAACCGTGCAGTCTAAATTGAGGCTCTATTGCTTGCGACTGTCAGACAGAATCCTCATTTTGGGCAACGGTGGTGTGAAGAACACGAAGACTTACGAGGAAAGCAAGGAACTGAGCGGCTATGTGCTGACGCTTCAGAACTTCGACCGACTGATAAAAGAAGGAGTGAAAGACGGCACAATCGTTGTGTCTGAGAATAAAATAGAAACTGATAAAACGTTTGACCTATGAAGAAGATGAAAACCCCATTCGGAGAGATGTTGGCGGCGGTGCCTGCCGACATCCAGCAGGAGGTGGACTTGGAGTTTGCCATCTCTAATCGCATCAACGACCTAATGGTGCAGCGTGGCTTGACGAAACTGGAGTTTGCTCAAGCTCTTGGCAAGCGTCCAAGCGAGGTGACTAAATGGCTCAGTGGTCAGCACAACTTCACCATTCGTACCCTGTCGGCACTCTCCGCGTTTTTCGGAGAGTCGCTGGTGCGCGTGTGTTAACATTCTGTTCTATTAATTAACTGTTTAGCAAGAAGATGGCGGTGCGATGTTTAAATAACGAAAACTCGCGTTGGATGCGTTCTCATGTGAGTTCTAATGGAAATATTGTCATCAAGGATACTGTAACAAAGCAAACGACAATACAGAAGTTTACAGTAATGTCGCAAACTTGCAAAACACATGCCTTATTTAACGCCACCAACCTGACAAATTTCAAGTATAAGCTGTCTGGGAATTTGCCAGAGGATAAGGTTGCTGAGATAAATTCGATGTTGGACAATAAGGGCCATGCTGACATCAAGGGTAGAGTAAGAGCTATTCTTGACCAGCATGTTTCGTTAGAGTTTTCGACAATCAATCCTGATGCCAAAGGCAAGTATGTTTTCTTAGAGAATCTGATGCTGGTGGACAGCATGTTGCCTCAGATTATTTCGCATCTTCTGGTAATGAGCTACAGCGAAGACACCCGTCTTCTTGACGCTTTGACAGACAAACTGAGTGAACTCAATCCAATAGGATTCCCGATGAAGACAAACAAAAAGCAATATGAGGCTAAAGTCAGGCGGTTTGTTACAGACGTTGCCTTGGGAATGGTTCCTGGTGTACCATGGGAGGCGGCTCATCAGTCATACGGAATGCTTGTGGTAAACACAAAGGGCGAAATAGACTGCTACCACATCGTCTACAGAAAATCTCTGGAAGATTATCTTTACAAGAACCTCAAATTCGAGACGGCATCTGCAAGCAGATACGGTTTTGGAAAAATTGAAACTGGTCCAGACGGCAGTCAGTATTTCATGTTGAACTTGCAACTGAGGTTTACGAAGTGATAATCAGGTAAAGACTATGGACCACCTCACTCCACAACAGCGCAGCAAGAATATGGCGGCTATCCGTAACAAGGATACGAAGCCGGAAATGATAGTACGGCGTGGGCTGTGGAAGCGAGGATTCCGTTACCGTCTGAACCACAAACGGCTGCCTGGGCATCCTGACTTGGTGCTGAGGAAGTATCGCACTTGCATCTTCGTGAACGGTTGCTTCTGGCATGGGCATCTTGTGGAACTGAGCAAAATGGAGAGTTCTGCTTGCTGCAAGATACC
>JAFUAK010000225.1 GCA_017460765.1 Prevotella sp. | reverse complement strand
TATTTTTACCCGAAAAGTGTGCAAAAGGAGATTAGTCCTCAGCACACTAACGGGCAACAATAGATACCTACCCGTAGCACCTACTCTGCAATGTTCCTGACTGGTTCTGTGAATTTCCTAGGTTCAAGAAGCCAAAAACAAAGCGTAGCAAGACGCTATTTCCATTAAGTTTAGCCCACACCTTCCCTACATCTGCATGCAGTTTCAGCGCGAACTCGACTGCAAAAGTACAAATTATCTTCGAAACAAAAGCAAATCTGGACGAAAAAGTGTAAGAAAATAATTTGAAACTGATAAGAAATACCTGAAAACAGTTGGCAATTCGGAAAAATAGTCCTAACTTTGTGGGCTGAAGAGACAATTATAAATGTATAAGGTATGAAACGATTCTTAATTGTCATGTTCCTGATGTGCGCAGGATATGCACAGGCGCAGGACATTATTGTGACCAAGGAAGGCGACCGCCTCGAAGTGTATAATCTGGAAATCAGTGCGTCTGCCATTTTCTATCAGAAGTCGAAGGATGCCGACGCAGAGATCCAGCGTATCCCCAAGAAGGATGTGCTGCTGGTCAAGATGGCAGACGGCACGAAAATCGACCTGACTGTATCCGACGGCACCACCCAGGCAGGCAGTGCTCCCGCGCTCCAGCGTGACCCAGTAACGGCTATAGCAATGTCGCCTATTGCTAAAGTGAAAAAAGGTGAGACGGCTTTAACTGCGAGGACACCAGACGGTAAAGAGTTGAATTATCAGATTATATCTGATGTAGAGAAAACACTTGCTGTGGCAAAGGGAAAATATAAGGAAGAAGAATACGTAATTCCAGATTTCGTCGATTATGATGGCGTGAAATATAAAGTGACAGAAATTGCAAAGAAGGCATTTTATAATGCCACTTCGATTAAGAGAGTCTCATATCCATCTACCTTAAAGAAAATCGACGAATATGCTTTTGCATACACTTCCCTCGTTTCGATTATACTGCCAGACGGACTTGAAGAAATAGAGAAATACGCCTACTGGGGATGCAATGCCGACAACAAAAGGAATCCGACTGAAGAAATCTACATTCCGCTGTCTGTCACGAAAATGGGCAAATATTGCTTTATGAGTTGTGGTTCAAATCTAAGCCCTGGCGCCAAAAGTATGGCCACCTTCACATCTATGCCATCATATATCACAGAGGACAATAGCGACTATTACGGCATAGATGATTCAGCCGTCAGGGACTACCGCTCCAGGAAGTAATCTCGTGGGGGAAGAGACGTAATCTCCAGAGGGAAGAAACGTAATTTCCTGGAAAATAAGAGACTTGCGAGCGAAAATAAGAGCCACTCGTTCAAGAATAAACATAAAATATTATTAAGGTACGCGCGAATCGGCAGAAATCAGGTCTATCAGCTACCAGACAACCTACGACAAACTTCCCCTCCAACTCACGCTCAACGATGTTGAGAAAGCCAAAGGCCCTGGTTTTGAACGTTCATCGATTCGCAGTACTGTCAACAGATGGAAGAAGCATGGTTTTATCAAGCCGATGCCTCAAGAAGTATGTTGCAAGAGTAACCTATTAATATATATCAGAAGGTGGTGGCGTGACCACCTTCCATTTTAGTTCTTGATAAACATCAAATAACAATCGTTTGCACAACTTTTTATGTTAACATTTGATAAATTTTGCGTTGTGTGGGAACACAGGCGTAGTTCGTCAAAAAAAAGTGGCGAAAAGTTTGGACAGATAAAAAAAAAGCCCTACCTTTGCAAACGTTATCCTGAAAACAATCTTTTTACCTTAGAAAACTAATACCTATTGAAGATATGGAGCGATCGCTTGCGAAAGTCGTCGCTTTATTTTTTGCACTTATCCAAACTGTTAAACTTTCCTAATTATTAATCAACTCTCAACTCTCAACTCTCAACTTTCAACTAAAATTAGTACCTTTGCACCCCGTTAGAGTCCGTTGGGGCAGAGTGAAGTGTGCACGGACGTGCGCCGCCTCGCGGAAAAAACCCTATATTACAATAAAATTAAACAATGTACGCAATTGTAGAAATTCAGGGTCAGCAGTTCAAGGCCGAGCAGGGTAAGAAACTCTTTGTGCACCACATCAAGGATGCCGAAGCCGGTAAGACTGTTGAATTTGACAAGGTGCTGCTCGTAGATGCTGACGGTGCAGTGAAGGTAGGTGCTCCGACCGTAGAGGGAGCAAAAGTAGTGTGTGAGGTAGTTGAACCGCTGGTGAAGGGTGACAAGGTCATCGTCTTCAAGATGAAGCGCCGCAAGGACTCTCGTAAGCGTAACGGTCATCGTGAGCAGTTCACTCAGTTAGAAATCAAGTCAGTAATCGCTTAAAACCGTAGGAGGACAGAAATTATGGCACATAAAAAAGGTGTAGGTAGTTCTAAGAACGGTCGTGAGTCAGCCGCTCAGCGACTTGGCATTAAGATCTTCGGCGGTGAGAAGTGTGTGGCTGGTAACATTATCGTTCGCCAGCGTGGTACGAAGCACAACCCCGGCAACAACGTGGCCATCGGTAAGGACGACACGCTGTATGCTCTGGTTGACGGTACTGTAAACTTCCACAAGGGCAAGTTCAACAAGAGCGTTGTTTCAGTCATTCCAAACGCTGAAGCCTAAGGTCAATCAAACAAAAAACACTTATTCCAAACAAACAACAGAGTCCTTCTCTCCTATGGAGAGAGGGATTTCTGCTTTTTTATGCCTTTTTTCTTTGTAGTCTGCCTGATATTTTGTAATTTTGCACCTTAGAAATTGAATTCAAACTAATAAATACGTATTTAAGATGTTAACACTCAAACTCATCAATGAGGAAACAGAACGTGTGATCCGTGGCTTGGAGAAGAAGCACTTCCAGGGTGCCAAGGAAGCCATTGACCAAGTATTGGCAGTAGACAAGAAGCGTCGCGAGTCGCAGCAGGAACTCGACAAGTGCCTGAACGAACAGAAGCAACTCTCAGGCCAGATTGGCCGTCTGATGAAAGAAGGCAAACGCGACGAGGCAGAACAAGTGAAGCAGCAGGTGGCAGCACTGAAGGAGCGCTCCAAGGAACTCGACGAGGCGATGGCCAAGGCTCAGGAGGAAATGACAACCCTGCTCTGCCAGATTCCGAATATCCCCTACGACGAAGTGCCCGAAGGTCGTGAGGCCGCAGACAACCACGTGGTGAAATCGAACCTGAAAGAGTGCACGGCTGAGGATACCGTAGGTAACTGGAACGTGAACCCCTCGCTGGGCATCGCCAATCCCCTGCCCCACTGGGAACTCGCCAAGAAGTACAACCTCATCGACTTCGACTTGGGCGTGAAGATCACGGGTGCCGGATTTCCCGTCTACATCGGCAAGGGTGCTCGTCTGCAGCGCGCACTGATCAACTTCTTCCTCGACGAGGCCCGCAAGGCCGGCTATACGGAGATTATGCCGCCGACGGTGGTGAACCAGGCTTCAGGCTACGGCACGGGTCAGTTGCCCGACAAGGAGGGCCAGATGTACCACTGTGAGGTCGACGACTTCTATCTGATTCCTACTGCCGAGGTGCCTGTCACGAATATTTATCGCGACGTGATCCTCGACGAGAAAGATCTGCCCATCAAGAACTGCGCCTACACCCAGTGCTTCCGTCGTGAGGCTGGCTCATACGGCAAGGACGTTCGTGGTCTGAACCGTCTGCATGAGTTCTCGAAGATCGAGATCGTGCGCATCGACAAGCCTGAGCACTCGAAGGAGAGTCACAAGGAGATGCTGGAGCACGTGGAGGGTCTGCTGAAGAAACTCGAACTGCCCTATCGCATTCTGTTGCTCTGTGGCGGCGACCAGAGTTTCACATCGGCCATCTGCTACGACTTCGAAGTCTACTCGGAAGCCCAGGGCCGCTGGCTTGAGGTATCGAGCGTATCAAACTTCGACACCTATCAGGCCAACCGTTTGAAGTGCCGCTATCGTCGTGAGGACACGAAGAAGCCTGAACTCTGCCACACTTTGAACGGCTCGGCTCTGGCTCTGCCGCGCATCGTGGCCGCCCTGCTGGAGAACAATCAGACGGAGAACGGCATCAAGGTGCCTGCCGCACTCGTTCCCTATATGGGCTGCGACATCATCGACTAAAAACTGAACGCTAAACACTAAACAATTATGAACAAGATTGTAAAAAAGGAGCAGTTCTCCGAGAAGGTATTCCTCTTCGAGATTGAGGCTCCGCTGATTGCCAAGAGCCGCAAGGCAGGCAACTTCGTCATCGTGCGCGTAGGCAAGAAGGGTGAGCGTATGCCGCTGACCATCGCCGCTGCCGACATCGAGAAAGGCACCATCACACTGGTTGTGCAGAAGGTGGGCCTGTCGAGTCAGAAACTCTGTATGCTGGGTGAGGGCGACTACGTGACTGACGTGGTAGGACCTCTTGGCAACCCCACGAAGATCGAGAAATACGGCACTGTCGTGTGTGCCGGTGGTGGTTTGGGCGTGGCTCCCATGCTGCCCATCATCCAGGCGCTGAAGGCCGCAGGCAACCGTGTGCTCTCCGTGATGGCAGGTCGAAGTAAAGACCTCATCATCCTCGAGGATAAGGTACGCGAGAGTTCCGACGAGGTAATCATCATGACTGATGATGGTTCGTACGGTGAGAAAGGCGTGGTGACAGTTGGTATCGAGAAGTTCATTGAACAGGAGCACGTCGACAAGGTATTCGCCATCGGTCCTCCTATCATGATGAAGTTCTCCAACCTCACGGCTCAGAAGCATAACATTCCCTGCGAAGTCTCTTTGAACACCATAATGGTGGATGGTACTGGTATGTGCGGTGCTTGCCGACTGACGATTGGCGGCAAGACGAAGTTCGTCTGCATCGACGGTCCTGAGTTCGACGGTGCCCTCGTGGACTGGGACGAGATGTTCAAGCGCATGGGTACCTTCAAGCGCGAGGAGCAGGAAGAACTGGCTCACTTCGAGGAGCACTTGGAAGCCTCCAGTTCTGTATCTGGCGATGTCATCGCCACCACCACCGATATCGTCATGGACGACGACCCCACCAACGATACCATCGAAATACTGACCGACCGTAACGCAGAGTGGCGCAAGGAGTTACAGAAATCCATGAAACCAAAGGAGCGAACTCAGATAGAGCGTGTGGTGATGCCAGAACTCGACCCCGTCTATCGTGCCACCACTCGTACGGAGGAGGTGAACATCGGTCTGACGAAGGAGATGGCCATGACAGAGGCCAAGCGCTGTCTCGACTGTGCCAAGCCGTCGTGCGTAGAGGGCTGTCCTGTGAACATCAATATCCCGTCGTTCATCAAGAACATCGAGCGCGGTCAGTTCCTGGCTGCTGCGAAGGTGCTGAAGAACACCTCTGCCCTACCCGCTGTCTGTGGCCGTGTCTGTCCTCAGGAAAAGCAATGCGAGAGCAAGTGTATCCACCTGAAGATGAACGAGCCCGCCGTGGCTATCGGCTATCTGGAGCGCTTCGCTGCCGACTTCGAGCGCGAGAGCGGCAACATCAGTCTGCCTGAGATTGCACCTGCCAATGGCATCAAGATTGCCGTTGTTGGTTCTGGCCCAGCCGGACTTTCGTTCGCTGGCGACATGGTGAAGAGAGGTTACGATGTGTATGTCTTCGAGGCTCTGCATGAGATCGGCGGTGTACTGAAGTACGGTATCCCCGAGTTCCGTCTGCCTAATAAGATCGTTGATGTGGAGATTGATAACCTCGCCAAGATGGGCGTTCACTTCCAGACCGACGTCATCGTAGGCAAGACCATCTCTGTAGAACAACTCGAGGAGCAAGGCTTCAAGGGTATCTTCGTAGGTTCCGGTGCCGGTCTGCCTAACTTCATGAATATCCCGGGTGAGAACTCGATCAATATCATGTCGTCAAACGAATATCTGACGCGTGTGAACCTGATGGATGCAGCCAACCCGACAACCGATACCCCGCTGAATCCCGCCAAGAGCGTGCTCGTGGTGGGTGGTGGTAACACCGCCATGGACTCCTGCCGCACGGCCAAGCGCCTGGGTGCAGAGGTCACGCTCGTCTATCGTCGCTCTGAGGTAGAGATGCCTGCCCGTCTGGAGGAGGTGAAGCACGCCAAGGAGGAAGGCATCAACTTCCTGACGCTCCACAACCCCATCGAGTATATCGCCGACGAGACGGGTGCCGTGAAGCAGGCCGTACTCCAGGTGATGGAACTCGGCGAGCCCGACGCATCAGGCCGTCGCAGCCCTGTGCCTGTAGAAGGTAAGACAGTGACGCTTGATGTCGATCAGGTGATTGTGGCAGTAGGCGTATCGCCCAACCCACTGGTTCCGAAGTCTATCCAGGGCCTCGAACTGGGCCGCAAGAACACGATTGCCGTCTCCGAGGAGATGCAGTCTTCCCGCAGCGAAATCTTTGCAGGTGGCGACATCGTGCGCGGTGGTGCTACAGTGATCCTCGCCATGGGCGACGGTCGTCATGCAGCCCTCAACATGGACAAACATCTGCGTGGAGAAGCATAATCGCGATAGTGAGTACCATCGCCTTGAACACCGTTTGAAAGAGCGGTTCGTCAAGGCGATGGCTGCTTATCATCTGATCGAGGATGATGACAGAATTCTCGTGGGGCTCTCCGGAGGCAAAGACTCGCTCCTGCTGACGGAACTGCTGGCCAGGCGGGCGCGCATCCAGCATCCCCGATTCACGGTAGAGGCCCTACACGTCCGTATGGAAAACATCCACTATGAGACGGACACCACCTATCTCCAGCAATTCTGCGACAACCTGGGCGTGAGGCTCCACATCATCACCACCCGCTTCGACGTCGCCCCTCCTGTTGAGTATTCTGCTGTGTCACAGCAGATCACTGCCTCCCGTCTCCGTAAGCAGAAACAACCCTGCTTCCTCTGCTCCTGGAACCGTCGCAAGCAACTCTTCAACCTCGCACAGGAACTTGGCTGCAACAAGATAGCCCTCGGCCACCATCAGGACGACATCATCCACACAGCCCTGCTGAACCTGACCTATCAGGCGCGCTTTGCAACGATGCCCGTTCGTCTGAAGATGCGGAAGATGCCGCTTACAATCATCCGCCCGCTCTGCCTGATTCAGGAAACCGACATCAAGGCCTACGCAGAACTGCAAGGCTACCAGAAGCAGCAGAAACTCTGTCCTTACGAGACCAATTCGCATCGCACGGATATCAAGGCCGTCTACGACGAACTGGAGCAACTGAACCCTGAGGTGCGCTACAACATCTGGGGAGCCCTTGAGGCTGATAACAAACTGATAGAAGATTAAAGACTTATGAATATAAGGAAAATCGTCATTCTCTCATTAGCCCTGCTTCTGCCCTTTACCCTTGAGGCACAGAAGAAAAAGAGGCGCGTGGTAAAGAAACCCGTCATCGAGGAGCCACAGGAAGATCCGCGCATCACCGACATGCGTGAGATGACGCAGCAGATCCTCATCATCGACAGCATCGTGACAGACAAGGACAAGGTGCTACCCTACCTCCGCATCTCATCAGAAGAGGGTACCCTAATGACCACCAGCGACTTTCTGGGAACAAAGGCCGACGGCTACGCCTTCATGAACGAGATGGGCAACAAGGTCTACTTCAGTCTGCCTGACGACAGCCTACGTCAGCAACTTTTCACCAGCGACCTGCTGGGTGACGAGTGGAGCCGTCCGCAACCACTCAAAGGCTTAAGCGATGGCATTATCGAGGCTTCCTACCCCTTCATGCTGACGGATGGCACCACCTTCTATTTCGCCGCCAAAGGTGAAGATAGCATTGGAGGCTACGACATCTTCTTTACACGTTACAACTCGCACAGCGCTAGTTTCCTCCAGCCGGAGAATATCGGTATGCCCTTCAATTCTGAGGCCAACGACTACTTCTACGCCGTCGACGAGTTCAACCAGATCGGCTACTTCGTCAGTGACCGTCGTCAGCCAGAGGGCAAGGTTTGCATCTATACCTTCGTGCCGTCCGACACCCGGAAGACCTATGATCCGTCTGTCTATACAGAACAGCAGATCCGCGACTTCGCAGATATCACCCGCATCGCAGACACCTGGGGCAATGAGTCAGAGCGCAAGGCTGCCCTGGCCCGTCTGAATGCCATCGCCACCCCCGACAGCAGAGTCTCAAATTCTCCTCACTCCACTCTCCACTCTTCACTCGTCATCAACGATGCCCTCACCTACTCCAGCACCAAGGACTTCCGTTCACCGGAGGCTGCTAAACTCTACAAGCAACTCATTGCAGCCCGTCAGCAACTGAATGAAATCGACGAACAACTGGAGAAATCACGCGCCTATTACGCAAAGGCTGACAAAACCGAGAGACAGACGCTTCGCAAGGAGATACTCCAGGCTGAGCAGGATTTGGAACAACTGAACAGTCGCAACCAGTCGTTGGAGAAAGAGACACGTAACGCAGAAATCAAAGTCATCAACTAAATAGAAAAGTCTATGAGTAAGAAACATTTCCCAGAATCCGAACTGATCATCAATGCCGATGGTTCTTGTTTTCACCTTCACCTGAAGCCAGAACAACTGGCCGACAAGGTGATCCTCGTGGGCGATCCTGCCCGTGTCGATACGGTCGCCGCCCACTTCGACACGAAGGAGTGCGAGGTCAGCAGCCGTGAGTTCCACACCATCACTGGTACCTATAAAGGCAAGCGCATCACCGTGCAGAGTCACGGCATCGGTTGCGACAATATCGACATTGTTGTCAACGAACTTGACACCCTCGCCAATATTGACTACCAGACACGCGAAGAGAAGGATGAGCATCGCACGCTGACCATGGTGCGTATCGGCACCTGTGGCGGTCTGCAGCCCTTCACACCCACAGGCTGTTTTATCGCCAGTGTGAAGAGCATCGGCTTCGACGGACTACTGAACTACTATGCTGGCCGTAACGTGGTTTGCGACATCGATATGGAAAAGGCTTTCTGCGAGCACATGCAGTGGGATCCCATCAAGGGCGCACCTTATGTCTCTTTGGCCGACGAAAAACTCATCGATCAGATTGCCGGCGACGACATGGTGCGTGGCTACACCATCTCTTGTGGTGGTTTCTATGGTCCTCAGGGTCGTGTGCTTCGTGCCGACATCGCCGATCCCAAGCAGAACGAGAAGATTGAGGCTTTCGAATACGACGGTATGAAGATCTGTAACTTCGAGATGGAGTCATCGGCAGTTGCTGGTCTCGCTTCACTCTTAGGCCATCGCGCTATGACCTGTTGTATGGTGATTGCCAACCGCTACACCACCGAGATGAACACGGAGTATAAGAACTCCATCGACACACTGATCACTAAAGTTTTAGACAGAATATGATTGTTATGATTGTTAGTATCGTATTTGCCGTTATGTTTCTCGTCCTTGCCGTCATCTTTCTGATGGGCAAGGGCGATATGCTCATTGCAGGCTACAATACCGCCAGCGAAGAAGAACGCAAGACTATCGATATCAAGCGACTAAGAATTGTCATGGCCGTCCTGATGGTGGTAACCGCCGTCTTTTGCACCATTCCGCCTCTCCTCGGCAATGATAAGAATTCACTATTGGCGGCTGCTGGCATTTTTCTCGCTATAATCTTCGTCGGCATCATCATTGCCAATACCTGGACAAAGAAGAAATGACTATCTGCGCTCTTGCAACTGCTCCAGGCGGAGCCCTTGGAATCATCAGAATCTCAGGCCCTAAGGCGCTTGAGATTCTTTCGCGTGTTTTCACCAAGAATCTGACGGAAGCCGATGGCAACACCATTCACTACGGCCACATTAAAGATAGTGAGGTGGTTGTAGAC
>JAFUAK010000224.1 GCA_017460765.1 Prevotella sp. | reverse complement strand
CTGTCTGCGCCTCATCCATTTCCATATCGGTAGTCAGATTACCAAGATCCGCCGTATCCAGACGGCTCTTCGCGAGGCTTCCCAATTCTACATCCAACTCCACAAGATGGGCTACAATGTGGATTTCGTGGATTGCGGCGGTGGACTTGGCGTCGACTATGACGGCACGCGCTCTCCCTCGTCGGAAAGTTCCGTCAACTATTCTATCCAGGAATATGTCAACGACTGTATCTACACTTTCGTAGATGCCGCCAACAGGAATGGTCTGCCCCACCCCAACCTGATTACGGAGAGCGGACGCTCACTGGCAGCCCACCATTCCGTGCTCGTCATTGACGTGCTGGAGACGGCCTCACTGCCTGAAATGCCTGAAGAATATGAACCCGACGAGAACTCCCACCAATTGGTGAAGGACCTGTACGAAATCTGGGATAACCTTTCACCACGCAACGTACTGGAGGACTGGCATGATGCCGAGCAAATCCGCGAAGAAGTGCTCGACCTTTTCAGCCATGGTATCGTCGACCTGAAGACACGTGCTGAAATCGAGGCCATGTACTGGAGTGTCTGTCACGAGATCAACACCCTTACGAAGAGCCTTAAGCACATCCCCGAGGAACTGGTCAATATCGATAAACTTCTGGCCGATAAATACTTCTGTAACTTCTCACTGTTCCAGAGTCTGCCCGACTGCTGGGCCATCGACCAACTTTTCCCCATCATGCCCATACAGCGGCTCGATGAAAGGCCTTCACGAAACGCCACCATCCAGGACATCACCTGCGATTCTGATGGCAAGATAGCCAATTTCGTCACTAACCGTCATAATAGTCACTCGCTACCGGTGCATCCCCTCCGCAAAAACGAGCCCTACTACCTCGGCGTGTTCCTGGTGGGAGCCTATCAGGAGATCCTTGGCGACATGCACAACCTCTTCGGTGATACCAATGCCGTACACATCTCTGAAAAGGATGGTTCGTACCATATCGACCAGATTATCGATGGCGAGACTGTTGCCGAGGTGCTTGACTATGTGCAGTACAATCCCAAGAAACTTGTACGCCAACTGGAAGTATGGGTGTCCAAGAGCGTGAAACAGGGCAGAATTTCACTCGAAGAGGGGAAGGAATTCCTGAGCAATTATCGCAGTGGACTCTACGGCTATACTTATTTGGAGTGAAAAAGAAAAAGTGGAAAGGTGAAAGAGAAATTGACAATCGTAAAAGTGGGCGGAGCCGTCGTTGAGGACGAGGTTCAACTCGCACAACTCCTAAATGACTTCAGTGCCATTGAGGGCAGGAAGGTGCTCGTTCATGGCGGAGGCCGCCGGGCCACACAGGTGGCCGCACAACTCGGTATCGAGTCGAAGATGGTGAATGGCCGCCGTATCACGGATGCCGATATGCTCCATGTCGTGACAATGGTATATGGCGGACTTGTTAACAAGAATCTCGTGGCCCGCCTGCAGTCCAACGGTGTGAATGCCCTGGGTCTCACGGGGGCGGATATCGACGTCATCCGCTCGCACAAGCGCCCACTCAAGGATGGCATTGACTTCGGCTATGTTGGTGACGTGGACCGTGCTGACGGCAGGATGCTCAGCTGGCTCATTGAAGAAGGCATTACCCCTGTGATGGCCCCATTGACACACGACGGCCAGGGTAATATCCTCAACACCAATGCCGACACCATCGCCTCGGAAACCGCCAAAGCCCTCGCACCCTACTATGATGTGACCCTCATCTTCTCGTTCGAGAAAAAGGGCGTGCTCCGCAACCCTGACGATGACGATAGTGTGATTCCCACTATTACGCACACGGACTTTATTAAATATAAGGCCGACGGCACTATCAGCGGCGGCATGCTCCCTAAGATCGAGAACGCCCTCTCTGCCATCGATGCAGGTGTCAGCCGTGTTATTATTACGCTCGCCACTGCCATAGATGGGGAACACGGTACTGTCATTAAATAAAAAAGGCGAAATTTTTTCGCCTTTTATTGTAACTTTTCGATTTCCCAATCGTCATTTAATACAGAGAGGATGAAAAAGATCAGTTTCCGGAACGATATCCTTCCGTTGAAAAACGAGTTATACAGGCTTGCTCTCCGCATCACTCTCAACTCTGCGGAGGCGGAGGACATTGTCCAGGAAACGATGATCAAGGTCTGGAACAGGCGCGACCAGTGGGATGAAATCGAATCCATTGAAGCCTTCTGTCTCACCATCTGTCGCAATCTCGCCCTTGACAAGATGCGCAAGATGGAAAACCAGAACCAAAGTCTTGACGAGGGGCAACACGACACCCCTGATCGCAGTTATTCATCCAATCCCGAGGAACAGGCCATGCAGCAAGACCGCTTCACGCTGATACGCCGTCTCGTCGGCCAATTGCCGGAAAAACAGCGCACCGTCATGCAGTTGCGCGACTTCGAAGGCAAGAGTTATAAGGAAATCGCTGCCATCATGGAAATCAGCGAGGAACAGGTGAAAGTCAACATCTTCCGCGCCCGGCAAACCATTAGGCAGAAATATCTTGAAACAGAGAAATATGGACTATAAATACATCGAACAACTCTTAGAGCGCTACTGGCAGTGCGAGACCACACTGCAGGAAGAGGCTATTCTGCGTGCCTTCTTCAGTCAGCCTGATATTCCTGAGGAACTCCGTAAATACGGAGACTTGTTTACCTATCAGGCAGAGAAGGAAGAAAGCCTGGACGATCGTTTCGATATGCGCATCCTGGAGAAGATCGGTGAGGCACCCAAGGCCAGGATCGTCACGCTGAAAGACCGGCTGATGCCATTGTTCAGGGCTGCCGCCATTGTAGCAATCCTCCTCACGCTGGGCAATGCGGCCCAGGCACCATGGGAGTGGGGATGGGATGATCCGAAAGACACCTATTCAAAAAGCCACCAACAGGATGTTGACTCTGTTAATATGCTAAACACCATTCAGGCAGAGAACATCACTGACAGTACCAAGGCCGTCACTACAGAGAATCCCACCTATCTGGAATGAATATTTTCTATGCTTTCTATATATAAATAATCCATTTCAAAACACATTCAAAACACAAAAAGGAAAAGGGCTGTCTGAATTTCAGACAGCCCTTTTCTCCCTTATTTCTTCAGTCTCAGGTTCAACTGGTAGAGCGATGGCAGGAAGATGCAAATTGAGAACGCCAGCGCCAATAGTACTGACCGCTGCGTACCGAACAAATCTATCAATCTCAGATCTGGGTCAGGATAGAAGTTATATAGTACATACGCCACCGTATTATTAACCCAATGGTACACTACGCCAGGCACAACGCTGTCTGTGCGATAGTACATCCAGCCCAGCAGCAGTCCGATGAGGAAGGCATGTGGCATCTGCGCCGGATTCATGTGAATCAGGGAAAAAAGTGCGGCAGAGATCATGATGCCCACCCACGGATTGCGCTTCCACCGCAATAATGCCCGAAGGACGGCCCCACGGAACACCATCTCTTCCACCAACGGAGCCAGCAGACCGATGACCAGATAACCAAGCCGGTCTTTCATAATCAAATCGAACTCGGCTTCAGCAAAATTCGGCAGTTCGGGCATCTGTTCCTGCAGCCATGTAGAGGGAATCAGTGCGCCAAGGGCTGCCAATACACACCAGAACAGGACAAACCAGGGGCGCGTCCGTATCCAGTGGCGTGACACCTCGCACCATTTAGCCCACAGAAACACACACACCGTGATGAGGCTGAACAGTGCCATCGTCAAAATCATACCCATGGCACCAGACTTGGTGTCAGGCCCCTTCACCAGCATCCAGCCTACCTGTACAAGAACGCTGGCCAGCATCTGGATGGCGGCAAAAACCACCGTATAAATCAATGCTCTCTTCATCTTAATATCGTTTTAACATGTTCTTTATCTTCCTTTAACTGCCGGGCAAGTGCTTCTGGCGAGTCAAAACGACGTTCGGCTCTTAGCCGTTCAACGAACGATACGCTCATCGTCTGCCCATACAAGTCTCCATCGAAATCAAGAATGTTCACTTCCAATGTCCGGCGGTTCCCCTGAAACGTAGGTCTGTTCCCGATATTCATCATCGCTGCCCTCGGCTGCTGTTCATCCTCCAAAGTTGCCCAGACAGCATAGACACCCGATGCCGGAATCAGTTTGCCGGCATCCTCCGGCTCAAGGTTCGCTGTGGGATAACCCAACCGATGGCCTATGTGCTCACCTGCCGTCACCTTGCCCTTCAACTCGTAGAAACGCGTCAGGTAGTGCGGCATCAGGTCCACGCGACCTTCCAAAGTCAGCAACTGCCGGATCACTGAAGAACTGACAGGCCGTTCTCCATCGTCCATCATTTCCGCATCACCCTTCACGACTTCCATTCCCAACTCATGCCCATAGCGCACATAATCGTCGAATCCCACTGTACGGTCATGCCCGAAACGGTTGTCATAGCCAGTGACGAGTATCTTGGCATGAAGTTCTTCGCCTAAGACCTCCTCCATGAATGAACGTGCAGAAAGGCCAGCCATTTCCCGGGTGAAAGGAAGCACCACAAAGAAATCCACACCCAGCAGTCTGATAACGTTCTCTTTCTCTTCTAAAGTCGTCAGTAACTGCGGCCGAAAAGACGGATCCAGCACCTGCCTGGGGGGCTTGTCAAAGGTAATGACCGTCGAGGCCAGTCCAGCCTGCCGTGCCCTTGTTACCATCTGGCCGATAATATGCTGATGCCCCCTGTGCACACCATCGAACATGCCAATGGTTGCTACACAGGCAGGAACCTTTTCCTTGTCAAGATTCAAGCAAATTCTCTTCATTGGGGGACAAAGTTAGTCATTTTTCGCTGTTTCCGCAAAAAAAATTTGGATATTTAATAAATTTCATGTAACTTTGCAACCCAAATCCCGGACTTGTAGCTCAGTTGGTTAGAGCAACAGACTCATAATCTGGAGGTCCCAGGTTCAAGCCCTGGCTGGTCCACACACATTCAAAGGCTATACCATTTTATGATGAGAAGGAGAAATTGGATAAAATGCGTAGTGGCTGCATCCCTATGCTTAACTGCTATCAGTTGTTCAAAAGAATCAGGCTCTACGCCAGAGAAGAAGTTTGTTGACAACTTCAATGCCCTTGTCATGGGTGGAAAGACAATTGATGCCCATCAGGACTGGAATACGGTGGGTAACGCATCCGTTAAGATCAGCGTAGACCTTGGCAACGACGGTGACTATACCGTATATATCTCCCAGACACCTTTGATTTTCGACACCAATGCCGTCTATATCGGTATGGCCAGACTGAAATCAGGTGAGTCAAAGGCCATCAACATCCCCCGCCCTGCCAATGCCGCCCTGCTCTATGCTGCCTGCTACGATGCCGACGGTCACGCTATAAGCAAGCCCTTCACCGTAACAGACGGTATCACGGAAGTCAGTTTTACAGGCAAAAGTCCTTCCAGCACAAGCGAATACACACAGACCATCGGCAACGACTGGAGTGTGCCTATCCTTAACCTGCCTGACCTCTCGGCATACACCACAGGAACACTCGTCGACCCTTTGGACACCAGCGTGGAACTGAACGACGAAAACGAAGTCCACTTCAAAGTCAGTTCCGACTTTACGGGCTTTATTCCCAGTTTAGGAACCTTTGCCAAGAAATCCGTTTATGTGACTGCGACTTGGACGTTGACCTTCAACCAACAAGTGCTGAGAGACAACGTCCTGATTGTCGGTGAAGGCGGCAAGATAGTGGTTCCTGAAGGTTTCAAACTTTCCTCCAAGCCAATGGCCAGTGAGAACAGCGGCCTGATCTATATCCTGCCTGGCGGAGAAATTACGGGTGACGGAACTGTGGAGTTCGCCACCGATAGCGGTGTCTACAGTTATAATGCCGGCACCATTACAACCAAGGATATCAGTCTTTACGGGTGCACCTTCTACAATCGCGGCTCTGTTGGCACAATCTACACAAATATCTCCTATGCCACTAAT
>JAFUAK010000223.1 GCA_017460765.1 Prevotella sp. | reverse complement strand
CCAATCACTACCTGCCCGCTGTCCAACTCCAGCGCAGAAGCAATGGTACGTTTGCGCTGCATACTGCCGAAGCCGTCGAAAGTGTGGGTCTTGGGATCGTAAAGTTCGGCCAGATGCGTCTGGCCGATGCCGATGGGCTGTCCGCAGCCGCCAAGCAGCAACACCTCTCCACTTTTCAGGACTACAGAAGCCGCAAAGTCGTGGTTATACACCATCTGCATCACGTGCCACTCACCATCTTTGAGATATTCAGCCGTCGGTGTGGGCACAAAACCGTCGGTATGGCCGCCAGCCACTACCAGTTCGCCATCCACACAGAACAACTGATGGCCTGCACGGGGAACGTTCAGGTCAGGCAGACGCTCCACCTCAATCTTCTGTGACTGAAGGGGCAACAGCGTCAAACTGAAAAGGGCGGTCAGGATAACTGATTTGGCCGTCATACAGGTATGGTTAGGTTACTAAAACATCTGTGCCACGCGGCGGATTCCAGCCACGAGCGTATCGATCTCTTCCTTGGTGTTATAGAGTGCAAACGAGGCGCGGACGGTACCGCTGATGCCCAGACGGTCCATCAGGGGCTGGGCGCAGTGGTGACCTGTGCGCACGGCAATGCCGAGACGGTCGAGGAGCGTACCCATATCCAAGTGGTGGATATTGCCGACATTGAAACTCACCACAGCGTCTTTACACAAAAGGGACGGTTCTTTCTGTGTACTCCGGCAGTACACAGAAAGAACCGTCCCTTTTGTGTAATCTGGGCCGTAGATGTGGATATCGGGGATGGTCTGGAGTTGCTCCATGCAGTAGCGGGTGAGTTCCTGCTCGTGTTGCTGGATGGCATCGAAACCGATGGCGTCGATATAGTCGATGGCCTTGGCCAGTCCGTGCGTCGCCACATAGTCTGGGGTTCCTGCCTCAAACTTAAACGGCAGGCGCTCGAAGGTGGTCTTCTCCCACGTCACCTTGTCGATCATCTCACCCCCACCCTGGTACGGCGGCAATTTCTCCAACCACTCCTCCTTGCCATAGAGCACGCCGATGCCCGTAGGCCCGTACATCTTATGTCCACTGAAGGCAAAGAAGTCGCAGTCCATCGCCTGCACATCCACCTTGAAGTGGGGTGCGCTCTGGGCGCCGTCCACCAGTACGGGGATGCCGTGTTCGTGGGCAATCCTGACGATCTCCTCCACAGGATTGATCGTACCTAATACGTTGCTCACATGCGCCACGCTGATGAGTTTGGTCTTCCCCGTCAGGTATGTTGTGATGGCATCGCGACATACTAAACGGCCGTCATCCGTGATCGGCAGATGCTTGACGACAATCCCCCGCTTCATCGCCTGGAGTTGCCACGAGACGATGTTCGAGTGGTGCTCCATCTCCGTGACGAGTACCTCGTCGCCTGGCTGCATCTGACTTTCGCAGAATGACGATGCCACGAGGTTGATGGCCTCAGTCGTACCACGGGTAAAGACAATCTCCTCAATCTTCTTGGCATTGATAAACTTCCGCACCCGTTCACGGGCTGCCTCGTGCAAATCCGTCGCCTGCTGTGACAGATAATGCACGCCACGATGCACATTCGCATTCACGTTCAGATACTCATCGCGCATGGCATCGAGCACCCACAACGGCTTCTGTGTCGTCGCCGCATTGTCGAGATACACCAGCGGCTTGCCATATACCTCGCGAGCCAGAATCGGGAAGTTCTCCCTTACCTTATTAATATCGTACATAGTCTAGTTACTTACAGAGTTTACAGCCTTCGCACTTGTTGAGTTCGCCGCGGAAGCGCTTCTCCACGAGGTGGTGGAGACGGTCGCGCAACGGAGCGAGTTGCATCTTGTCGATGACCTCGTTGATGAAGGCATTCTGGAGCAGCAGTTTGGCCTCGTTGAGCGAGATGCCACGCTGGCGCATGTAGAAGAGGGCGGCATCGTTGAGTTGGCCGACGGTGGAGCCATGGGCGCACTTCACGTCGTCAGCATAGATCTCCAGCATCGGCTGGGTAAACATCCGTGCCTCCTTGGTGGCCGTCAGGTTCTGGTTCGTCATCTGTGAAGCCGTCTTCTGGGCACCATGCTCCACGAGCACACGTCCGGCAAAGGCACCAATAGCCTTGTCATCGAGCACATACTTATAGAGTTCGTTAGATGTGCAGTGGGGCACCTTATGGGTAATGAGCGTGTTGTTATCCACATGCTGCTGCTTGTCGGCTATCACACAGCCGTAGCAGTTACACTCCGCTCCCTCGCCCGAGAAAGTCAGATCGAGTTTGTTGCGGGTGGTACCGTTGTGCAGGGTGATCACGTTATGGTTCACGCGACTGTCGCGCTGCTGGTCAATGTAGACATTGCTCACGCGGACGTTCTTGGCATGGGTTTCCTCCAGGCAGTAGAGGTCGAGAGAGGCATTCTCTCCCACGTAGGCCTCGATGACCTGTGTGGCGAGGAAGTTCTTATCATCGGCGGCATGGTCGCAGAAGAGCATCTTGACTTCCGCCCCCTCCTCAAGCACAATGAGCACACGGCGGTTCACCATCAGATCGGGCACCTGGCGCTGGGCATTATTGGGTGTGGCCTTAAGGATGTTGATGACCTGAATGGCGCGTTCAACCTTCACATTCTTAGGCACATAGACCAGCAGGCCATCCTGTGCCAGCATCGTGTTCAGCGCCGTCACAGCATCCTCGCCGGTCTTCGCCAACTTAGCGTAATATTTGGCGACGATGTCGGGATGATTGCGGAGGGAGTCGATGATGACATCCTCAGGTAAATGTCCCTTAGGCTGCGCCTGGTTATAGAACATATCATTCACCACGAAGTAGAGATTCGTGGAGAGGTTGGGCACATCGCAGCGAAAAGCCTGATAGGGATCGACGGGAATCTCCAGACGACTGAGATTCACGCCGTAGTCGGGGGCAAAGAGTTGCTGGAGATCTGTGTACTTATAGCGCTCCACCTTCCGCGACGGGAATCCCTGCCTCTTGAAGTCCTCGAAGGCCTCATCGCGGACGGCATTCATCGCCTCCGGCGCATGGCCGAAGATCATCTGCCGTGCCTGCTCGTAGAGTTCGATATATTGTTGCTCGCTGTTCATTCCTCTCCGATTTCCTCTTTAATCCAGTCATAACCGTGCTCCTGAATCTGCTTGGCAAGTTCCGGTCCGCCCGTCTTCACGATACGGCCTTTATAGAGCACATGGACGTACTGGGGACGGATCATCTCCAGCAGACGGTCATAATGGGTAATCACGATACAGGAGGTTTCGGGCGTCTGCAGTTTGTTCACGCCCTCGGCCACAATACGCATGGCATCCACGTCGAGTCCGGAGTCCGTTTCGTCGAGGATGCTCAGTTTCGGCTCGAGCATCGCCATCTGGAAAATCTCGTTGCGCTTCTTCTCACCACCGCTGAAGCCCTCGTTCACCGAACGGTTAGCCAGTTTGGAGTCGAGTTCCACAATCTTCCGCTTCTCACGCTGCAGTTTCAGGAACTCCGCCGCATTCATCGGCTCCAGGCCCTGATACTTGCGCTTCTCGTTGATGGCAGCCTTCATGAAGTTGGTCATTGAGACACCAGGAATCTCCACAGGATACTGGAAACTCAAGAATAGTCCTTCGTGGGCACGGTCCTCAGGTTTCATCTCCAGCAGGTTCTTGCCGTTGAACCAGGCCTCGCCCTCCGTCACCTCGTAGAGCGGGTTGCCTACGAGCACGGCAGAGAGCGTACTCTTACCAGAGCCATTCGGCCCCATGATGGCATGCGTCTCCCCATCGTTGATCACGAGGTCGATGCCCTTCAATATCTCCTTGTCGCCAATCCTGGCATGTAGATTTTTGACTTCTAACACCTTTGTATTTACTATTTGACTATTTACTATTTGACTATTTTATCCTACAGTTCCCTCCAGGGAAACCGAGAGTAGTTTCTGAGCCTCGACGGCAAATTCCATCGGGAGTTTCTGGATGACCTCCTTGGCATAGCCATTGACGATCAAGCCGACGGCCTGCTCGGTGGGGATGCCACGTTGATTGCAGTAGAAGAGTTGGTCTTCACTGATCTTCGACGTCGTGGCCTCGTGCTCGAAGATGGCGGTGTCGTTGTGCACATCCATATAGGGGAAGGTGTGGGCACCGCAGTCGGAGCCGAGCAACAGCGAGTCGCAACTGGAATAGTTGCGGGCATTGTCGGCATTCGAGGTGGCACGCACCAGTCCGCGGTATGAGTTCTGCGAGTGACCAGCCGAGATACCCTTCGAGATGATCGTCGACTTGGTGTTCTTGCCGATGTGAATCATCTTCGTACCCGTATCGGCCTCCTGATAGTTGTTGGTGACAGCGACGGAATAGAACTCTGCCTGTGAATTATCACCTCTTAATATACACGAGGGATACTTCCACGTGATGGCCGAACCCGTTTCCACCTGTGTCCACGAGAGTTTGGAATCGACTCCGCGCAGGTCGCCTCGCTTTGTCACGAGATTCAGCACACCACCTTTGCCCTGTTCGTCACCAGGGTACCAGTTCTGCACCGTTGAGTACTTCACTTCAGCCCTGTCCATCACGATGATCTCCACAATGGCAGCATGCAGTTGATTCTCGTCGCGCATCGGGGCCGTACAGCCTTCGAGATAAGATACGTACGAGTCGTCGTCGGCCACGATGAGCGTACGCTCAAACTGGCCAGTGTTACGGGCATTGATACGGAAATAACTGCTCAATTCCATCGGGCAACGCACACCCTTGGGGATATAGACGAACGAGCCGTCGCTGAACACGGCTGAATTGAGAGCCGCAAAGAAATTATCGCGATAGGGCACGACCGTCCCCAGATACTGGCGCACCAAGTCGCCATGCTCCTTGATAGCCTCACCGATAGAGCAGAAGATAACACCCTTCTCGCGCAGTTTCTCCTTGAAAGTGGTCTTCACACTGACGGAGTCCATGATGGCATCGACGGCGGTATTGCCACTCAGGGCCAAACGTTCCTCGAGGGGAATACCCAGCTTGTCGAAGGTCTTCTCCAGTTCGGGGTCGATCTCCTGACTCCTGGCCCCTGACTCCTGACTCCTTTTCTTAACCGTGGGGTCAGCATAATAGGATATGGCCTGGTAGTCGATGGGCGGCACATGCACATGGCCCCACTTCGGCTCTGTCTGTTCCTGCCAGTAGCGAAAGGCCTTCAGACGGAAGTCGAGCATCCATTCAGGCTCACCTTTCTTCTGCGAGATCAGCCGGACCACATCCTCATTGAGTCCGACTGGAATGATTTCCGTATGTACGTCAGTTGTGAAGCCGAACTCGTATTTCTGTTCGGCCACCTGACGGACGAATTGATTCTTTTCTTCCATTTCGGCGACAAAGGTACGAATAAACGAGAGAAAAACCAAATTTCTTCGCTCATTTTTATTAACTGCGGTGCTCAGGCGAGCAAGCTCGGAGTCTTTGGATTTTTCCGAGCGGGAGTACCTTCGACTATGCCAAAGTCATAAAAAAAGAGTGGGCCAACCAAATAGTCAGCCCACTTCTTTATACTACTTAAATTTCAACATTGAGAGTACTTCGTCAAGAATCGGATAAACCAGATCCTTGGGCTTCTGATCGGGGTTCTTACGCCCCATGATGTAGATCTCGATATTGCCCTTTGGACTGATGGGGATACCTGCCCACATGCCAAACGAATACTTGGAGCTGCCTTCCTCTGGACTACCAGAGAAAAAAGTTTCAAAACTCTTACCACCTTTCTTAATAACCTTACCAGCAGTATTCGACTTGCTTTTTGCATTTTTCCAATGCTCGTATGCAAGGGTTGAAGTGGTGATAACGGCACTGACAGTGGGACTGTTGATGGTCTGGATCCTAATGGCTTGTTCTTTCTGACTGCCATTGTATTTCCACTTCTTGGTGTTAAGTGTGAATGTGAAATTGTCGGTCGAAACCTTCTCAGGGAAATCTCCTGCAGTGTTGTTACCTGCCATCATGCAGACTGAGATTGCCAGAATGGCGATGGTCATCAAACATTTTTTCATTGTTCTTTATTTTTTATAGGGTTTATGATGGTTGATTTATGCTTGGGGGATTGCTCCGAACTTAGCCTCGTAAGCCTGCTTTGCCTTCTCGGCAGCACGCTTGAAAGCAGCAGCATCGGCCTTTGACATCAGTACGTTCTGCTCGCCCTTCCTCAGGCTACTATACTTCGAACGAGGATTCTGGGCATGCTCCAGCCAGTCGTTTAGATCGGGTCTGCCAGTGACAACTGCGGTTCCTTTGGGCTTACCATAGTAGAAGTCTCGTAGATTCTCTGGGGTACAACTGGCCAGATCCATCTTCCCGTTACTCTTGATCATACGATACATATCCACAATCCGCTGAGCAATCATGTTACCATAGGTCTTACCGCAGTCATATTTGCCGTCAGTCCTGAAATCGCTTGAACCTGGCTGATAGTAAGAATAGACGAGGGCCTCGTCGGCTTCGGTCATACCGATATACTTGTCGAGACCGCCAGCGGCCTTGGCACCATTATTCTCAACCACGATAGGCGACATGAATGAATTGTCGCTCGAAGAAGACGAACTGGAATAGTCGCTACTTCCCTCTGTAACAGGATTACTGATGGTTGTATTCTCCGTGTTCGTAACAGTTTCCTTCGCCTTATCAGCGAGTTTCTTTAACTTGCCAAACTGTGCGTTGGCGTTCATGTTTACTGCAAACAACATGGCTACTGCCATTGATAATTTGATATAAGTCTTCATCTTCTTATTATTAATTTATTTGAAAAACTTCTCGGCTTTGTCTGCTGGAATCTCTACTGCAGGATTCAGACCAGGATAGAAGGTGTTGTCAGGTGTAAAGTCCTTCTTGTACTTGGTATTAGCCTCAGGGGTATAGTGAATGGTGCGGAATTCCGGACGGACTACATAGTACTTTCCGCCCTTCTCATAGAAGGCCAAATAGATATCACGCCACACCTCGTCGCACTCTTCGTTGCTCTGATAAGGCTCTGGCATATCAGGATAGTTCTGACGATTCCAAGTACTATAGTCTAAAGAGGACTTCCTGCTACGCAGGTTCATCTGGATTACCTTGATGATCTTAGTGGGCTTGAGGTCTTTCTGAACTTTATCCTTTACCTTGCTGATTCTCTCCTTCTGAGCCTGCTGCTGGCGCATGTCTTTCAGAGTCTGGCCTTGCTCTTCGAGCCAGTAGTTCTCTTTCTCAGCCAACAATTTCTCGGCCTGCTCAGGGCTCATGGTCGCCTTAGCTGCCTTCGACACGACATTTGCCGTTTTGCTGTTGTCAGCGTTCTCCACTTTCTTAGAGGTGCTCTTGGCCTTGTCGGCGATACCTTTTAACTTGCCAAACTGGGCGTTGGCGTTCATGTTCATTGCAAACAGCAGCGCTACTGCCATTGCCAGTCTTAAAATGGTTTCTTTCTTCATAATTAATATATAGCTTGATGGTTATTATTGTCATTTCAGGTTGAAGAAGGGGAAGAAGTACATGACGGCCACGCGACGGACATTGGTCATGTGCTCTGCCCGACCGATGATGGAACCGTTCTTGCGGATATCGCCATTGCTCTCTACTCTGCCGACGATGGAACCGTTGATACGGATATCGCCGTTGTTCTCGACCTTGCCAATGATAGAACCATTCTTGCGGATGTCGCCGTTGTTCTCAATCCTTCCCTGGATGGAACCTCCTACGCGGATATCTCCATTCGAATCAAAGCGGCCTACGATGGAACCGTTGATACGTACATCACCGTTGGACTCAATCTTGCCGGCGATGCTGCCGCCTACACGAAGATCGTCAGCCGTCACATTGACATTCACTGTGAGCATCAGGGCTACTGCCATGACCAGTCTCAAAATTACAGATTTCTTCATTGTCTTAAAGTTTTAATTGTTATTATTATGGTTTATTGATTACTTTGCTGACTTGCTGACGAACCATCTCCTCAATCTGGGGCTGCATATCTGCAAGTTTTTGAACGACGATACGCTCCACCTCTGCTTCCTGCCGCAACAGCAAGTCGAGGTAGTCAGACGTCAGCCGCATAGCGGCCTGCTGTCGTTCAATATTAATTGGTTCGTCGGGCAATGTTTACAGGTTTATGGTTGATTAATTCCGTTACTGGCCTCTTCACCAGTTTCTCAGCTGCAAAGTTACGAAAAAAAAGAGTTCCTGCACCAAACATTTTCTTACAAAAGAGCGCAGGAACTATGCAAAATCTTACAAAATGTGACTTTTTTACCACTTTTTTAGGTTTGCCTCACGATATTCTGTTGGCGGCTGACCGTATGTCTTACGGAATACTCGTGCAAAACTAGTAGCCTCGTCATAGCCGCAACGGCGGGCTATGTCCTGCACAGGTATGTCTGGATGCAACAAGAGCAGTTTCGATGCCAGTTCCATCTGGATAGCAGAGATATATGTCTTCGGCGAGCGACCTGTGACGGCCATGACACGGCGACGGAAGGTCTGTACACCCATGTTCATCTCTGAGGCAATCTGCTCTACACCATACTGGCCTGTAGGCAGGTTTCGGTTGACGGTGTCGATGACCTGAAGGATGAACTCACGGTCGGCAGCGATGTCGGCAGTATCAGTGGGGACTGACGCCGTCGGAGACTCGGCGGTCGCTACCGGTTCGACAGGCTCCATGACCGTCTCGTGGGCCATCTCGTCGCGGAGCGTCGAGATTTCGCCGATCAACTGTTGGATGCGACGGCGGTCGCGATGGCTGATCAAGGCACTGATGGCCAACAGGAGCAACAGGGTGGTCACCACGACGACACCTATTACAATATAGAGGCGGTGAGTCTGGTGCATCTCAGCATTCTCGGCCTGCAACACGTCGTTGTCGTACTCGGCGGCATACTTTGACAACAATTCGCCAGTCTTTTCATCATAGAGCGAGTCACGCAACTCCAGATAGCGATCGTTGTGCGTCATTGCCAAAGCAGGGTCACTGGTGCGAAGGGCATCATAGAGTCCCTTGCGCGTATGGCTTTCGTTGTAAATATCCTTTTGGTCGAGGAAGATGGAGAGCGCCTCATTGTAGTAGCGAACGGCAGCCGAGTCATTGTGTTGCTGGTGCATCAGTTGTCCCATCTGGTTGCAGGCAATACCGAGAGAGTGACGGTTGCCGCTCTGACGCAGGCCGGGAATAGCCTCGGCGAGAGCCTCTCGTGCCTCCTGATGACGCTTCAGGGCTATCAAGGCCATGGCCCGTTCTGCTTGCCGGATGGCCATTTTATCCTGGCGGTTCAGTTGCTTCTCCAACGCATACGACCGTGTGGCATAGTCGAGCGAATGCTCATGATCTTTCAGGTTATGGTAGACTTCAGAGGCCATGCCCAACAATACCGCCATACGCTTCGGATTATCAGCCTTTTCAGCATAACTGATTGCCTTCAGAATATATTTTTCCGCCTCCTGTGGCTGGCGCATCGACATGTAGATGCCTGCCAGCGTGTTATAACTCGAAGAAATCAAGTCGGCATCACCGCTCTTCAGGTCGAGGGCATTGCACTGCTTGGCGTATCTGACAGCCTCGTCGAAGTTGCCCTGCCTCACGCCAATCATCGACAACAGGTTCAGCAGGTCTCCCTCTGCTTCAGAATTGACCTTTTCGGTTGTTGCCAAGGGCAATGCCTGCAAGGCAATGGTTCGCGCCGCGTCGTACTGCTGCGCATTATAGAGGCTGTCGGCCTCATCCAACAGAGCATCAACCGACTGCGCTGAAGCCCCCATCATAAACGACATGCCCAGGAGGAATGTCATCGACGTTCTCCTGAGCATGCGCTTTAGTTCTGAATACTTTTCTTCCATCAAAGTTTCTGTTCTACCTCAATCTCTGTGAAGGTCTCGATGATGTCGCCGACCTGGATATCATTGAAGTTGACCAGTGAGATACCACACTCCAGGCCCGTTGCCACTTCCTTGGCATCGTCCTTGTAGCGCTTCAGGGCCTCGATGGGAGCCGTGTGGATCACGATACCGTCGCGGATGACACGGGCCTTGTCCTTGTTGTGCACCTTACCGTCGGTCACCAGACCACCGGCCACAGTACCCACCTTGGAGATCTTGAAGACCTGCTTCACCTCAATCTCACCGGAGACGATCTCCTTCTTCACCTTGTCGAGCATACCCTGCATGGTGCTCTTCACCTCGTCGATGGCATCGTAGATGATTGAATAGGTGTTGATCTCCACGCCCTCACGCTCGGCAGCCCTACGGGCATCGGCAGAAGGACGCACCTGGAAGCCGACGATAATGGCATCGGAAGCCGAAGCCAGCATGACATCGTTCTCCGAGATCTGACCCACAGCCTTTGAGATGACGTTCACCTGCACCTTCTCCGTAGAGAGTTTGATGAAAGAGTCACTGAGTGCCTCGATAGAACCGTCGGTGTCACCCTTCATGATGATGTTCAGTTCGTGGAACTCACCCAGGGCGATACGGTGAGAGATATCGTCGAGACCCAGCGTCTTCGTGGTGCGGAGGCTCTGCTCGCGCTGCAACTGCTGGCGCTTGTTGGTAATCTCGCGGGCTTCCTGCTCCGTCTCCATGATATGGAAGGAGTCACCGGCTGTCGGGGCACCGTTCAGACCAAGAATGATGGCGGGCTCGGCAGGACCGGCCTGTTCGATGCGCTGGTTACGTTCGTTGAACATGGCCTTGATACGACCATAACTCGTTCCGGCCACGACGATGTCGCCCACCTTCAGCGTACCATTGGATACAAGGACCGTAGACACATAGCCACGACCCTTATCAAGTGATGACTCGATGATGGAGCCCGTCGCCTTGCGGTTCGGATTGGCTTTCAGATCGAGCATCTCGGCCTCAAGCAGCACCTTCTCCAGCAATTCGTCGACACCCATGCCTTTCTTGGCAGAGATTTCCTGACACTGGTACTTACCGCCCCACTCCTCGACGAGCAGGTTCATATTGGCCAGGTCCTCACGGATCTTGTCGGGATTGGCTCCGGGCTTATCAATCTTGTTGATGGCGAACACCATCGGCACGTTGGCTGCCTGGGCGTGGGCGATGGCCTCCTTGGTGGTAGGCATCACCGAGTCATCGGCAGCGATGATGATGATGGCGATATCCGTTACCTGGGCACCACGGGCACGCATGGCCGTAAAGGCCTCATGACCCGGTGTGTCGAGGAAGGTGATCTGACGACCGTCCTTCAACTTCACGTTGTAGGCACCGATGTGCTGGGTGATACCGCCAGCCTCACCGGCAATCACGTTGGTATTGCGGATAAAGTCGAGCAACGAAGTCTTACCATGGTCTACATGACCCATCACGGTGACGATCGGGGCACGTGTCAGCAGGTCGTTCTCATCGTCGGCCTCCTCAGTGATAGCGTTCTGCACTTCGGCAGAGACGTACTCCGTGGTGAAGCCAAACTCCTCAGCCACGATATTGATGGTCTCGGCATCGAGACGCTGGTTGATACTCACCATGATACCGATTGACATACAGGTACCGATGACCTGATTCACACCGACGTTCATCATCGTGGCAAGTTCGGAGACAGTCACAAACTCTGTCAGTTTCAGCACCTTGCTCTGTGCTGCCTCTGCTGCCATCTCCTCGCTGATACGCTCCTGCACGGCATCACGCTTCTCACGACGGTACTTGGCACCTTTCTTATTCTGATTCTTAGAGGTCAGACGGGCCAGCGTCTCCTTTACCTGACGGGCCACTGCCTCGTCGTCCACCTCCAGCGGTTTCACGGGACGGTTTTTCTTCTTGTTCTTACCTCCTGACTCCTGACTCCTGGCTCCTGACTCCTGGAAGTTCTGGTTGCCTCCCTTGTTCTTGTTCTTCTTGTTCTGATTCTGACCCTTGTCCTGATTGGCGGCAGCCTCGATGTCCACGCGCTCCTTGCCTCCGCGGATACGTTCGCGCTTTTTCTTCTCGCCGTTGGAACCTCCGTGCTGCTGAGCCTGCTTCTCCTCGCGCTCCTTACGACGCTCCTCCTTCGATTTCTTCTTGGGACGCGTGCTCTGGTTCAGGGAATCGAGGTCGATCTTACCCACCACATTAAGGTTGGGCATGGCCTTCTGCTCCGTCTTCAGTTTGAACACACTGGGTGCCTCCTGAACAGGTTTTACCTCAGGCACTTCTGCCTTTGGTTCCTCCACGACGGGGGTTGGCTCCGGCTTTGGTTCCGGTTTAGGCTCTTCCTTCGGTTCCGGCTTCGGTTCCGGTTTGGGTTCCGGTTTGGGTTCTGGTTTCTCTTCCTTCACCACCTGCACGGGCTCGGCCTTCGGAGCCGCAACTGGCTCCGGCTTAGGCTCCGGTTTAGGCTCTTCCTTCGGTTTGGCAGGCTTGCCCACCTGACTCAGATCGATCTTTCCCAGGGGAGTGAATGTCTGACGTGGTTCCTCCTTCTTCACTTCTTCCACCACAGGTTCCGGCTTGGCCTCCTTCTTGGGCTTGTCCTTCTTCTTGGGGAAAATCATCCCGGCCTGGGTCTTCACGTCCTTGTCACCCTTGAATTCCTTGACCAGTGCTTCGTACTGGTCGTCGGAAATCTTCGTGTTGACATTCGCGTCGTCCTTGATCTCACCCAGACTCGTCTTGGTCTTCAGATAGTCAATTGCCGTCTGAAGGCCAATATTCAGTTCTGTTAATACTTTATTTAATCTGACTCCCATTCATTCTCATTTTTAAAGATTACTCGAATTCTGCGCGTAATACGTTCAGCAGATGGTCAACGGTCTCCTCCTCGAGGTCAGCCTTTTCAATCAGCATCTCACGCGGAGCATTGAGGACTGCCTTGGCAGTATCCAGACCGATAGCCTTGATAGAATCGATGACCCACTGATCGACTTCGTCAGAGAACTCATCCAGATAGATATCCTCGTCGGCCTCACTCTCGCTGACCACACGGAACACGTCGATGGTGTATTCTGTCAGCATGGAAGCCAGTTTGATGTTCATACCGCCACGACCGATAGCCAGTGAGACCTCCTCAGGCTGCAGATAGACCTCAGCCTTGTGGTTCTCCTGATCGAGTACGATGCTCGACACCTTGGCAGGACTCAATGCACGCTGGATGTAGAGTTGCACGTTCGATGAGTAGTTGATCACATCGATATTCTCGTTGCAGAGTTCACGGACGATGCCGTGAACACGGCTACCCTTGACACCAACACAGGCGCCTACCGGGTCGATGCGCTCATCATAACTCTCCACAGCCACCTTGGCACGGTCACCCGGCATACGGGCCACCTTCTTGATAGTGATCAGGCCGTCGTTGATCTCAGGCACCTCGGCCTCAAGCAGACGCTCCAGGAAAATGGGACTGGTACGGGAGAGGATGATACGGGGATTGTTGTTCTCGTTCTGCACCTCCTTCACGATGGCACGCACCGTCTCACCCTTGTGGTAGTTGTCGGAGGGGATTTGCTCGGACTTCGGCAGATGGAGTTCGTTACCCTCATCATCCATCAGCAGCACCTCGCGCTTCCAGATCTGGTAGACCTCGCCGCTAACTACAGTGTTCACCTTGTCCTTGTACTTCTGATAGAGCGAATCGTGCTCCAGTTCGAGGATCTTCGAAGCCAGCGTCTGACGCAGGTTCAGAATGGCGCGGCGACCGAACTTGGCAAACTCCACTTCCTCGGACACTTCCTCGCCTACCTCGTAGTCAGGCTCGATCTTCTGGGCCTCGGAGAGGGCAATTTCCTTGTTCTCATCCTCCACCTCACCGTCGGCTACCACCACACGGTTACGGTGAATCTCAAAGTCACCCTTGTCGGGGTTCACAATCACGTCGAAGTTCTCGTCAGAGCCAAACATCTTGGCGATGACGTTACGGAAACTCTCCTCGAGCACACTCACCAGTGTGGTGCGGTCGATGTTCTTTGTCTCTTTAAATTCCTGAAAGGTCTCAATCATTGAGGGTCCTTTCGCATCTTTCTTTGTTGCCATTATATTCTTTTATTTTAATTATTCATTTGAATGCGAGCAGGTACTTCGCATACTTCACGCCGTCCATGGCGTATGTCTTGTCAACATCCACCAGCACAGGGCGCTTCTTGCCTTCCTGCTTCTGCTTCTCCTTCACAGTCACGGTGAAGTTCGTACCGTCGACAGACTTCAGCACGCCCTGTACCTTGGTGCCCCCGAGTTCGAGCACTTCCACCGTGTCACCGATATGGTTGATGTACTGCTGAGCCACCTTGAACGGCTGACCCAGACCAGCACTGCCAACCTCCAGTTCGTATTCTCCAAGTTCGTCACCCAGACGCTCCTGCAGGAACCGGCTCAGTTCAGCACAGTCCTCAATCCATACCCCGTCGGCATGGTCGATCTCAATTACGATTCTGTCATCAGCCCCAAAGTTGATGTCTACCAGGAAGTAGTCGTTGTCCTTCAACCACTCTTCCACTACTGTCTCAATTGTTTCCTTATTAATCATCTACAACTATTTAAATGTGAAATGAGAGACTCTTTCGAGCCTCTCATTCCGCTGAACGGGTGCAAAGGTAAGCAATTTCCCGCTAACTACCAAATATTTATTCGTTTTTTTAAGCAATCGCACTAAATATTTCTATTTTCTTGGGCTTCAAGGAGATATTGCCGACGGTTTTCTTCTCGATTTTGATTAGTGAAGAGGTCTCTTTCGGTTTCTGAGGCGCCAGTATCTGCTTGTACTCCTCAGGGTTCTGAAGCAGGCGCACGGCCTCTTTCAACTGCTTGTCATAGTTGAGCCCGGCCTCAATGGCACCGGCCTGATAATAGTAGGCGGCGATGATGTCGGCCTCGAGAATCTGCATCAGCACCTCCTTGTGTTTCTCCAGGTCGACGGCTATGTTATGATTCAGTTTCGACTCCAGTTCATCGAAGGCTGGCTTCGCCTCGTCGTAGTAGCCCTCGAACTGTGCCGTCTTCACCAGTTCTGCGAACTGCTTCTTGCTGACAGGGTCGTAGGTGAAGCCGCTGCTGATCACACGCTCCTTGAATGCCTGCCAGTCGGCATCCGTCAGATGGAACTCAGATGCCGGAGCGATTGTCGGATGCTTCGTGATATAGTCGACCACGTAGTCGAACATCACCTCCGTAGAGTCCTGGCCCGAGGCAGAGAGATAGAAGGCGATATTGGGAATCGTGTCGGCCTTCAGTTCCACATCGGGCTTGATACCGCCACCGTCACGCACCTCACGGCCGTTACGGGTATAGAACACCTTCGTCAGCGAGTCGGGGATGTGCTCACGATAGCCGCCACCCGAGTGCTTGTAGTTGATGGCCTGGATACAGCGCCCGCTGGGGATATAGTATTTCGAAGTCGTCACCTTCATGTTCGTATTATACGGCAGGTCGATGGGAATCTGCACCAGACCCTTCCCGTATGTACGCGTACCTAATACTATTCCACGGTCCAGATCCTGGATAGCCCCGCTGGTAATCTCACTGGCCGAAGCCGTCTCACCGTTCACCAGCACCACCAGCGGCATCACCGTGTCGAGCGGTTCCACATGTGTCTTGTATTCCTTCGAGGCCTGCTTGAGTTTGCCGCGGTTCTCCACCACGGTAATACCTTTCGGCAACCAGAGGTTCAGGATGTCTACTGCCTCCTGCTCAGAACCGCCGCCATTGCCGCGCAGGTCCAGGATCAGCGAGGTGGCTCCCTGCT
>JAFUAK010000222.1 GCA_017460765.1 Prevotella sp. | reverse complement strand
CTCGACAGTCTCGAGATTCGCTACCGCCGGCAGTCGGAGAGCACGCTGTGGCTCGCCCGCGAATGTCAGAAACTGCCCCAGATCCAGCGCGTGAACTACACAGGCCTGGAGGACAACCCCTTCTACGAACTCTCCCGACGGCAGTTCGGCAACCTGCCCGGCGCTGTCTTCACCATCGACCTCGAGTCGAAGGAGGCCGCCTGGGCATTCATCGACAAGTTGCAGGTGATCCGCCGGGCCACGAACCTCTTCGACCGCAAGTCGCTGGCCATCCATCCCGCCTCGACCATCTTCGGCCTCTTCACGGCAGAGCAGTGCGCAGAGATGTCGGTCCTCGACACGACCGTGCGCCTCAGCATCGGCCTTGAGGCCCCCGAGGATCTTCTGGCAGATATCCGCCAGGCACTCTAAATATAGAATTCGCTTGGATCAATCCACCCCGCACGGAGCGCATACTTCAGCGCTTCGTGCGCTGTGTTGATACCCAGTTTGCGGAAGATGTTCTTGCGATGGGTATTGATGGTGTGGATGCTCGAATAGCGCTCACTGGCAATCTCCTTCGTGGTCTTCCCCTGAGCGATGGCCTTCACGATCTCCACCTCCGTTGAGGTCAGCACGGCAGGCGCCTCTTCCTCATGCTGCTGGGCCAGGATCTGCTCCGTGGTGCGCTGGCTCACGTAGCGCCGCCCCTCGGAGGCATACTGGATGGCATCGCGGATCGACTTCAGGGGCTCGTCCTTGAACACCACGCTGAACACGTGCGAGGAGTAGACCATCTTCCGCAGGAAACCCTTCGACAGATCTTCGCTGATCAGGATCCACGTCGCCATCGAGAAACGCTCGCTGGCGATGAGCAGGCTGTCGGCATCGGTGAAATCGAACAGGGTATAGTCGAGCAGCACGACGGCCTCCTCATGCTCCTTCAGCAGTTGCAGCAGGCCCGCCTTGTCAGTGGCCCGATACACCACGTTCTTCTCGTCCTTCTTCAGCAGGTTCAGCAGCGCGTGGGCCGTCAGTTCCTGGTTATCCGCTAATATATACTTTCTCATACGTGTCAGTCTAATTCTGCTGCAAAATTACGGCGATTTTCGGGAAGCCGCAATCCCATAAGGTGGGTAAATCGCATACCAAACTTATGGTATGCCACGTAAAACTTTCCAAATCGCTTGCTCATCTCGCCGATTATTATTACCTTTGCCGACGGAATATGATTCACCGACAAAAATAAGCATTATGAGTACAAGTAACGTAAGACCGGAGACGATGGAGCGCATCACGACGCCCGCTCTGGCACAGAGATTCATTGAGGAACAGATTAAGGAACTGAGGGCTCAGATTGGCGACAAGAAGGTGCTACTCGCACTCTCTGGCGGTGTGGACTCATCCGTGGTGGCTGCCCTGCTGATCAAGGCCGTGGGCCAGCAACTGGTGTCCGTGCACGTGAACCACGGACTGCTGCGCAAGGGCGAGCCCGAGCAGGTGGTACGCGTGTTCCGCGACGAGATGCACGCCAACCTGGTGTATGTCGACGCCACTGACCGCTTCCTCGACAAACTGGCCGGCGTGGCCGATCCCGAGCAGAAGCGCAAGATCATCGGTGCCGAGTTTATCCGCGTGTTCGAGGAAGAGGCCCGCAAGCAGGAAGGCATCAGTTTCCTGGCACAGGGCACCATCTATCCCGACATCGTGGAGTCAGGCCCCGTGAAGTCTCACCACAACGTGGGCGGTCTGCCTGAGGATATGCAGTTCGAACTCGTGGAGCCCATCAAACTGCTCTTCAAGGACGAGGTGCGCGTCGTGGGCAAGGAACTCGGTCTGCCCGACAACATGGTGTTCCGCCAGCCCTTCCCCGGCCCCGGCCTGGGTGTGCGCTGCACAGGAGCCATCACGCGCGACCGTCTGGAGGCCCTGCGCGAGTCAGACGCCATCCTGCGCGAGGAGTTTGCCAAGAACGGCCTGGAGGGCAAGGTGTGGCAGTACTTCACCATCGTGCCCGACTACAAGTCTACGGGCGTGAAGAACGACAAGCGCAGTTGGGACTGGCCCGTCATCATCCGTGCCGTGAACACGCGCGACGCCATGACCGCCACCATCGAGGAGATTCCCTACGCCCTGCTGCACCACATCACGAATCGCATCGTGACCGAGGTGCCTGGCGTGAACCGCGTCCTCTACGACCTCACCCCGAAGCCCACGGGCACCATCGAGTGGGAATAAATACAATAACACCCCCATGCCACTGTCTGACATGGGGGTGCTTCTTGTCCGCTTTCCTACTTTCCTAGAATCTCAATGGAGTCTTCAGCACCAATATCGTTATAATGATGCAATGCGGGCAGGCACTGGTTCACCTGTCACAACAACAATATGTGGTAGATGTCCCTTTGCCGCTAAACGTGCATCACCTTTAGTCAGTTGAGAAAGATAGTCCAGATGTTCATACTGGGCAAAACTGCTGGTTTTTATGCTATTGTGATTCCCAAGTTTGGCTATGTGCCACTTACCAGGACGCAAATTCTGCAGATAAGGGAACGTAGCGTTGATAACGACATCCTGAAGGCTATCGAGGAGGCAGACAACGCCCAGGAAACTATTGCCGAATTGTTCCACATGCTAAATGTCGATCAGTGGACAGACTGTTGCCGTTCTGAGATCGAATTATGAGTTTTCTATGAGTTTTTTCAAAGCCGTCTGATGAACCGAAATGCCCTGTCAGACGGCTTTTCAGAAAGGTCTCATGAGTTTTTGAGCATTTTCTGCGAAAACTTTTATAGTTACTATTTTCTATTATTTATTTTTTAGAGGAAATAGTAAAAAACTCAAAATCGATTATCTAATCCATTGATTCCCAAACGGTTGCTTTTGCTTTCCGAGCCTCAAAAAACTCAAGAAAAACGGAGCAGCAGGGATTTCCTGTGTCAGTCTGATTTGAATTTCGTCTAAAAGTTGTACCTTTGCACCCGCTTATGGATGAAAAAGAGAATGCATACGTACGTTTAGTACAATATATCCTGCCTCCCAATCTTGGGAAGTGCTT
>JAFUAK010000221.1 GCA_017460765.1 Prevotella sp. | reverse complement strand
GATTTTATGTAAGCATTTGCTGAAAAATGACTATCTTTGTAGCGAATTTGAACATTTATTATATGAAACTGAAATAGAGTATATGAAAAAGACTGTACTGATTACTGGAGCAACGAGCGGAATTGGACTTGGCTGTGCCCGGAAATTTGCCGAGAATGGAGACCGGCTGATTCTCACAGGAAGGAACGAGAAAAGACTTAAGGCTATCAAAGAGGAATTGAGCGCCAAGGGAACTGAAGTACTGACGCTGGCTTTTGACGTAAGGGAGCGCGAGGCTGCTCGACAGGCCGTCGAAAACCTGCCAGCAGAATGGCAACAGATAGATGTACTTATCAATAATGCAGGTCTGGCACTGGGACTGGAGCCCGAATATGAAGGCGACCCCGATGAATGGGAAACCATGATCGATACGAATATTAAAGGCTTGCTGACTATGACACGGCTGATTGTGCCAGGCATGGTAGCCCGCAATTACGGACACATTATTAACATCGGTTCCGTAGCAGGCGATGCAGCCTATGCCGGGGGTAATGTATACTGTGCGACGAAGGCAGCCGTAAAAGCCCTGTCAGATGGTCTGCGTATCGATGTAGCCAATACGGCTGTGCGCGTAACGAACCTGAAACCTGGACTGGTGGAAACCAATTTCAGCAACATCCGCTTCCATGGCGACGAAGGAAGGGCTGCCAATGTGTATAAAGGCATTCAGCCACTTACAGGTGAGGATATCGCCGACGTAGCCCTCTATGCTGCCAACGCACCCGCCCATGTACAGATTGCAGAAGTGCTTATCCTCGCTACACACCAGGCTAGCGGAAGCGTGATCGTGCGGAAATAGCAAAGACATAGTAGGCTATCACCAAGGGATAGCCAATATAGTACAGAGTGGTAACGCTGAACACCACGTAGCAGACGGCACAAATGGCTGCTAATCCGCCAAGATAGAGCACGGCAGAGCCTACGGGCAGAAGTCGCGTGACGTCATCAACCGTGGCGATGGCCACAATGATAATAGCCCAGACTGAAGTAACGAACAAGCCTAGCCAGAAAGGCAGTGCAAAAGGATTGAGAGAGGGGTGATAGTAGAAATGGCGCCATGTCTCAGGACCAAAAAGTTGAATAGAACTATAGAGTACCGCCGAAGAGGCAACCAATAGACAGAGAGCCGTAGGATAAAAGGAAGGGATGTCATTGAAGTGAACGATCTTAGAACCCCGGCGTAGCAGACGACGCACACCATAGGCTGCCACAATCACAACGCAGAAAGCCATGAAAATGAGCAGGTGGGCATCAGAAAAAAAATCGATAAACTGACTGATAGGATCGTCAGGCGAGACTTGCGCAAGCAACTCGCTCTCATGAATCCAGCCAAAGGATAGTTGATCACGTGCCACCTTCACCCAGACAGAGTCGATAGTGTCAGCGGGTTGAGTCATAATGTCGGCAACCACGATATGGTCGCCTTTATAAAGAGTAATAGTATCATTGTAAAGATCGTCGACCACAGTCAGTGAATCACCTGTCACCACGAAATTATAGTTCTGCGTATAGTGATGCGTGGTATAGAAAGATATAGAGTCAATCTGTTGCTTTGTGAGGTCCCAGGCATCAGGCGTAAGAGGCCCCCTGTTATAACAGCCACACAGCATGATGCACATGGCGCAACACATCAGTATCCATCGGCTACATTTCAGCATACACATTCATTTGACAGTTCTTGCAGTCGAATTCAAGACGGAAGCGACGGCCATCACCTAACACTAGGAAAAAGGGTTCATGCCACTGAGGATGTTTACCACCATGACGGACACAATAGCCCAGACTATATCGGATGCAATGGCGACACTGCATGAGAGGACCTGCCCCACCCTTCAACTCATAGGCAGATTGCTCGTCTGCACCATAGAAAGCCTGAGAAAGATGGTTAGAGATATTGTAAAGATATGGGTAAGGGTAACAAGGATGGCTTGGATGACCAGAACGACTATGATAACTAGGATGACTAGGATGAGAAGGCAGACTGGCCAACTTCTCCACCAAGTTACGCCTTAATTCTGAGAGTTGCCTATTAGGAATGAAATAATCGAAATCTTCAGGGATATCGAATTGTATGCATTTGTAACGGGTATCGCCCAAGCGAGTGAGTTGACGCAGGAGATTCTCACGGGGTGATTTCTGAGCCTTCTGATGTTCTGTTGCCAAAGATACACTATAATTCTGTCCTCCCATCTCGGCAGACAACTCAAAGCCATCCTCTACCACCTTCAAGAAGAGACGAACAGGAATTCTTCGACAGGCACTCTGACCTGACAGAAGGCGTTCAAACTCCTGGTCGTTATTCCGATAGAGCCGCATGCCAGGACGCAGACCACGCGGCATCTTATAGGGGAAAATACGATTGCCTTCCACACGATTGGCACGGAAACCCTCAAACTGACTGTCTTCGTTCTGGAAACACAGTCCATCGCCATTCGCGAAACTAGCCACACCTGCAACATTAAATGAATCGCTTCGAATTTCCTTGACAGTGCCCACGAACTCCCCAATGGCCTTTGGCGTGTCGAAAGAAGCAATGCCTGGCTGACGCCCATGCAAGAAATAGTTGGTAAAGCCACGATTGAAAGTTCGCTTCAGGTCAGGAGTAAACGTATAGTCACAACGACCTAATGAGGCGCGGCAATATTGTTCTGGATTCTGACGGATGATGGCATCAAGACACAGACTATAGGCGGCTGTAACGTTTTTCACATAGGCCGCATCTTTCAGACGTCCCTCAATTTTAAAAGAAGTGGCACCTGCCTCAACCAATTCCCGAAGGTGGTTACTTTGGTTCATGTCCTTCAGGGAGAGCAGATAGCGGTCGCGCAAAATGACCTCACCACAGGCATCTTCTAACGAAAAACGCATCCTACAGAACTGGGCACACTCCCCACGATTGGCACTACGACGGAAACAATATTGGGAAGCATAGCAGAGGCCGGAATAACTGACGCACAGTGCCCCGTGGACAAACACCTCAAGTTCCATGTCCGGCACCTCTGCATGAATATTGGCAATATCATCGACAGAGAGTTCACGCGCAAGAACGGCACGCGAGAAGCCAAGGCTATGCAGCCACCTGACCTTCTCTGGGGTACGATTATCGGTCTGGGTTGATGCGTGGAGGCACAGACCGGTATCTTCTGCTAACTGAAGCACCGCCATATCTTGTACAAGAATCGCATCCACACCTGCTTGGGTTAATTCAGCGAGTAACTGCCGAGTAGGCTCCAGTTCATCATCATAGAGGATGGTGTTCACCGTCACATAGACCTTCACCCCAAAGGGATGAGCATAGTCGCAGAGGCGACGAATATCAGCGACACAGTTGCCTGCTGCTGCTCTCGCACCATATCTGGAGGCACCAATATAGACGGCATCTGCACCATGATCAATGGCCGCGATACCACACTCCAGATTCTTCGCAGGGGCTAACAGTTCTAATGGTGTCAAGGAACGGTTACTTAATGTCGTCAATATTATAAGGAGTCTCCTGATAGACGTAGTAGTTCACCCAGTTAGTGTAGAACAGGTTTGCGTGAGAGCGCCAGGTCACCATTGGTGGGTTCTGGGGATTATTGTTCCTATAGTAGTTGCGAGGAGGAGCCACATCCTTCCGGATATCCTTGTCACGCTTATACTCATTATCAAGGGTATTAGGCGCATATTCCAGATGGCCTGTGATATAGAACTCACGTCCACCTCGTGCCATGACAATGCTTACACCACTGTCCTCCGACTCTGCTATCAGTGTCAGGTCCGGATTGGAAAGGATATCCTCACGACGAATCTCCGTGTGACGGCTGTGAGGCATCATGAACACATCATCAAATCCTCGGAAGATGGGCAACTTGGGATCAAGAGGTATTTGAGGGAAAATGCCGAACATCTTCATGGGCAAAGGGTACTTGGGTATGCCGTAATGATAGTAGAGCCCAGCCTGAGCAGCCCAGCAGATATAAAGGGTACTCATGACATGGGTGCGGGCCCAGGAGAATATCTCCGTTATTTCACGCCAGTAGAGGACATCCTCAAACTCCAACTGCTCCACAGGGGCTCCGGTGATAATCATACCATCGTACTTCTCAGTACGCATCTCTGCAAAATCGCGGTAGAACATCATCATGTGCTCGATAGGCGTATTCTTCGGGGTGTGGCTCTGCAGTTTCATGAAACTGATCTCCAACTGCAGCGGAGTATTAGAGAGCAGACGGATAAGGTCCGTCTCTGTCGTTATCTTCAGGGGCATCAGGTTCAGAATCGCAATACGCAAGGGACGTATATCCTGAGTCGCAGCCCTGGAAGTATCCATGACAAAGATATTCTCATTCTTCAGAAGATCGATGGCAGGAAGCCGGTCTGGTAACTTTAATGGCATTGTCTAGTCTATTTAACGGTTATTACACAACAGGAGACATTGTCGAGTCCCCCATTCTTGATCGCTGCTTCACAAAGTTGGTTGGCATTGGCCCCGTCTGACAACAGACGAGTCAGATGTTTGTCGGAAACCATATCGGTCAGCCCGTCCGTACACAGCAGGTAGCAGTCGCCTGACTGAATGTCACCTGTTATCTTCACCAAGTCTATGTAGGAACTGTTGCAGCCTCCGCCGATACAATTTGTGATGATGCTGGAGTGCTTATTTGAACCAAGCATATTATTCAGCGAATGATCGGTCGTAAGTTGTGTCAGTTCTCCATCACGAAAACGATAGAGCCTGCTGTCTCCACAGTTCATCGAGTAGAAGTCTCCCGCATAGTAGGCCAACCCCACAAGAGTGGTTCCCATTCCCTTGAACTGCTCATCGGCCCTACCCTTGGAGGCAACAAAGTTGTTGATGCCATCAAGCCAGCCGACAATGGCCTCGTTGAACTCACTGGCACCGAGTCCTGAGGGGATGTCGTGGTAATAGAACTGCAGATTATGTAGGGTATCACTGCTGGCAACATCACCCCGATTATGACCTCCCATACCATCGGCTACTGCTATGATATAGCGATCTTCGTGGTTCAGTGCCACTTGCGTCTTATATTCGTCATCACGGACAAAGTGTCTGTCCACAAGTATCATGTCCTCATTCTGTTCTCTCACACAGCCTACTCTACTGGCTGATGAAATGCTTAATCCGATCATCTTTCCTTTATCTGATAATAACCTGCAGACTAATGTTGGCGATGGTGAGGATATCGCCGTTGTTCAACGTCATCTCCACATCTGGCTGCAGGATATGCTGATTCAATTTTGTTCCATTGGATGAATGTTTGTCGGCGATGCACCAACCACTCTCTGAATTATATTTCAGTTGGGCATGCACACCTGAGACGTAGGCCTGATTCTCAAAATACTGCGTATAGGGTCCTTTCCTTCGTCCGATGATAGCACCATTCATTGCCACCAGACGGATGTTCAGACTGTCATTAGCCAGAGTCAGGACAGGAATACCACCTGAGGGGTTCTGGGAGGTCTGCCCGATGGTGCCATAACTGGCCATGCCTGTATTGGCATTGCGCACAGAGGAGGCATCACCACTGCCCGGAGCCACCATCAGACCACCACAATGGGTACAGCGACGGCCTATCCCCACACGACCGCACTGATTGCAAAACAGCAAGGCCTGCCCACACTGATCACAATAGCGGGAATCATCGTCAATCTCTTCTTTACACGCTGGACAAATAATCATCTCTATATATCTTCTGGTAATATAATCTGGTATGTCTCTTTTGTAACCTGTTCAGGGGGCATCTGCGACACACGTATTGAGAGTTTCTGGATGGTGGCGTCAAGGAGGTTTCGCATCTCACGGGCATTACCCCACGACTCGTCCTTGCTGAGCACCATCTTGTAAATGGTATCAAGAGCCTTGAACTCTGCTGTCGGCGAGAGGGTGTACTGCTCTTTCTGAGCCATCGACTTGAAGATGGCGAGAAGTTCATCCTCATTATAGTCATCAATATGCAACTTGTGAGTGAATCGGCTGGCCAGACCTGGGTTCATCTGCATAAACTCATCCATTTTGTCCTTATAGCCTGCGGCAATTACAACAAACTTGCCACGGTCGTCCTCCATGCGCTTCATCAGGGTGTCGATGGCCTCCTTGCCATATTGGTCGCCACCATCACTGAGCGTATAGGCTTCGTCGATGAAGAGGATACCGCCAATAGCCTTGTCACACATGCTGTTGACAATCTTCGGTGTCTCACCCATATATTTGCCGACCAACGTGGCGCGGCTGGTCTCCAACACCCGGCTGGTAGGCAGGATATCCATCGACTGCAATATCTCACCCATCTTACGGGCAATAGAGGTCTTACCCGTGCCAGGATTACCGGTCAGCACGAAATTCATTGCCATCTGCTGAACTTTACCTGCGCCCATAGCGGCACGTTGTTTCATGAACATGCTCTGTACTGCCAAACGACGAATGGAATTCTTCACCGTACGCATGCCCACAAATTCATCGAGTTCATTGAGCACCTCATCCAATGGACGTGCAGTCTCATTCTGGGCCATCGGCAGGTCTTCCTTCGTGAGGGAGAACATATCGTTCTCCTGGAAGCCAGGATCGTTCATCAACTTCACCAGACGCTGGCTCTGGCGTTCCACAGCCTCATCAAAGATACGACGGGCCTCACGGGCATTACCAAAGTTCTTGTCACGCCGCAGATAGAGTTGCTCAAACTGGCGATGAATGGCTCCTCGGGTATCTTCATCCACCACGAAGTTCTTGGCATCAGCCAGATGCAGGAATATCTCGGTCAGTTCATCAGGAGTATAGTCATCGAAATGGATGGTCTGGGTGAAACGACTCTTCAGTCCGGGATTGGAGTCTATGAAGTCATGCATCTGGTCAGTATAGCCTGCCACGATACAGATGAACTTGCCCCGATCGTCTTCCAGACGCTTCAGTAGGGTGTCGATAGCCTCTGAGCCGAAGGTGTCACCATCATTCGACTTCAGGGTATAGGCTTCATCAATAAAGAGCACACCTCCCAAAGCCTGATCCACCAACTGGTTGGTTTTAATAGCAGTCTGTCCGGAATAGCCTGCCACCAGTTTGGAACGGTCGGCCTCCACCAACTGGCCACGCGCTACGATACCAAGTGTTTTGAAGATGTCAGCCATAATACGGGCCACAGTGGTCTTACCTGTTCCCGGATTACCGGTAAACACATAGTGCTTGCCCTGGAACGTATTGGTCTCGCCACGCTTGATCTGCAGGTTCAGATAGGAAGTCAGGTTAGATACCTCTTTCTTCACGGCTCCCAGACCCACCAGGCCATTGAGTTTTGCCAGACAGTCGGAGACATCCACAGACTTCGGGGCTTCATAAGGCACATCTGCAGGAATGATTGTCATCAGTTCCTCATTGGTCATCATGGAAATACTCTCACCCTGCAGACGTTGTGCCTGACGCTTGCAGATCTGATCGAAGAGAGTACGCATCGTACGTCCATTGGCAAAGTCCTTGTCACGGGATTTGTAGAGTTCCGTGATCATTTTCTTCGTCAATTGCTCGGCCTCACTATTGAAGATATATTTCTTCTCTTTGGCAAAGATGAGCATAATGTCGTATAACTGTTCAGGCGAATAGTCCTTGATGTCAAGGAAATAGTTGAAACGACTGCGGAAACCAGGGTTGACGCGGAAGAGATTCTCCATCTCCGTACGATAGCCCGCAGCAATCACCACAAACTGTCCACGATCGTCTTCCATACGTTTCATCAGTTTCTCCAATGCCTGTGCGCCCTGGTTGTCCCGCTCGCCAGCCGCATTCTGCGGAGCCAGCGTATACGCCTCGTCCACAAAGAGGATACCACCCATGGCCTTGTCGCACAAGCGATCCACCACCTTGGGAGTTTCACCTTGGTAGGGACTCACCATCTTGGCACGGTCCACCTCCACCACATGACCACTGTCAAGATAGCCGACAGAAGCCAGGATCTCTCCCAGTTTACGGGCGATGGTTGTCTTGCCTGTTCCCGGGTTTCCGGTAAGAATGATGTGCATGCCCATCTTCTCCTGCTCACCCAACCCACGTTCTGCACGCTGAATACTGTTCTGCACAGCATAGGCTATCTCCCTAACGGCACTCTTCACCTCATCCATGCCAATGAAATGGTCAAGATCCTTCAGGATATCATCGACTGTCCGCTCCTCAGGCACATAGCCCGTAATATCGTCTTTTTCCACCTGAGCAGCATCGACACCGCGACTGATGAAATGGGTGAAGATATCTTCTGCCGTCTTTGTAGCCAGATGACCATTGCCAAAGGTCTCGTCCTTGGTCTTCACCTGATACTTGAAGAAACGGGCTAACTGACTCTCTGCCTCTGGGGAGAACTTCGTCACACCATACTTCGTTTGTAAGTTCATCTTACAGATGTCCGTCAATTCCTGATAGCCTGGCGTCGGTAATCGGAAGGTATACTTGAAACGATTGGCCACGGCGGGATTACTTTCCAGGAAGTCTTCCAAGCCCTTCGTCAGTCCGGAGATAATCACAATAGGATTGTCCTCCCACTTGTCCATCTCGACGAAGAGTTTGTCGAGAGGGTTCACCTGGTTAGAGTACTTGTCGGGCAGAAGTTTCTGGACATTATCGAAGAACAGGATACCATTCTTGGCCTTCTTGATATTGTCATCCCACTTGTCGACAAAGCGCTGGTAGTCCACGGCGTCGACCATGGTGAGTTTAGGCTTCTCAATAATCTTGTGCTTGTAGAAATAGTCACGAAGGATTTCCGCAAGAGCGGTCTTTCCCGTTCCTGTTTCGCCGATAATCACGGCATTCACGGAGATACGCACATTAGCGATGTCCTTCCTGGAACGCAGGTAGGTATAGGTGTCGACAATGGTCTTGAGTTGACGCTTCACTTCATCAAGCCCCACCAGTTTGTCGAGCATATCCTGGGCTGCAAGGGGGTGTCCGCACCACTTGCAGAACTTGGCAATGCTCCGGTTTTCCTTATGACAATTCTCGCAAACCATCTATTCTACGTCTCTCTCTAATTGTTTAATAACCTCAGAAGGTGCCTTCAACGTGTTGGCATTGGGGTTGCTGACATTCAGCAGACTCGGACTGAAGATAATGAAGTCGAGTACAAAGATCAGGGCCAGCATACTCCACAGGACATAGTGCAACACACTCTCGCCACTGATGGAACGCACTTGGTCTGTCACATCATTCAACAGACCGAACTTCGAGCCATTGAACTTGTACGACTTGGTCTTGAACGTATAGTACAGAGGCTCCAGCAGCATCGATTTCACATCGTTGTCAAGCACCTCGGCAATCAACTTGCTGTCGGCCTTCTGGTCACCTCGGAAGTCTGTGAGATGACAAATCAGCATATACACCAGGGTAATGGCGATAATGGCCATGTTGAACAACGAGGGATGACTCTGCCCGAAATACCTCAATATAATAATAGGTATAAATGACGACAAGGCGCCCAGCATTCCCCACAGGAAGGAGAAGAAGAAGTCATAGCCCCGGAAATAGGCACGGGTTCCTACAATGATGGCTGTCATGCCACCCAGAGGAAGACCTATCGAAAGGAAGGTGTGCGACAGCAGATAGGTACGGTCCTTTACACCAATGATAAGAACGAGCAACAGCCAGATGCCACACAGCCCGTAGAACACCATGCGCCAAAGTTTCTCACGACCCTTGGACTGCTGCCAGTTATCGCGTACGCTCTTCACCCTGTTGGTGGTCTCCTCACGGGCATCCACAAAACGCTTGTAATAGGGCTGCGTGATATCTATCTTGCCCAGAGACAGCAGCCATTCCTCCAAAGTGTGTTCGTAGGCATATTCTTCCGAGAAATCGGCGAAGGGATCTTCATGGTAGAACACGGCCATCCACTGAGTCAACGAGCCATTACGTATCTCCGTACGCATCTGGGCATTGTTGCGGGGATCAAGATTCCGACCGTCGGTCAGTTCTGTACCGTCAGCCAACAGATAGACAGGACTCACACCAAGAATGCGGCAGAAACGATATACCGCCGTCTTCAGATCGTAGGTTCCCAAACGCTCACGATTCTCCTCACTC
>JAFUAK010000220.1 GCA_017460765.1 Prevotella sp. | reverse complement strand
GGAGCCGGCATCTTACCTGAGTTCAGTGTATTGGCCAGGTCCTTCGTATCCTCGATGGTAAAGTTACCTGTAATCTGGGAATTACCACCGTCGATCTGGCTGAGGATACGGGGAGCGGTATAGACTGCGTCATCGAGCACGATGGCCACAGCCTTGCCGATGTTCTGCTTGGTGATTTGGCTCCAGCGGCGGGCACCGTCGGAGTTCATCTGCATCGATACGCAGGGACGACCAGTAGTGGGCTCGAAATCATCTTTGGAACTGGTGATGACGTCACCCTCCAGCGGAGCACGGCCACTGGGCTCTGTGATCTTCAAAGCATAGAGTTCGAAAATATCGCCCTTTGTGTTCTGACCTCCGAAGTCCTCGGGCTTTGCACCCCAGCGCAGTTTCAACTCAGCAGGAAGAATCTGGTTGGCGAGGTCGGAGTAGATAATCTTGTTGATTTCAGCGGTATCGCGAGCATTGGCATAACCAACGACAGCCAGGGTGTTACCCTGCGTGGGCTGGAAGATCGAGAACAGTGGGTTCTGCTTCTTGGCCTGCTCGGCAATCTTGCTGTCGGTAGCCTTGTTATCCTTCTTTGCGAGTTTGGCGGCGAGGTCGCCAGCAGTGGCCTTCGTAGTGTCTGCAGCAGCCTCAGTCTCTGCCACTGCGGCTGTATCAGTCTCGGTGACATTGCCACCCTGAACGGCGTAGCGCTGGTTCAACTGAGCCAGCAGCGGGGTGATCTCCTGAGAGTTGTAGGTCTCCCAGAACTCGAGGTTGGCAGAACCCTGGAGGAGTTTACGCACACGCTCCGGCTCCTTGATACCAGGCATTTCGACCATGATACGGCCGCTCTGGCCTTCGAGTTTCTGGATGTTAGGCTGGACAACGCCGAACTTATCGATACGGTTACGGACTACGTTGAACGAGTTGTCAACTGCACTTTGCACCTCAGCACGTATGGCACTCTCTACTTCAGAGTCGCTTGACTGGGTGCTTACCTTGCCCTTCATCTGCTGGGTAGCAAAGATGGCGGCGAGGGGACGACCGTTACCTTCTTGTTTCCAATACTTCACGAAGAGAGAAACGAAGTCTGCCTGACTGGTCTCCTCTTCTTTCTTGGCAAGTTCCATAGCCTTCTTGTAGGCGGGGTCTGTCTTGTGGTCGGCGAGCACGTCAACGACATCGGGTACAGACACCTCAAGAATTACGTTCATACCACCTTTCAGGTCAAGACCCAGGCCAATTTCCATCTCACGGCACTGCTTCAGAGAATAGATGCCCATATACACCTTCTCGTTGTTGATTGAGTCGAGGTACTCCGCACCAGCCTCCTCGCCCATGGCGGCAGCCTTACTTTCGTAGTGGCGCGTCACGAAGGAGAAGCTCAGATAGAAGCAGCACACGAGAATCAGAAGCACTGCGATAAATTTTACAATTCCTTTGTTTTGCATTTTGATTTTTGATGTTATTTTTGTTATTATATTCTGTTCGCGTACAAATTTAGCGTGCAAATATAGACATTTTTTTAGAAAAGGGAAAATTTATGAGCGATTTTCATTCATTTTTTAAGGTTTATGCACTAATTTTAGCCTACAGGAGATAGGATAATGGTCACTTGCGTCCATTTTGCTGTCAATTTTGCAATTATAGGGTTCGAAGTGGTCAGAGCACATAATATGATCGATTCGGAAGAAAAATCCTTTCTGATTAAATGACAAACCGAGGCCTTTCCCTGTTTCGACAAAGCAATCCTTTAGTCCCTTGGAGATAGTGCGGCGCGAGTAAGATATGGGATTGTCATTGAAGTCGCCGCAGACAATAATGGGGTACTGACGGTGTTCTTCGATGTATTGATGTACGGCATCAGCCCCTTCAGCCCGTTTGGCTGAGGCCTGTCCCAGTTTCCCGAGCAGCAGCAGAGACTCATCCTTGGCTGTGTCGCGTTGCATTTTGCCCTTGATCATTTCCGTGTAACGGCTACGGTCTTCCTCCGTCAGGTGGGTGGTCTCCAAATGGTTGTTAATAACTAGGATGGTATCGTCTTCCACTTGCAGATAATAGGCTACAGAGCCATTGGCTACCGACGGATAATTGATACGCTCCTTTCTGAGAATGGGAAACTTTGAGTGGATACCGACACCGTTGATACTAGTGTTTGTCCTCTGAAAGATCGTCGTGTCGTTATAGGGATATATCTTCTGGTATCTCTGGAATACGAATCGACGCCACGTGTCGACGTCTTCCTGCATACAGACAATGTCGGGATCCTCGCGCTTTAGGTAGTTGTAGATAGTATCGAAACCCTGTTCGTACTTGAAATTACCCCCATATTGGCACACATTGTAAGATATCAGTTTGATGGAACCCTCTGGGACATTCTGCGTGTTGTGAAGCGGCAGGTAGATAGTTAGGGGCATATATGCTAAAGCATAACCAAGAATGGGAATCCACAATTTCTTCCATTTAAAGGATAGCCAGAAGAAAACGAACAAGAGATTGGCAATCAGGAAAAACGGAAAGAGCATACCCATGTTAGAGAGCATGGGATGATCTGCAGGATTAATATGGTCAGCATAACCCGCAGCCAGCATCAGTAAGACGGTGGCTATATTAGCCCCCGCGACGATATTGATGGTAAACGTTTTGAGTTGCTTGATCATCTTTGGTTACTGGCATCGAAGAGTTTTTTCTTCTCTTCTTTGGTCAGACTGTCATAGCCGCTCTTGCGGATCTTGTCGAGGATGGCATCTATCTCCTCCTGATTCTGTCGTTTGCGGGCATTGTATTCCCTGTCATCCTCTCTGCTGCCCCTTTCGGCGTGCATCTTCGGATTCTCTGGCCGTCGCTGCTGTTGTTGCCGCTGTTCAAAATTGTGCTTGAGGTTCTCGAAAAACTGCTGTCCCCTGCTGCGGTCAAAACTGGCATTGGGGTGTTTGTTCCAGTAACGGATCATCAGATAACCGAAAAGCATGCCGCCCAAATGGGCCGTGTGGGCAACACCGTCGCCTGTCGACGTAATAGACGAGAAGAACTCGATGGCCACGTACCCCAGAACAAACCACTTGGCCTTAATGGGGAAGGGGAATGGGATGATGAAGAGCCGCTCGTTGGGGAAGGTCATGCCAAAAGCCAGAATCACGGCATAGACTGCACCAGAAGCACCAATGGTGGTCCAACTATTCAATGCATTAGCGTAGTGTACACCATATTCCATAACGGTGCCTATCGTGGTCTCAGGCACTTGCTCGGCGATGGTCATATAAAAAGAGCCAAACTGTGCAATCTCTTGAAGCAGGCCAGCGCCAATGCCACATGTGATGTAATAAAAAAGGAACTTCTTGGGCCCCCATACGTTTTCTATCACGCAACCAAACATCCACAAGCCGAACATGTTACTCAGGATGTGCATGAAACTTGCATGCAGGAAGAGGTATGTAACTAACTGATAGAAGTGAAAATTACTTGCTAGGAAAAAGTGGAGACCACCAATGTCTGCCAGGTCAATGCCACGCAATTGTAATACGAAAGTGGCAATAAACGCAAGCAGATTGATGATCAGCAGGTTTTTCGTGATGGTTGGAATACGGAACATCATCTTTTGCCTTATATTACGAATAGTCCTTGTTATTCTTTTAATTATCTCTTTTGGGTGCAAAATTACGAAAAATATCTCTTTTTAATGCCTAAAAGAGGCCGAATACAAGAATTTTTCATTAAAAAAGTAATTTTTTCCGTTTTTTTGTTGTTTTTCTGAATAGTTTGCATTATATTTGCCCTCAAATTCGATAGAACCACAGTTATTACTATTAATAATTCATTAAAATTACAACATTATGAACAAATCAGAATTGGTAGAGAAGATTGCAGCAGGTGCTGGTCTCTCAAAGGTTGACGCAAAGAAGGCTCTCGATGCAACAGTTGCTGCTATTAAGGACGCCCTCGTAGCAGGTGACAAGATTGCTCTCGTTGGTTTCGGTACATTCAGCGTAAATGAGCGCCCCGCTCGTGAGGGTATCAACCCCGCAACCAAGCAGAAGATTAAGATTGCTGCTAAGAAGGTCGCAAAATTCAAGGCTGGTGCTGAACTCGCAGACGCTATCAAATAATCTATTTGTAAATAAAAATTGAGAGGGGATTCCATAAGGGATCCCCTCTCAGTTTTTATGCTTGTTGTTATTGAGGCTGCTTGCCGATGTAAGCAAGGATACCGCCATCAACGTAAAGTACATGACCATTTACGGCATCTGAAGCGTGGGAGGCGAGGAACACGGCGGGGCCTCCAAGTTCGCTGGGATCGAGCCAACGACCTGCGGGTGTCTTGGCACAGATGAACGAGTCGAATGGGTGACGGCTGCCATCGGGCTGGCGCTCACGGAGGGGAGCGGTCTGCGGGGTAGCAATGTAACCTGGACCAATGCCGTTACACTGGATATTGTACTCACCATACTCTGAACAGATGTTGCGAGTGAGCATCTTCAGACCTCCCTTAGCTGCAGCATAGGCACTGACGGTCTCGCGACCCAACTCTGACATCATAGAGCAGATGTTAATAATCTTACCTTCACGACGCTCCATCATCTCGGGGATGACTGCAGAACTAACGATAAATGGACCGACGAGGTCGATGTCGATAACCTGCTGGAACTCGGCACGCTTCATCTCATGCATGGGGATACGCTTAATGATACCAGCATTGTTTACGAGGATGTCAATCTGACCTACCTCCTGATGAATCTTCTCCACGAGGGCCTTTACGTCGTCTTCCTTAGTCACGTCGCAGACATAGCCTTTCACGTTCTCAATGCCAGCCTCCTTATAATTGTCGAGACCGCGCTGGAGTGCTGCTTCATTGATGTCGTTGAAGATAATGTTCTTAATACCTGCGGCTACAAAAGCCTTGGCAATGTTGAAACCAATACCGTAAGAGGCGCCTGTGATCCAGGCATTCTTACCTTCAAGTGAAAATGGATTTGCCATAATTTGTTTGTTTTAGAAGTTGTTATTAGAAGTTGTCTTTGGAGTTGGACGACTCGGATTCGAACCGGGAATGACAGAACCAAAACCTGTAGTGTTACCATTACACCATCGTCCAATGTGGGTGCAAAGGTAGTAAAAATTTAGCAATCAGCCAAATTTTTACTACCTTATCTTATTTCACAATCAGCAAATAGTAATTCTTTTTGCCTTTTTGGGCCAGCAGATACTTGCCTTCGATGAGGTCTTCAGCAGTAATGGCACGGTTCTGATCTGTTAGTTTCTCCTTATTGAGGGATACACCACCGCCCTGCACCATCTTGCGCATATCCCCTTTTGAAGGAAAGACAGGAGCCGCTGTCGTCAGCAATTCAATAGCGGGCTGTCCGAGTTGGTCTTTGGAGATCTCGTGTTTCTCTACGCCGTCGAACACATCGAGGAAAGTCTGCTCATCGAGTTTCTCAAGGGCTTCTTTCGTGGATTTTCCAAAGAGAATATTCGATGCCTCAATGGCGGCATCCAGTTCTGCCTGTCCGTGAACCATGATGGTCACCTCTTCTGCTAGACGCTTCTGTAGGATGCGGCGGCCAGGATCCTGTTTGTGCTCCTCTACAAGAGCATCAATCACTTCCTTTTCCAGCGAGGTGAAGATTTTGATGTACTTCTCGGCATCGTCATCGCTGACGTTGAGCCAGAACTGGTAGAAACGATAGGGTGAGGTGCGCTTTGGATCCAGCCAGACGTTGCCGCTCTCGGTCTTACCGAACTTCTTGCCATCAGCCTTGGTAATTAGCGGGCAGGTCAGGGCGAAGGCTTCATTCTCGTGGCCGAGGGTACGGCGGATGAGTTCTGTACCCGTTGTAATATTTCCCCATTGGTCGTTGCCGCCTAACTGCAGTTTGCAGTTCTTGTGCTGATAGAGGTAGAGGAAGTCGTAGCCCTGCAGCAACTGATAGGTGAACTCCGTGAATGAGAGTCCGTCGCGGGCCGTACCGTTCAGACGCTGCTGCACGCTGTCCTTGGCCATCATATAGTTGACGGTGATGTGCTTGCCCACTTCACGCGCAAAGTCAAGGAAGGTGAAGTCCTTCATCCAGTCATAGTTATTGACCATCTCTGCGGCATTTGGCTCCTTCGACTCAAAGTCAAGGAACTTTGCCACCTGCTTCTTGATGCACTCCTGGTTGTGGTAGAGTGTCTCAGCATTCAGGAGGTTGCGCTCCTGGCTCTTGCCTGAGGGATCGCCAATCATACCTGTGGCACCGCCGACAAGGATGATGGGCTTATGGCCACAGCGCTGCAGATGGCGGAGCATCATGATACCACATAGGTGTCCGATATGCAGGGAGTCGGCAGTAGGGTCGGTTCCTAAGTAAGCGGTCACCATCTCTTTCTGGAGCAGTTCTTCGGTACCCGGCATCATCTGTGCCAGCATACCACGCCATTTCAGTTCTTCAACAAAATTCTTCATATTTCTTATCTCTTATTTCTCAATTCTTAATTATCGATTATCACGGCACGGGGTCATATCCGCTCCCGCCCCAGGGATTACATCTTAATATCCGCCATATGGCCAAACCGAGACCCTTGATGGGACCGTGTTTTAGAATGGCTTGCCGGGCATATTCGCTGCAAGTGGGTGTAAAGCGGCAGGAAGGCCCCAACAGTGGCGAGATACACAACTGGTAGAAACGGATAGGCAACACCAGAAGTTGTGACAATATGTGTGAAAGCCATTTCATAATCTTTCTCCAATTCTATGGAGCAAGGCTGTTATTCTTCTTTCCACCTCCTTGGTCTGACAATGCTTGTCGGAGAGCCAGATGAACGCAATCAACAGTTGTTTGTCCTCAGCCGCGATACCGTCAAGTAATTGTTTATGGTGGCGGTAGGCCTCGCGGATCTGACGTTTCACCCTGTTGCGGTCTACAGCGTGTTTGAACCTTTTCTTGGGTACGCTGATAAGGATCTGCACAGGGGCACAACCCTCCTGATGTACTGTCTGAAGAAAGACTGCTCTCAGAGGATAGGCCAACAGCGACTGACTGTCACCTTTGCCGAAGAGCGTCTCTATCAGCCGGTTGCTGACGATGCGCTCCTGTTTCCTGAATGTAGGAGCAGTCGTCATCATTTGATATTATTCTTGATTCTCGATCAGGTAGTGCTGGAGGGCACCAGTCATGGAGGGGTATTTCTCTGACGGAGCCTCAATGTCGAGTCTGAGTCCTGCTTCCTTGGCAGCCTTGGCTGTGGCCGGTCCGAAGGTGGCAATGGCAATCTTGTCCTGCTTGAAGTTGGGGAAGTTCTTGCAGAGCGACTCGATACCCGACGGACTGAAGAAAATCAGCATGTCGTAGTCGAAGGTCTTGACTTCCTCGGGGGTAAAGTCGTTGCTGACGGTCTTGTACATTACACACTCCTTGTGCTGCAGTTTCTTGGAGTCGAGCAGAAGCGTCAGGCTGTCGTTATGCACGTCGCTCATTGGCACCAGATACTTCTCCGTCTTGTGCTTGACCATTGTAGGCACTAGGTCGTCCACGCGGCCTGTTTCGCCGAAGAACACCTTGCGCTTGCGATACTGAACATATTTCTGGATATACAGCGCGATGGTCTCCGTCACGCAGAAGTATTTCATGTCTTCAGGAATGTTGACCCTCAGTTCTTTGGCCATGTTGAAGAAATGGTCAATAGCATGCCTTGAGGTGAACACGATGGCGGTATAGTCGAGGATACTGACCTTCTGAGCGCGGAATTCCTTGGCAGTGATGCTCTCCACCTTAATAAAAGGACGGAACACCAATTCCACTCCAAATCTGTTCGCGATATCGAAATATGGCGACTTCTCACTGTTGGGCCTGGGTTGTGAAACCAGAATCTTCTTAATCATTTATGTCCTAAAATTTTATTTTAAAAATATCCACGATTCCCGCTAAGCCGCCCAAAAGTGCGAACAACGGTACCATTTCAAGGGCGCAAAAGTACAAAAATATTTGCAGAAAACCCGCGTTTTGCTTAAAAAAGATGATATATGACTTGTAAAATGTCAGTATTTTAACCAAAATGAGCACGATTGCGCAGTAATAAATAGCGTAAACGGCAGGAAAATGAAGATAGGCCAACAGCAGTACAACTGGGAACAGCGCGGCTCCCTCCATTGCGGAGAGGAAGAGGAGCGATGTTAAGAATTTTTTGTTTTTTTTGCTGTCAAAGAAGATGGTGTTCACTATGTGATACAGCAGGAAACGTATCACGAAATAGATGGCAAAGGCGCCTACGAAGATACCCAGAATAGCATAATCTGACGATAGGGTAAAGGTGTCGGCAACATAATTTGTCGCATACAGATAGTATAGCAGACCATATACCAGACAGGTCATGCCGATGAATACCATCTGGAATTTCATCTCATTGCCAGTTTCAGTAATGGTGTGTTCGCCCCGCTGGATATAAAAGAAGTCTTTCAGTTGCTTCGCGATGAAGCCGGAAATTCTCGATAGGGCGAAAGCGATGAATAGGAAACAGAGAATGAGAAGTCCTGTAAGCACGTCATCGTTGTTGATGGTATTAGGCACGGGGTCGCCCGCAACACCTGATCCTCCTGCTTTCAGTTCCTCGTGGTACAGTGTGTCGTTGGAAAAATAGTTTTCCCGATAGAACAGAGGTAGATTTACGGTCTTCAGGTCACGGGGAATCTCCTCGCCAGGCAGATGGAGCGTGTCGGGCTGTTCGCTGTAACGGATTTCTACAGGCTTCAGCCAGGCTTGTACGGCGGAATCCTGCTGGGCGGGCGTGGCATCCTTAGGCAACAACCGCAGCACCTGATAAGGTGTCTGCGGTCTGCTGTATTGTCTGACTACGGTGTCAGTAACTGCCGTAGCGGCAAAACTCGTCTGGATGCTGTCCTGCTCCGTCATGTGTTATAATAACCCAAAGGCCTTACGGATATCCTCTACACGATCGAGTTTCTCCCAGGTGAATAGTTCCACGTCGATGGTCTTTGTTGGATGGTAGTGGCTGGTGAAGGTCTTCTTGATGGTTTCCGACTTGCGGCCCATATGGCCGTAGGCTGCCGTCTCACTGTACATCGGCTGGCGCAACTTAAGCGTGCGCTCAATAGCCTTTGGACGAAGATCAAATAGCGATTCGATCTTTTTGGCAATTTCACTGTCGCTCATCTGTACCCTGCTTCTGCCATAGGTGTTCACATAGATATTCATGGGCTTGGCCACGCCGATGGCATAACTTATCTGCACGAGCATCTCATCGGCCACACCTGCTGCCACCATGTTTTTGGCGATATGGCGGGCGGCATAAGCGGCACTGCGGTCCACCTTCGAAGAGTCCTTGCCTGAGAAAGCACCACCTCCGTGGGCTCCCTTGCCACCATAGGTGTCAACGATGATTTTGCGACCTGTCAGACCCGTGTCACCGTGAGGACCGCCAATCACAAACTTGCCCGTGGGGTTCACGTAGTATTTGATGTCCAGCCCGAATAGGTCGAGCACCTTCTGCGAGTGAATCTGCTGCTTCACCCGTGGAATCAGGATATTGATGACGTCGTCCTTGATTTTGGCGAGCATTTTCTCGTCCTCATCGAACTCGTCGTGCTGGGTTGAGACAACGATGGTGTCGATGCGCTCAGGGATGCCCTCGTCGCTATACTGGATGGTCACCTGACTCTTGGAGTCGGGCCTGAGGTAGGTCATTTCCTTGCCTTCCTTGCGGATATCTGCCAGTGTGCGCATGATGAGGTGAGCCAAATCGAGGCTTACGGGCATGTAACTCTCCGTCTCGTTGGTGGCATAGCCGAACATCATTCCCTGATCACCGGCACCCTGCTCCTCTTCGTCGGCACGGTCCACGCCCTGGTTGATGTCGGAACTCTGTTCGTGGATAGCACTCAGGATTCCGCAGGAGTCGCCGTCGAACTGATATTCTGATTTCGTGTACCCGATATGCTTGATAGTGTTGCGGGCAATGGTCTGAAGGTCGATGTAGGCTTCACTGCGCACTTCACCCATAATTATCACCTGTCCGGTAGTCACGAATGTCTCGCAGGCCACACGGGCCTTGTCATCGTAAGCCAGAAACTGGTCCAGGATGGCGTCACTGATCTGGTCGGCCACCTTGTCGGGATGGCCTTCTGATACTGATTCTGATGAAAATAAGTATGACATAATTTAGAATTTGGGTGCAAAGGTACGAAAAAGAAGTGAAAAGTGAATAGTGAATAGTGAAAAATTTCACTTCTTCTTGTTTCTTGGGTGGTGTTCCAGTATTTCCTTTCTCAGCATAGAGGTGTCGATATGGGTGTAGATTTCCGTGGTGCCGATGCTCTCGTGGCCAAGTAGGGCCTGGATGATGCGCAGGTCGGCTCCGCCTTCCAGCAGAGCCGTGGCGAAGGAGTGGCGCAACGTGTGGGGTGAGATGGTTTTCGTGATGCCAGCCGTTTCGGCCTGCCGCTTGATCATGATGAGGATCATGGTGCGTGTCAGATGCTTACCGTAACGGTTTAGGAAAACATAGTCCTCTTCGCCAGGTTTGATTGTCATGCGGCAGCGGTCGTCGAACCAGAACTTCAGTTCCTGGATGGCCCGCTTAGAGATTGGGACCAGCCGTTCCTTAGAGCCCTTGCCGAACACGCGCACGAATTCCTCGTCTAGGTAGAGGCTAGAGAGTTTCAAATTCACCAGTTCGCTGACGCGCAGGCCGCAGGAGAACAGCACCTCGATAATTGCCCGGTTTCTGTGCCCTTCCCATTTCGAGAGATCAATGCTTGCCTCCAACTGGTCGATTTCCCGGGGCGACAGCACTTCGGGCAGATGTTCTCCGATCTGCGGAGACTCCAGCAGTTCGGTGGGATCGTCCTCACGATAGCCATCGAGTTGTAGAAAACGAAAGAAAGAGCGCACGCCGCTCAAGATTCGGCACTGTGAACGTGGATGGATGCCTATGTCGTGCAGTCCTGCCGAGAATGCCTCCAGATCTTCGAGAGTCACCTCTCTGACATCCTTCTCTTCACGCTTCAGGAAATCAAGCAGTTTTTCGAGGTCACGCTGATAGGCATCGAGCGTATTGGCCGACATGTTGCGCTGTAGTTTTAGGTAGCGTATGTATCCTTTGATGATGTCCTTGCTCATATTTTGTGGCAAAGTTACGACTTTTTTTCGATATTCAGAAAAAAAGTCGTAACTTTGCAGCCGTTAATAATATATAAGGTATGAAGATACAGATTATCAACGGGCCGAATCTCAACTTGCTGGGTCAGCGGGAACCTGGCATCTACGGCTCTGAATCGTTCGACAGTTACCTGCCCCAACTGCAGGCGAGATACCCCAGCGTTGAGATAGACTACTACCAGAGCAACGTTGAGGGCGACCTTATCGACAAGATGCAGGAGGCGGGTTTTTTCGGCAACTACGACGGCATCGTGCTCAATGCAGGTGCCTATACCCACACCAGCGTGGCGCTCCAGGACTGTATCCGCTCGCTGCGCTGTCCCGTTGTAGAGGTGCATATCTCCAACGTCCACAAGCGCGAGGAGTTTCGTCACAAGTCGCTGATCTCCTGTGCCTGTATGGGTGTCATCTGCGGCTTCGGACTTGACAGTTATCGTCTTGCCGTTGAAGCGCTGATTACTGCTAAATGACGCTCGACGAGTACATCCTCGCTCACACGGAGCCAGAGCCAGACTATCTCTACCGTCTCTGGCGGGCCACGAACCTCCACACCGTTCATGGGCGCATGGCCAGCGGGCATCTGCAGGGACGGCTGCTGAAGATGCTTGTCGAAATGATCCGTCCGAAGACGATCCTCGAAGTCGGTACGTTCAGCGGCTACAGCGCCATCTCAATGGCGGAGGGCCTTCCCGACGGCGGGCGGCTCTATACCTTCGAGATCAACGATGAGATGGAGGATTTCACCCGGTCCTGGATAGAGGGTTCATCCGTAGCCGATAAGATTGAGTTCTTCATTGGAGATGCACTCCTGGAGGCTCCAAAACTTGGCATCATGTTCGACATGGCCTTCATTGACGGCGACAAGCGCACTTATCGTGAAACCTATGAGATGGTGATGCGGATTCTCAGACCTGGCGGATTCATCCTCGCCGATAATACTCTCTGGGACGGCCATGTCGTGGACCATGCCTACGACCATGACCGTCAGACGCAAGGAATTGAGACGTTCAACGACTATGTTGCCCGAGACCCTCGTGTTGAACAACTTATCCTCCCTCTCCGCGACGGCCTCACCCTCATTCGTAAGAAAGAGTTTATTGTTTAATATTTAATGTTTAATCTTTAACATGCAAGAGACAAGACAAAACAAAATAGCGCGGTTGCTCCAGAAGGAACTCTCGCTGATCTTCCAGCAGCAGACACGCGCCATGCACGGCACGATGGTCAGTGTCACCCGTACCAAGGTGTCGCCCGACCTTAGTATCTGTACGGCCTACCTCAGTATCTTCCCCTCAGAGAAGGGCGAGGAAATCCTGGCGAATATCAATGCCAGCAACAAGGCCATAAGGTATGAATTAGGTACGCGCGTACGAAACCAGTTGCGTATCATCCCCGAGTTGCGCTTCTTCATCGATGACAGCCTGGACTACATTGAGCATATCGACGAATTGCTGAAGCAATGAACTTCCCGTTTTTCATCGCCCGTCGCTACCTCTTCTCGAAGAAGTCCACGCATGCCATCAATGTCATCAGCGGCATCTCAATCATCGGTGTGGCCGTAGCCACGATGGCACTGGTGGTCACGCTCAGCGTATTCAATGGCTTCCACGACCTGGTGGCCTCCTTCTTCACCTCCTTCGATCCGCAGTTGAAAGTGGTTCCTCTGAAAGGTAAGACGGTGGCGGCTGATGACCCAATTCTGACCCAGATACGTCAGTTGCCACAGATTGATGTGGCTACGGAGTGCGTTGAGGATCAGGCTCTCGCCGTCTATCGCGGGCGGCAAGCGATGGTGATGGTCAAGGGTGTCGACGATAATTTCGATGAACTTACCCATATCGGCGAGATCCTCATTGGCGACGGTGAGTTCAGCCTGCATGCCGCAGACATGGACTACGGCATCCTCGGCATCCGACTGGCAGAGCAGTTGGCTACGGGCTACACTTACGACCGCCCGATGAAGATATACGCTCCCCGTCGCGAGGGGCAGTTCGACATGGCGAACCCCACAGATGCCTTTGAGGAGGACGAACTCTATTCGCCTGGTGTGCTCTTCAACGTGAAGCAGGCACGCTATGATAAGAACTATATCATCACCAGCATCGCTTTTGCCCGCCGCATCTTCGGCCAGCAGGGCATGCTCTCCTCCCTCGAGTTAAGGCTGAAGCCGGGCAGTAACTTCGAGGCCGTGAAGTCGGAAATCAAGACACTCTGCGCCGATAAGTTTGCTGTGAAAGACCGCTACGAACAGCAGGACGACACCTTTAAGATCATGAAGATTGAGAAGTTCATCGCCTACATCTTCCTCACCTTCATCCTCATGGTGGCCTGCTTCAACATCATCGGCTCTCTTTCGATGCTCATCATCGACAAGAAAGACGACGTGGTGACGCTCCGTAACCTCGGTGCCAGCGACAAGCAGATTGTCCGCATATTCCTCTTTGAGGGCCGCATGATCTCAGCCATCGGTGCCGTGCTCGGCATCCTGTTGGGGCTGCTGCTCTGCTGGCTCCAACAGCAGTTCGGTCTCGTGGCCCTCGGCTCCACCAGTGGCTCGTTCGTGGTCAGCGCCTATCCTGTCAGCGTCCATCCCGAGGACATCATCCTGATCTTCATCACAGTCCTTGTCGTCGGCTTCCTCTCGGTCTGGTATCCTGTACGCTACTTCGCCAAGCGCCTGCTGGCGTAGCTCTTCGTTTGATAAAGAATAAAACATCATATAATGGAAAAGAAAAAGATTTATATCGCCGGATGTGGCGGCATGCTCGGAGAGGCTTTCCACGAGCAGTTCAAGGATGATTACATCATCAAGTGTACGGATAAGGACGTCAATGCCGACTGGCTCTCGTTCCTCGATTTCCGCGACTACGATGCTTATCGCAAGGATGTGGAAGAGTTCCAGCCCGACTATCTCTTCCACCTCGGTGCCTACACCGATCTGGAGTGGTGCGAGCAGAATGCCGACGAGGTGTATCTCACCAATACCCTCTGCGTGGAGAACGCCGTCTATATTGCCAACTCCCTGAATATCCCCTTGCTCTATATCAGTACGGCTGGTATCTTCGATGGCAAGAAGTCTCTTTACGACGACTGGGATCAGCCGAATCCGCTGGGTGTTTATGCCCGTTCTAAGTATGCAGGTGAGCGCTTCGTGGTGGAAAACGCCTATCGCTACCTCGTCTGTCGTGCCGGATGGATGATGGGTTCTGGTCCCTCGAAGGACAAGAAGTTCGTGCAGAAGATCATGAAACAGTTGAAGGACGGTAAGAAGGAACTCTTCATCGTGAATGACAAGGACGGTACGCCAACCTACACGCAGGACTTTGCCCGTACGGTGAAGAACCTGATCCAGAAAGAATACTGGGGACTCTATAACTGTGTCTGCGGTGGTCAGACCAGCCGTCTGGAGGTTTGTCAGGAGATGCTGAAGATCCTCGGACTGGAGCAGGAAGTGAAGATCAACGTGGTCACCTCTGAGTACTTTGCCAAAGAGTACTTCGCAGAGCGTCCTGCCTGCGAGCGCCTCTGGACCCGTAAACTCAACCTTCGCGGTGTCAGTGCCATGCGTGACTGG
>JAFUAK010000219.1 GCA_017460765.1 Prevotella sp. | reverse complement strand
TGCTGGCTTATGTGAATAATCTTAACGGACTGCTGGAGGGGGATCCGCTGGCTGGTCTGCCGTTAGAGGAAATCGTAGTGAAGGGCCAGGGAGGCATCCTGAATAATGCCGGACAGATTCTGAACCACGAGTTGTACTTCGGCCAGTTTGCTGCGCCCAAGGAGAACAATCAGCCCACAGGAAAGATAGCCGAGGCCATCACAAGGGACTTCGGCTCGTTCGAGGCTTTCAAGGAGGAGTTCCAGAAGAAGGGAGCGACGCTCTTCGGCTCTGGTTGGGTATGGCTGTCGGCTGACAAAGATGGCAAACTCGTCATCACGCAGGAGACGAACGCCGCCAATCCTGTGCAGCGCGGTCTGAAGCCCCTGCTGACGTTCGATGTCTGGGAGCACGCCTACTATCTCGACTATCAGAACCGGCGTCCTGACCATCTGGCTGCCCTTTGGCAGATTGTCAACTGGGAAGTCGTGGAAAGCAGGCTATAGAATGACAACGGCATTGGAGATTATCGAGTACATGGAGTCGCTGCAGGATGAAGCGCAGCGACAGGGCTTGATGCGTTTCTTCAAGACTGGAGAGGGCGACTATGGCGAGGGCGACGAGTTTTTGGGCCTCAAAGTGCCCCAGACGAGGGAAGTCGTCAGGGCAGCAGCCAAAGATTTCCCCTTAAGCGAAATCCCTGAATTGCTGATGTCACGCTGGCATGAAGTCCGTCTTTGTGGCTTCCTGATTCTTGTTGACCAGTTTGAGCGACTGGCCACCAAACGGCAGGAGCATGATGAGCAGGCCATCGGGAAGCGCGACGAAATCGTGACGCTCTACTTGCAATATGCCGAGCAGGCCAACAACTGGGACTTGGTGGACTTGTCGGTCTATAAGATTCTGGGGCATTGGCTGATGCTACCCTCTGCATTAGGCGATACCGACTACAAGCGCCAGATGCTCGACGAACTGGCTACCAGCCCATGCCTGTGGAAACAGCGCATGAGCATCGTCTGCACGTGGTATCCCTCGCATCATGATGATCCTTCGTGGTGTCTGCGCTATGCCGAAACCCATCTGCATCATCCCCACGACCTGATGCACAAGGCCGTCGGCTGGATGCTCCGCGAGATGGGCAAGAACCATATCGACCTGCTTCGTGACTTCCTTCGCCAGTACGCCCACGAAATGCCGCGCACCATGCTCCGCTACGCCATCGAGAAGTTGCCGGAAAATGAACGCAAGCAATGGCTGGCTGTTCCCACAGACCGATTTAAGAGCGACTATGTTATCAAAACTAATCCCTTTGCAGGCATTCCCCTACCCGACTTTATTGACAAGGTTCTCGCCCATGATAACAACAGCGATGAAGCCATGTACTACCTGCTCAGACAGCGTCTGAACCACGAGTTGAGCGAACAGTATAAGGTGTACCATCGCCAACTGCCCGACAGTTTTGAGGATATCATTGAAGACTTCTTCCTCTATCTTCGTGAGGGAAACGATGGTCAGAATCGCACTCCCTATCAGTCACTTCAGCGCATTAAGAACAAGGACTCATTCGAAACGTGGCTATTGAACACCTTTCGCAATTATCTCAGCAGCAGGGCTAAGGCGGAAGAGACTTACCTGTCAATCGACCTGGACCGTCACACCTCGAATGACGCTTCCAACTCTCTGATTACTGACGAACAGAAACTCATCGTCGCCTCCCAGTTGATTGCCTACGCCCATCAGGTGTTCTATCCTCGCGGTCGTTTCGTCTTTCTCCGTTCGCTGCTCACCATGCTCAACAAGCAGAAGGCCTTGCCTGACCATGAGATGGCCACCGCCCTGGGGATGACCCACCTGTCCTACCGCGTCATGGTTCACCGCATGAAGCATAACCTGTCTAAGTTTCGTCAACGTCTGCTCTGTGGAGAGCAACTCCGTCTCGACGAGCAGCATCAACAGATGGCCCATCAAGTCTACAATGATTTCACCCATCTCTACCCGACGCTGCTGACCTATTACACCCAGTCCATCGCCACGCTGAAGTGTGCCGATGCCATCAGTCAACTGCGCCAGCATTATTATGAATCCACAGGCTGCATTGCCCATGAGCCGGAACCTTCATCCGCCATTGCAATCACGATAGCAGGGTTCTGGGAGAAATTAAGTCGAATGCTAATCTATTTAAATAGTAATCTATATGCGTAAAATCATTTTCACCCTAATGGGAATCTGCTTCGTGCTTACTGCATGCAAGCAACAGAACAACAAAGAAATGACTATTGATTTTGTGGACAATGTAAAAGTGGCACTCGCCAATGGCGGCCAGATTGATCCGGGCAGCCTGCAATGGACGAGGGAGCCTGCAGGGTATGAGGTGAAGGGTGACAGCATCATCATCACGACTGCTCCTCACACCGACCTGTGGCAACGCACGTACTATCATTTCCAGAACGACAACGCGCCTGTACTACAGATGAAGACGCGCGAGAAGTTCTTCAGTTTCGTGGTGAAGACCGACTTCACGCAGAACCATCAGCGGTTTGACCAATGCGGCATCGTGATGTATCTCGACAGCGAGAACTGGCTGAAGGGCTCTGTGGAGTACGAGAACCGGGAGTTCCAACACCTGGGCAGCGTAGCCACCAACAAGGGCTACTCCGACTGGGCCACGACGGCTATTCCTGCCGACGTGAAGACCATGTGGTATCGGTTCTCACGCCGTGAGGACGACTACTGCATCGAATGCTCCACCAACGGCACAGACTTCAGCCAGATGCGTATCTGCCACATGTATGAAGGTGCAGACGAGATCAGTTTCGGCATCTATGCCTGCTCGCCTGAAGAATCCTCTTTCAAGGCAGTCTTCACGGATTTGAAGATTACCGAATGCGCGTGGAAGGCACACGACGGACAACAGCCAGACGCTTGAGCGCACTCTCAATCCATAAGGAGCGGGGCGAAGACAAAGCGGAGGGACTCGCAGAACTGGATGAGCAGGATGAGCAGGATGAAGAGCGGGGCTCCCTTGGCGATGCCGAAAGACATGGCCTCGAGAATGTCGGAGAGCCGCTTCAGACGACCTGACATCATGCCATAGGCGACGGAGAAAAGAATGATGCCAAAGGCTATCAGGGGTATCAGGCTGTGGCTGAAAGCGGAGGGAAAGAGTTCGCCTGTGGCAGATAGCAAAATGGCGTGGGGCATCAGCGTGAGCAGGGCGAGAATCACAAGATAGGCCACCAGAAAGAAACTGGCCACGCGAAGGGCAATGCGGGAACGGTAGGAGGGAGAAGTGGAGAGCGGAGAGTGGAGAGTGGAGAGTGGGAAGCGGGGGATGACACCGGACTTCTGGAGGCAGCCGAGAGCAGAGAGCAGCAGCATGAGCCACACCAGCAGGGGCGATGCCATCATGTCGGTAAAGGAGCCGAAGAACCAGCGGATGCCCTCTGAGGAGAGCAACGAGCGCACGCCTTCCATCCTCGTGGCAGAGAGCAGCCACGAGAGGATGACAAGAAGGATTTCGGCTATCAGCAGCGACAGGCAAGCCACGCCCAGTCTTCTGAATACTCTATTCATCATCGGGTTCGAGGTTATCGATGTCGAGGACGCGGAGTTCGAGGGCACGGACTACGAGGCGCGTGGCGTTGATACCACTACTGCCCTCTGGGAAGAGTTTCTGGATGAGTTCGTTCTGACGCTTCTCGAGGCTCTTCACGCCGAAGGGCATGCCGCGCAGGTTGGTGATCTGCTCCTTGGTGTAGCCGAGGGCGAGGTGGCGCAGGAAACGCTCGTCGTATTCGTCGATCTCGTAGTTCACCAGAGCCTCCTGCTTCACGAGTTGTCCGCTGACGGCCGCCTTGAAGCGCTCCACGATTTTCTCGAGGATAGGCTCATTGAACACCAGTTGCTTGCCATCCATCACGGCGGATACATCGCGTCGCGTGAGCAGTTCACCCGTCTTCAGGATGATGCCGTCGGCTCCGGCATCAAGCACGTCGACCCAGAGTTTCTCGTTGAGGATCTCACCCGTGAAGATAAGCACCTTCACATCACGGTGGAGTTCCTTCGTGTGGCGACAAATCTCCACGCCCACGGTGGTAGAGCCGCCCAGTCCGAGGTCGAGCAGTACGAGGTCGGGCTTCTGCTGCTTCAGCAGACGCCAGTAGGCCTGTTCGTTCTCTGCCGTTCCGATCACTTCCGCTTCAGGGATGTCAGAGCGGATGATACCCAGTGTGCCTTTGAGTTCGAGGGGCACGTCCTCTACGATGATTACCTTGAAGTTTTCCATATGCGTGGTAATGTTATTATCATATTGATGGTTTCGTCAGTCTTGGTGGCATAGATGCCGCAACCGCGACGGTTGGTGGCCTCGCCATGATCCCTCACGATCTGACGGCAGATGAGATAAGGGATATGTGCATTGGAGGGCGTAAAGAGGTCATTAGCCTGCTCTTCCGTCAGATGAAGTTGCGGCATCGGTACGCGTACCTCTATATATTGGTCAGTCTTCTGACTGTAAATCTTCTCCAGTTTCTTGCCACCCGACTGCTTGCGCAGGATCTCGAAGAGATAGCGGAGCAGGTTCTCGTCGCCCAGTATCTGGTGGTCGAGCGGCTTCAGGTGGAGTCTGGCGCGGTCCACCTCGTGCATGGCCTGCTGACTGAGGATGCCGTAGAGTTCGCGATAGTAGTCGGTGACCTCGCCCAGCGACTCCACATCGCCTGCATCGAGCAACTGCCGGATACGGCTGGGATAGTACATCGTCTCGTGCTTCAGGGTGGAGAGGCAGTTGTCGAGCACGGCATTGGAGACGTGGAGTTTGTTGTTCTCCAGTTCCTCGCGTCGCAGTTCGTCCCCAAGCAGTTCGAGGTCGGTCTTCCGCTCCTGGTCCTTGACGAAGCGTTCGTAGAGGCGATGACGGTAATAGAGCAGATAGTAGGCCGGCACAATGGACATCAGGAGCAGGATGAGCAGGATGACGGCAATGGTCTTGTTCGTCTGAGACTGCTGCATGGCCCGGCAATAGTCGCCCAAGGAGTTGTCAGCCGACATTTCCTTGAAGAGTTGGGTATAAATGCGGTTGTTATAGGCGTAGAGGTCCCATTGATGCAGGGCCAGCGCAGCAACCGCGCTCTCATTGCGGATGTCGAGGATCACGTGGTAGTTGGTCTTGAGGCTGTCGTGGTACCACTTGATCTCCGGTGCCGTGAGCGATAGGTTGCCGATGGGCAGCATTGTGTGATGGCCGTCGGGACAGAGCGCCTGATAATGCTGATTCAGGAAATAGCGGCAGGAGTCTGCGAAAAGCAGCGTGCGCTCATAGTGGCCGACAATGTTCGAGAAGTAGGCAGAGTCGGCATAGGCATTGGCGCGGGCCAAAGGGTCTTGGCTGTTGGCAGTTATCGGCCATAGGCCGAGAGCCAGCAACCAGTAGCCGAGTGCCTTGCCGACAGGCAGGCGGAAGAAAAGGCGGCTGCCCTTGCCCAGCGTGCTCGTGGCACCAATGGCACAGACGGAGAATATCTGGCTGATCTTGCGATACTTCTCGATGATGCCCTTGCAGTTGAGCAGACCGAAGCCGTGACCATCACGGATGGGCTTTGCCTCGAAGAGGTGGGCGAGTTGATCCGGCGTCATGCCCTCACCAGTATCCTCCACGGCTATCTCCACGTAATGGTCTGCCTGCGTGGCGGAGACGTGCACTTGCCCGTCTTTCTGGGTGAACTTGCGGGCATTGTCGGCCAGCGTATTAATCATGAAGAGCGTCAGGGCGGGGTCGGCCTTCACGACCGTATCCGTAGAATCCACCACGAGATCGACACCCTTCATCTGGAACGATTTTTTGCCCTTGTGGATCAGGTCGAACAACTGCTGCAACGGGAAACTCTCTATCTTCAGGTTCAGTTCACCCTGGCGCAACTGGATCCAATGGGTGAGCACATCGTTGTAGGCATTGATCTGATCCGTCAGTTCGCGAACATATTCTAAATTACCGCCATCGGGCTTGCGCACCTCGTGGATCATGCGGTCGATAAAGGGCGTAACGGCATTCACCAGCGACACCTTGGCCCGCTGCTCCAGGTTGAGTCGTTCGCTGTTCTCTACCCTCAGCCTCAAAGCCGCCAGTTCCTCCGTGCGCTGCTCCAGGAGATCGTCGTCTTCTGCAGGCTTTGTCTGCTTCCTGTTCAGATGGTTGAAGAGCCACAGCGAGAAGAGCAGCAGAATGATGGCAGCCACAACCGCCGCAAGCATCAGGTTGAGTTGCCGGGACGTCTTTTCGTACTGAGAGGCGCGCGCCTCCAACTGACGATCCTGACGGGTAGTCTCCTGCAGGTCGAGATAGAGGTTGCGGTTGTAGTCGCTCTGGGGCTTGTCATCGATAGCGGCATAGGCCACGCTGAGTTGCTCGCGGATGCTCGCCACCAGGTCGGGAGCCTGGTTAATGGCAGAGTCAGACAATGCCTGTTCGAGGTTGTAGAGAGCCGAGTCATAGTCGCCAATCTGGCGGAAACAAGAGGCCAGCGTGCGGTAGGCACCCGCAATCTGATAAACATCACCATAGTCTTCAAAAAGGAACAGCGCATTCTCAGCTAACCACCCTGCGAGCATTTCCTCGTCAACGCCCTCTGGATTAATGAATTTCATGGCAGGCATATTGTCAGCCAGGAGTTGTGAACGCCAGACGGAGTCCATCAGATGTTCGGAGAGGGCCTCAAGGGCATTTGCCGCGAAATAGGGATAGTTACCCTGGCGTGCCAGCAGGAAACAGCGCATCAGGTGGTCGAACTCTTGCTGGTTGATCTCCTGCTGTGTGCCCTCCGTGATAATACCACCGGCACCGATATTATAGAGATAGTTGAGGTATTGGGCCGTATCACGCTGAATCTCATTAGGATCGACAGCCAGCAGCGCCTCAATCGACTGGCGCTCGAGACCCACATAATAATAATAGGTGGAATTGACGATGGCATATTCCGTCTCTGCATAGCGCAGGCGCCAAACGTTACGCGGCGAGAGTTGACTGCGTTCCTCATGGATTCTGTGCATGGCACGATCGGCCAATTCACGGAATTCATGGAACTCACGGTTCTTGGAACGGCGTTGGCAGAGACGCATCTGCTGGACATAGGACACAAAGAGTTCCGTCTGGTTGTCGGTTATCTCGGTCACCTCTGCCAACAACTTTTCTGCCTCATCGTACTCCATGCGTACGATGTGGACAAAGGCGAGGTTATTAAGCGCCTCTGCCCTACCCGCACGATAGTCTTCCGACAGGTCATAGGCCTGCAGGGCATAGTGGCGGGTACTGTCGATATCCGTATAATGATAGGCATAAGAAAGTGAATTCAGCTTGTCCACCGCTGCCTTATCGGACGATGAACAAGCTGATATCAGAATTAATATAGAGAAGTTAAGCGCGAGCCTTAGCCACATAACCGAGTGCCTCCTTGCACTTGTCTGTGACATACTGCCAGTCGCCAGCCTTCACCTTGTCAGAGGGGAACAGTTTGGAACCCATGCCGACACAATAGACACCGGCCTTGAACCACTTCAGCAGATTCTCCTCCTCAGGAGCGACACCACCAGTGACCATGATCTTCGACCAAGGCATAGGAGCCTTCAGGCCCTTCACCATGTTAGGACCGACTACGTCGCCGGGGAACACCTTCGTCAGGTCGCAACCCAGTTCCTGGGCCTTACCAATCTCAGAGACAGTCATACAGCCAGGGCAGTAGGGAACAAGACGACGGTTGCAGACGGGAGCAATGTCAGGATTGAGCAGCGGACCTACGACGAAGCAGGCACCCAACTGGATGTACATCGCTGCCGTGGGGGCGTCGACAATAGAGCCGATACCCAGGGCAAGTTCGGGGCACTCCTTATCAGCCCACTTCACCAACTCGCCGAAGATCTCCTGGGCGAAATCGCCACGATTAGTAAACTCGAAAGCGCGCACACCGCCTTCATAACAGGCCTTCACCACATTCTTACAGGTCTCCAGGTCCTTGTGATAGAAAACGGGAACCATACCCGTATCGCCGATTTTCTTCAGTACGGCTATCTTATCAAACTTTGCCATGAAATCTTTTAATTCAAAGTTCTAAACTCTTAATTATCTCTGTACACGTCCGTTAGCATTACCGCCAGCAAGGCTCTCCACCTCGTCGACGCTCACCAGGTTGAAGTCACCATTGATGGTGTGCTTAAGGGCAGAAGCAGCCACTGCGAACTCGAGGGCCTCGCCCTGTGTCGGCTTCGTGAGCAGACCATGAATCAGGCCACCAGAGAACGAGTCACCGCCACCAACGCGGTCGATAATCGGGTTGATCTCATAACGCTTCGACTGATAGAACTCCTTGCCGTCATAGATCAGGGCCTTCCAGCCGTTGAACGTAGCGCTATAACTTTCGCGGAGCGTAGAGACGACATACTTAAAGCCGAACTCCTTCATCATCTGCTTGAAGATGCCCTCGTAGCCGGCAGCATCCGTCTGGCCACCCTCAACGTCAGCATCGGGCTTAAAGCCAAGGCAGAGTTCAGCATCCTCCTCGTTACCGATGCAGACATCAACATACTGCATCAGCGGGCGCATGATGGAAATAGCCTTCTCACTTGTCCACAGTTTCTTGCGGAAATTCAGGTCGACAGACACGGTCACGCCGTGACGCTTGGCTGCCTCACAAGCCAACTTTGTCAATTCAGCAGCCTTGTCAGAGATAGCAGGTGTGATGCCACTCCAGTGGAACCAGGCAGCACCCTCCATAATCTTATCGAAGTCGAAATCAGAAGGATCAGCCTCAGCGATAGAACTGTGAGCGCGGTCGTAGATCACCTTCGAAGGACGCATCGAAGCACCTGTCTCAGCATAGTAGAGACCCACGCGATCGCCACCGCGAGCCACAAACTCTGTATTGACACCATAGCGACGCAGGGCATTGACAGCAATCTGACCAATCTCATGCTTTGGCAACTTTGACACGAAATAGGCTTCGTGACCATAGTTGGCTACTGAGATAGCAACGTTAGCCTCACCACCACCAGGGATGATGCGGAATGACTCACTCTGAATAAAACGGTCGTTGCCCTGAGGCGACAGGCGAAGCATGATCTCGCCCAATGTTACGATTTTTGCCATTGATTTTGATTTTAATTATAGATTTGACATTTTTTTCGTTTGCGAGCACAAAGATAGGAACATTTTTCGAGACCTGCAAATATTTAAGAGGTTTTAAGGCAAAAAACTTACGGAAACGATTTCGCACACAATATTTTGGTTATACGTTTGGGTTTATCAGAAATTATTCGTACCTTTGCCGCAAAATCACAAAACTATGCCAAAAGAGATTATCACCATCAAGGACATTGCCGCCCGCGCAGGTGTTTCGACAGGTACGGTAGACCGTGTTTTGCACAAGCGTCCCAACGTCAGTAAATCAGCCTTGGAAAAAGTGAACAAGGCCCTTGAAGAACTGGATTATCGTCCGAACATGTACGCCTCTGCCCTCGCCTACAACAAGACATACAATTTCTATGTTGTTCTGCCCAAGCATGAGCAGGATGCCTACTGGGATGAAATAGAGGAAGGTGCGCAGGCGTGCACGGAGTTCAGGCGCGACTTCGGCATCAACTTGAAGTTCGTGTATTACGAGCGTTTCAACAATGCCGCTTTTACAAGGATGGTTCGCGAACTCTTTACGGCCAAGATCGACGGTGTCGTCATCGTGCCCACCACCCTGGAGCAGACAGCCCGCTTCACGGAGAAACTGACCGAGCGACAGATTCCCTATGTGCTGCTCGACTCCTATATGCCCGACCTGAAACCTCTCTCATTCTTTGGGCAGGACTCTTTCGCCAGCGGCTATTTTGCAGCGAAGATGCTGATGCTCATTGCAGGGAAAGAGAAAGAAATCGCTATCGTGAAACAGACACGCGACGGCAAAGTGGGATCAAAACAGCAGGCCAACCGTGAGACCGGCTTCCGTCACTACATGGTGGACCACAATCCCGACATTAAGATTATAGAGGTGGATCTGCCCTTGGACGAAGAGAAAAAGGACTATGACGGTATCCTCGAGAAATTTTTCAAGGAGCATCCGAACGTGCACCATTGCATCACTTTTAACTCCAAAGCACATATCGTAGGCGAGTTCTTGCAGAAAAGCAACCGTCGCAACATCCAAATCATGGGCTATGACATGGTCGCCAAGAACGAAGAGTGTGTGCGGCAAGGCAGTATTTCCTTCCTGATCGCACAGCATGCCTATCAACAGGGATATGCTTCTGTTGACGCTCTCTTCAACGCCATTGTGATGAAGCGCGAGGTGAATCCGGTGAATTACATGCCTATTGAGATCCTGACTAAAGAGAACGTGGACTTCTACCGCAGGACAGCCATCTGATTGAAATTAAAACAAAACAAATACAGACAATGGAACAAACTACTTATTTAAAGATCAATCCGGCAGACAGCGTCGTTGTATGCCTGCAGCCGAAGAAGAAGGGAGACATTATCGAGATTGACGGCCAGCAAGTCGTTGTGAATCAAGACACACCCGCAGGGCATAAGGTACTCATCAAGGATGCGCCGAAGGGGACTGACATTATTAAATATGGCTACCCTATCGGACATGCCAAGGAGGATCTGAAGGCGGGAGACTGGGTAAACGAAAACAATCTGAAGACCAACCTCTCCGGTACGCTCCAATACACATATAACCCTGTCAAAGAAGAACTTAGCATAAAGAATGAGAACCGGACCTTTAAGGGTTATGTTCGCAAGAATGGTGACGTTGGCGTACGCAATGAAATCTGGGTCGTACCCACCGTAGGCTGTGTGAACGGCATTGCAGAGCGCCTGGTTAAGGAACTGAAGAAAGAGACCCACGAAGAAGGTGTCGATGCCATCTATGCCTGGCATCACAACTTTGGCTGTTCCCAACTTTCCGGCGACCACGAGAACACTCGTAAGGTGCTCCGTGACATCTGCCTGCATCCTAATGCAGGAGCCGTACTCGTGCTGAGCCTGGGTTGTGAGAACAACCAGCCCGATGACTTTATGAAGATGCTCGGAGACTACGACCAGGATCGTATCAAATTGCTCATCACCCAGAAAGTGGAGGACGAGATGGAGGCTGGTATGGAAATACTGCGCGGCCTCTATCAGACTGCCAAGCAGGACAGACGTGAAGATGTACCCGTTTCGAAACTGCGTGTGGGTCTGAAGTGTGGCGGTTCAGATGGTTTCTCCGGAATCACGGCCAACCCTCTCGTTGGAGAATTCAGCGACTGGCTTGTAGCACAAGGCGGCACAAGTGTATTGACAGAGGTGCCTGAAATGTTCGGTGCAGAAACCATCCTGATGAACCGTTGCCGTACAGAAGAACTCTTCAAGCAGACCGTCTCCATGATTAATAATTTTAAGGAATACTTCCTTTCTCACGGAGAACCCGTGGGCGAGAACCCCAGTCCAGGCAACAAGGCCGGTGGCATCTCCACCCTTGAGGACAAGGCCCTCGGCTGCACCCAGAAGTGCGGTAAGGCTCCTGTCAGCGGCGTAATGGAATATGGCGACCGCCTGCAGCACAACGGTCTGAACCTGTTGTCGGCACCAGGCAATGACCTGGTTGCCGCTACGGCCCTCGCCTCATGCGGCTGTCACCTTGTACTCTTCACCACAGGTCGCGGCACGCCTTTCGGGACTTTCGTCCCTACGATGAAGATTGCCACCAATCCTGACCTCGCCCGCCGCAAGAAAAACTGGATTGATTTCTCCGCAGGTCAACTCGTAGAAGGCCGTACGATGCAGGAACTCGTGCCGGAATTTATCGACAAGGTACTTAGTGTAGCGAGTGGAGAGCCCGCCAAGAACGAAGAGAACGACTACCGAGAGATCTCCATCTTCAAGAATGGGGTCACGCTGTAGGAAGTGAAAAGTGAAGAGTGAAGAGTGAAAAGTAAAGGACTCATCGCATTATCACCACTCATGGTGTTTATCGCATTCTATTTAGTCACCAGCATGATTGCTGGTGACTTCTACAAGATACCCATCACCGTAGCATTCATGGTATCGAGTATCTATGCGATTATCATCAGCAGTGGCAAGCCATTGATGAGCCGTATCAACACCTATAGCCGAGGCGCCGCCACAGAGCAGATGATGCTGATGATCTGGATCTTTGTATTGGCAGGAGCCTTCGCCCATTCTGCCAAGGCAATGGGCAGCATCGATGCCACTGTCAATCTGACGCTGAGTCTGTTGCCGCCACAGATGATTCTCGCAGGCATGTTTCTTGCCGCCTGTTTCATCTCTATCTCGATAGGTACAAGCGTAGGTACTATTGCCGCCCTGACTCCGATTGCAGCGGGTGTAGCCGCAGAGACCGGTACAGACATTGCCCTGATGACGGCTATCATCGTGGGCGGCTCTTTCTTCGGCGACAACCTCTCCTTTATCTCCGATACCACCATCATGGCAACGCAGACACAAGGATGCCGACTGAGCGATAAATTCAGAGTGAATGCCTTTATCGTGTCTCCCGCTGCTTTCGTTATCCTTGTTGTATACCTGTTGATGGGCACAGAGGTGAATGCACCACAACTAATTCCTGATGTAGAATGGGTAAAAGTAATCCCCTATCTTACTGTACTCGTCACTGCCATCTTTGGAATGAACGTGATGGCAGTACTTACCCTCGGTATCCTTCTCACCGGCTGCATTGGTCTGTTCACAGGTTCATTTGACATCTACGGATGGTTCGGAGCCATGGGCGAAGGCATTCTCTCAATGGGGGAACTGATTATCGTGACGATGATGGCAGGCGGTATGCTGGAACTGATCCGGCAGCAGGGCGGTATCGACTATATCATCAAACTGCTCACACGTCGCGTCAGCGGCAAACGGGGTGCAGAGTTCAGCATCGCTGCTTTGGTATCCTTCGTGGATGTCTGCACGGCCAACAACACGGTTGCCATCCTCACCGTGGGTGGTATCGCGAAACAGATCGGCGACCGTTACGGGGTAGACAATAAGAAATGTGCCTCTATCCTTGACACTTTTTCCTGCACCGTTCAGGGACTGATTCCCTATGGCGCACAGATGCTGATTGCAGCAGGACTGGCCTCTCTGAATCCCATCAGTATCCTGCCCTACCTATATTATCCTTTCGCACTGGGCATTGCCGCCCTGCTGTCGATCCTACTTAGATACCCTAAAAGATATTCATAAACATGATGGATATAGTACAGCGTAACCTCTTCAGGTTATTGAGGAACGGTGCTTTCTGCACAGACGAGCAAATGGAGGCAATGTCTGCCTTCAAATGGGACTGTCTCTATCAACTTGCCGTCATGCATGATGTCGTCATCTATGCCTATGAAGGCATTCAGCGCAGCAAAAACCAATTCTTTCTCCATCTCACGGATAAACAATGGGTAGTCTGGCAGAAAGCAGCCGAAGAAGCCAGAAAGGGGAAACAGACACTTGACGAGGAAGAAGATGAATTCCTGCGACCTGACCATCTGACAAACCCCATGCTGAACCATAAGTTACAGATCATACTCGATGATGAGCATTCTGACACAATGACTCGCCACCTGCTACTTCTGATTATCAGCATCGTGCGCCATATTCTCAATGAGGGAATGCCCATCCGCCAATTGCTGGAACTGGGGCTATACCTGAAACAACAAGGCAACAAGGTGGACTTTGACATGTTAAGAAAATGGATCGCAAGTTTGAATCTTTCGCAAATGAGCCAGTTAGAAGGTGAGTTTCTCACCCTGCTTTATGGTTTTCAGAAAGAAGACATCCCCTTTATGCAAGACAAGAAGGACAAGCGTGTCGAAGACATCGCACAAGAGTTACTGGAATTTACAAACACCCGATCGCACGACTGGTATTTTTCACAGGATGCTGACAGTATCTTCGTACACAACAGTAACACAACGGCCATGTTCAGTCATGTACGTCGTTCTGCGCGCTATTTCCGTTTTTTCCCCTCTGAAAGCGTTACAAACTTCTTTGCTTCCTTTGTTCACTCCCTCTCCCATATTGAGGAATAAGAATTATTTGGGGAAAATGTGGCGGAAACGTATTTCACGCAGGCCATGTTCTCCAAGGAAGCGACTCTTGTCGACATAACCATTGACTCCAACGATTCGTCCCTTACTAGTATATTGCCACATCGTTATGTCGCGTCCATCAGCCAAAACAGGCTCCTCCGGCGTGTACATTGCAATCATAAGTTTGTAATCATCGAGTTTACCTACAAGATGCTTGTTGTAGAAATTCCGATAAGTATAGATTAATGGCTGCTGACGATAGGCCTGCTCGACTAATCCCAAGAATGTGATGAGCGAATCACAGAACACATCAGTAGGCAAGCCGCCTGTGGTCTCGATATCAATCATCGGTATCAGATCCTGTTCACCGGGACGACATTGGGTCTTGAAATTTTCAAGTTGCTGTATCAGGGGGCTCTTCGGCCGAAAGAAATGATAGGAGCCTACTTTCAAGCCATAGCGGTGTGCCAAGTCGATATTCCTTTCATAGCGGTCGTCTATCCTGTCGCCACCTTCCGTTGCCTTCAGATAGACGTATGCCATTTTTGTATTCTCGCCGACAGTCTCCCAAAAAACTTCTCCCTGATAGTGAGATAAGTCAATACCGTGTACATGCCCACAGGTATCCTCACATTGCAGGAAAGGATCATAGTCCGGGTCATCCAAACGCGGATCGATGGGTGTTATTTTCTTGACGGGTTTCGCCGTTTTCTTCTTCCTAGACTTTTTCTTCACCGTGCGATGTGTCTTATGACGACTATGCGTCTTGGTATTTCTTCTGCGCTGGGCAGAGGCTTCACCAATCGTCAGCAGAACGGTCAGCATGGCCAATAATATGCAGAGTTTTTTCATCGTTTTTCTATTTTTGAGCCGCAAAAGTACTAAATAAAGCCGAAATACCGACAAGTTTTTGGAAGATTAACGCAAAAAACTTAATAAAGATGATATAAGAATGAAAAAAATGCAGTACCTTTGCACCGCCGATGGAGAAAGCCCCGCTTGTTGAGGGGTACTATCGGGCAAGATAAATTGCATAGGAATATGAAAGTAATGAAATTCGGCGGAACGTCCGTAGGTTCCGTAAAAAGCATTCTTAGCTTGAAAAAAATTGTGGAGACAGAGGCTCGGACGCAACCTGTCGTAGTAGTAGTTAGTGCACTGGACGGCATCACCGACAAACTGATCGCCACATCACAGATGGCCAAGAACGGCGATGAACATTATCGTGACGAATTCGACGCGATGGTGACCCGCCACCACCAGATGATTGAGGCCGTTATTACGGACGAGAAAAAGCGCATTGACTTATTTAATAATGTAGATAGTCTCTTTGAGCAGTTGAAGAGTATTTACTATGGTGTTTATCTGATTCATGACCTATCGAAAAAGACGGAGGATACCATCGTTTCGTATGGTGAGCGCCTGAGTTCCCACATCGTGGCTGCCATCGTCAAGAATGGCATCCGCATGAACTCCCGCGACTTTATCCGCACAGAAAAGAAACAAGGTAAGCATGTGGTGGACATGGAACTGACCACACAACTCGTCAAGGAGACTTTTAAGGAACTGAACGACAAGCATGTCTATGTGGTACCAGGATTTATAGCCAGAGATAACGAAAGTCACGAGACCACCAATCTGGGCCGCGGCGGAAGCGACTATACTGCCTCTATCATTGCTGCCGTGCTAAATGCTGAGGTGCTGGAGATCTGGACGGATGTGGACGGTTTTATGACAGCCGATCCAAAAGTGATCAAGACGGCTTATACAATCAATGAACTTTCGTACGTTGAAGCGATGGAACTTTGCAACTTCGGTGCGAAGGTGATTTATCCACCGACCATCTATCCGGTCTGTGTCAAGAACATTCCCATCAAGGTGAAGAACACTTTCAACCCTGAACATCCGGGCACCCTCATCAAAGACAAGATAGAAGACGATAATAAACCTATCAAAGGAATCTCCAGTATCAAGGGTACGACACTAATCACGGTGACAGGTCTCTCGATGGTGGGTGTGATAGGTGTAAATCGCCGTATTTTCACTACTCTTGCCAACAAGGGAATTTCTGTGTTCATGGTGTCGCAGGCCTCTTCCGAGAACTCAACCTCTATCGGTGTGCGTGATGAGGATGCAGAAGCCGCAGCAGAAGTGCTGAACGCAGAATTTGCCAAGGAGATTGAGACGGGAGCCATGTATCCCATGCAAGTAGAGAGTGGGCTGGCTACTATCGCTATCGTAGGTGAGAACATGAAACAGACACCTGGTATTGCAGGAAAACTATTTGGCACATTGGGACGTTCAGGTATCAGCGTGATTGCTTGTGCCCAAGGTGCATCTGAAACGAACATTTCGTTCGTGGTTGACGGCAAGTTCTTGCGTAAGTCGCTCAACGTGCTCCACGATTCGTTCTTCCTGTCAGAATACAAGGTACTCAATATCTTTATCTGCGGTATCGGTACTGTGGGCGGCATGCTGCTCGAACAGATCCGTACCCAACAACAGTATCTAATGCAGACAAAGCGCCTGAAATTGAACGTGGTGGGTATTTCGGATGTGGACAACTTCGTTCTCGACCGCGATGGCATCGACCTAAACAACTATATGGAGATTCTGCGTGCTGGCTATCCTGCCAATACGGAGCACATGCGCGACGAGATCGTCAAGATGAATATATTCAACAGCGTCTTTGTCGACTGTACGGCCAGCAGGCAGATTGCCACACTATATCAGACTTTCTTAGAGCACAATATTTCCGTTGTTGCAGCCAATAAGATTGCAGCGTCCAGCGACTATGACAGTTATCTGAAACTGAAACAGACGGCTCGTGACCGTGGTGTCTGGTTCCGCTACGAGACCAACGTAGGTGCTGGTCTTCCAATCATCGGTACCATCAACGACCTGTGCAATTCGGGTGACAAGATTCTGAAAATTGAAGCCATCCTAAGCGGTACGCTGAACTTCATCTTTAATGAGATAGCAGCCGACGTACCCTTCTCTGAGACTGTACGTCGAGCCAAGGAAGAGCGTTATTCTGAGCCCGATCCACGTATTGACCTCAGCGGTACCGACGTAATCCGCAAACTGGTTATCCTCACCCGTGAAGCCGGGTATAAAGTGGAACAGGAGGATGTGGAGAAACATCTATTCGTGCCCAACGACTATTTCGAGGGCTCGCTTGATGACTTCTGGAAGCGTCTGCCTGAATTGGATGCCGACTTTGAGGCCAGGCGTAAAGTTCTGGAGGCAGAAAACAAGCGCTGGCGCTTTGTGGCTACGATGGAGAATGGCAAGACCAATGTAGCCCTGAAAGAAGTCCCATACGGACATCCGTTCTACGGTCTTGAAGGCTCCAACAACATCGTGCTGCTGACTACTGAGCGCTATAAAGAATACCCCATGCTCATCCAAGGCTATGGAGCAGGTGCCGCTGTTACGGCAGCAGGTGTCTTCGCCAATATTATGTCAATCGCGAATATCTAATGAAGCACATCATTATTTTGGGTGATGGCATGGCAGATCTTCCCGTCGAGCGACTCGGTGGGAAGACTCTATTGCAATATGCCTGTAAGCCCATGATGGACCAGTTGGCCCGTGAAGGCCGCTGCGGACGGCTTATCACCGTCCCTGAGGGATTCCCACCAGGGTCGGAAGTGGCTAATACGGCTATCCTCGGCTATGACTTGAATAAGGTATACGAGGGGCGTGGCCCATTGGAGGCGGCCTCTATCGGATATGAAATGGCGGATGACGACTTTGCTATCCGCTGCAACATCATCACGCTTGAGGATGGCAAGATCATTACCCACAACGGTGGCAATCTGGAGACAGAAGATGCCCGCGTACTTATCGAGTATCTCAATGAGCACCTTGCCAAGTCGATTAACGAAAAAGAAGGCTGCGAGCGTGTCAAGTTCATTACAGGTATTCAGTACCGTCATCTACTCGTCATCAAAGGCGGCTCAAAGCATATCGTCTGTGCCCCACCCCACGACCATCCAAATGAACCGTGGCGTGGATTGTTGGTCAAGCCTGAGGAAAATGCCCCCATCGAAGCAGGACGCCTGACAGCCCAGCATACAGCAGACCTTATCAATGATATGATCCTGAAGTCGCAGCAACTTCTCACCAACCATCCTTTCAATCAGGAAAGAGCCAAGCGAGGAGAACGTCAGGCTAACAGCATCTGGCCCTGGAGCGGTGGTTATCGTCCGTCGATGGACACACTCATGCAGCAGTATCCACAAGTCAAGTCTGGAACTGTCATCTCTGCCGTAGATCTCATCCGAGGTATCGGCCACTATGCTGGACTGAAAATCGTGGAGGTCGAGGGAGCAACAGGGCTTGCCAATACCAACTATGAAGGTAAGGCACAGGCTGCTATCGACGCGCTTAAACAGGATGATTTCGTGTTTGTCCACGTGGAAGCAAGTGACGAAGCCGGACATGACGGCGACCTTGATTTAAAACTGAAAACCATCGGGTATCTTGATCAGCGCCTTATTGCCCCTATATATAAAGAGGTGTCGCAATGGTCTGAACCTGTCTGTATAGCCGTTCTCCCCGATCATTTGACACCTGTGGAGATGCGCATCCATGTAGGACAGCCCGTACCCTTCCTCATCTGGTATCGCGGGATTGAGCCCGACGATGTGCAACAGTACGATGAGACCAGTTGTGTCAGCGGCTCATACGGTTTGCTGAAACTGAATGAATTTATGCAAGCATTAATGAAAATAGAATAGGATATGCATTATTATAGCACAAATGGCAAAGCCCCTGGTGCCGACCTGCACAAAGCAGTTGTAAAAGGTCTGGCAGAAGACCGCGGTCTCTATATGCCCGAAAAAATCAAACAACTGCCAAAGGATTTCTTCGATAACATCGAGACCAAGACGTTCCAAGAGATAGCCTATACCGTAGCCGATGCTTTCTTCGGTGAGGATGTAGATGCTGAGTCGCTGAAGAAGATTGTCTACGACACTCTCTCATTCGATTGTCCCGTTGTCAAAATCAAGGATAACATCTATACCCTGGAACTCTTCCACGGCCCCACCCTTGCCTTCAAGGATGTGGGGGCCCGTTTCATGGCTCGGCTACTGCAATATTTTATCCGTCAGGAGGGAGTGCATGAACAAGTCAACGTCCTTGTTGCCACTTCTGGTGATACGGGTTCTGCCGTAGCCAATGGTTTTCTCGGCGTAGATGGCATCCATGTATATGTACTCTATCCAAAGGGAAAGGTCAGTCCAATACAGGAGTGCCAATTCACAACGTTGGGCCAGAACATCACAGCCATCGAAGTGGATGGTGTTTTTGACGATTGCCAAGCGTTAGTAAAAAATGCCTTCATGGACGTAGAACTGAATCAGCACATGAAACTGACTTCGGCGAACTCTATCAACGTGGCCCGTTTCCTGCCACAGGCATTCTATTATTTTAATGCCTATGCCCGTATGAAAGCCTTGGGTAAGGCAGGCAACCTTGTGATGTGTGTACCTTCAGGCAACTTTGGTAATATCTGTGCTGCTCTCTTTGGGCAACAGCAAGGGCTACCCATCAAGCGCTTTATCGCTGCTAACAATGCCAACGACATTTTCTACAAATACTTGCAGACCGGTAAGTATGAGCCCAAAGCCAGTATACAGACACTCGCCAACGCCATGGACGTAGGCGATCCCTCAAACTTCGCTCGTATTCTGAACCTCTATTCGCAAAATGGCAAACTATCTGCAGAAGATACTCACGCTGCCATTATTCGTCTGATAAGTGGTGCGACCTTCAACGATAACCAGATTCGTGAAACTATGCGTCATTGTTATCAAGATACTAACTATATCCTTGATCCTCATGGTGCCTGTGGATACCAGGCTCTCGTGGAAGGACTGAAATCTGGAGAAGTGGGTATCTTCTGCGAAACTGCACATCCTGCAAAGTTCAAGGAAAAGGTAGATGATATACTCGGCATCAACGTAGAGATTCCCAATCGTCTTGCCGCTTTCATGGAAGGTCAGAAACAAAGTATACCAATGCCCAAAGACTTTGCAAACTTCAAACAGTATCTATTGAGGCAATAAGGAAGGGGGGCAATTTTGCATCAGAAAGGAATTGCACGTATAATTGAGATACAATCGCTTCAAGAGCCAGGCGTTGAGGTGTTTGCGACACTGACAGAGCCTCAGTTACGGAACAGGCTGAATGCAGATCAAGGTATCTTCATTGCAGAAAGTCCGAAAGTTATCCGTGTGGCACTTAATGCCGGGTATGAACCGTTGGCCCTTCTCTGCGAGCGAAAACACATCGAGGGAGATGCCGCAGACATTATAGATAGTTGTGGGAATATACCTGTTTATACTGGTGAGCGCGAATTACTCGCTTCGTTGACGGGTTACACGCTGACCCGTGGCGTGCTCTGCGCCATGCGCCGCAAAACCGAACCAACCATCCAAGAGACTTTACGTAATGCCTGTCGCATTTGCGTTATCAACGCTGTTTGCGATACAACAAACATCGGAGCCATCTTCCGTTGTGCTGCCGCCTTAGATATCGATGCCGTTTTACTTACCCGCGATAGTTGTGACCCGCTTAACCGAAGGGCCATCCGCGTTTCGATGGGTAGTGTTTTTTTAGTGCCCTGGACATGGCTTGACACCTATGAACAACTTCATGACATGGGATTCAAGACTGCTGCCATGGCTCTCACGGATGATTCTATTTTTCTCTCCGACCCTATTCTAAAAAAACAAGACCGACTTGCCATTATAATGGGTACAGAAGGTGATGGTCTGCCTAAACAAACAATTAGAGATGCAGATTATGTAGTCCGCATCCCCATGTCCCATCAAGTAGACTCCCTCAACGTGGCTGCCGCGGCTGCTATTGCGTTCTGGGAATTAAAAAAACAGAACAACTATGGCAGCACATAACGAACTTGGAGCATGGGGTGAAGAACTTGCTGCAGCATTTCTACAACAGAAAGGCTATGTCATCATTGAGCGCGACTGGAAATTAGGGCATCGGGATATAGACATCATTGCGAAGAATGGGAACATCATTGTGTTTGTAGAAGTTAAAACCCGACGCAACCGGATATTTGGAGAGCCCGAAGATGCTGTAGACTACAAGAAGATAAGTAATCTTCGCTCAGTCATCAATTATTATGTCAAAACTAGACATGTCTATCAAGAAATACGTTTCGACGTAATAACAGTTGTCGGCACACCAGGCAACAGCCAACCAGATATCACTCATATAGAAGATATCCCTATGTATTGACCGACTCGGTCATTTTTTCCTAACGTCCTCATGCTCCTTAGGAAACTTGGGGACGTAATTCATTTCACGAAGAATACGCACTTGACGCTTCAGCATGTAGGCAGAAGGGTGTTTGCTAGAGAACTTACGGGGATTTGGAAGTGTAGCGGCAATGAGGGCACACTGGGCTCTAGACAAGTTAAGGGCATCGGTATCAAAGTGTTCCTCTGCAACGGCTTCGGCTCCATAAATCCCATCTCCCATCTCAATTGAGTTCAGATAAACCTCCATGATTCGCTGCTTGGACCAGAAGAGTTCTATCATGGCAGTAAAATAGACTTCAAACCCCTTGCGAACCCATGAACGGCCAGGCCATAAGAACACATTCTTGGCTGTCTGCTGGGAAATAGTGGATGCACCCAACTTACGTTTTTCCGGATGTTCACGATTGCGTTTGGCTGCAGATTCTATGGCTTTATAGTCGAATCCGTGATGCTTCAAGAAATTGGCATCTTCACTGGCCATTACTGCCATAGGAAGATTTGATGAAATCTTTTCTAAAGGCACCCAATGATGTGACATCTTCAGATCCTTGCCTTCCTGCACCTGCTGATAACAACGGATGAACATCAGTGGCGTGAAATAGACGGGCAAGAAACGGAATGCCACCACAACAAGGATTGTGGATCCAAAGAAAGCCGCAAGTGTGAAACGCAAGAATCGGCGAATGTATTTCATAGAAAGGATTGAAGAAATAAGTGGATAGTGAACAATTGCCCACTATCCACTCGATCATTACTGTGCAGCCTGCTGAGCCTCCTGAATCATCTTTTGTGAAGCGTACATATAGACTTCTACACGACGGTTCAGAGCCTGTCCTTCCTTTGTAGCATTTGAGGCTACAGGATTTGCTTCACCAAATCCCTCAACACTCTTGATCTGAGAAACAGGAACACTCAAAGCCTGCAGATAAGAAGATACAGATGTTGCACGGTCGAGCGACAGAGCCTGGTTCTTCTGTGCACTCTGTTCGGCTGTACTGTTCTTCCAACCCTGATTGTCAGTATAACCCTGAATGGCTACATCACAATCAGCATTGTTCTTCAACACAGTGGCTAACTGCTGGAGCGAACTCTTTGAAGCAGCCGTCAAGTCACTCTTACCTGTTTTAAAGAGAATACCAGAGTCGAAGGTCATCTTAACAGCCTCCAGACCGTTAGCATCTGTCACTTCCTCAACCTGGGCATTCTGGATAGCCTCAGCCTCTTTCTTGGCCTTATCCATCTTGTGACCAATGATAGCCCCGGCACCAGCACCGACAGCACCGCCTACGGCGGCACCGATGGCCGTGTTACCGGCAATAGCACCAACAATAGCACCAAGAGCAGCACCACCACCAGCACCGATAGCAGTACCCTTCGCTGTGTTACTTACATTACATCCTGCCAGCACCAATACGGCGCAAAGAGCAACGGCAATTGACTTTAAACTTTTCATAATTCTTACTATTTTTGTCGTTAAACGTTCAATTTGACTGCAAAGTTAACAATAAATTCATAATAAAACACACCTAATTCATATTTTTTATGTAATTTTGCACGCAAATTGGAAACATAGATAAAAAACAATGGCAAAAGAATTAAAAGATTTAACAAAACGGGCTGACAATTATAGTCAGTGGTACAACGACCTGGTGGTAAAGGCCGACCTCGCTGAACAGAGTGCCGTACGCGGCTGTATGGTCATCAAGCCTTATGGCTATGCTATATGGGAGAAGATGCAGCAGCAACTGGATAAGATGTTCAAGGAGACTGGCGCACAGAATGCCTACTTCCCCTTGTTGATTCCGAAGTCATTCCTGAGCCGTGAGGCTGAACACGTTGAAGGGTTCGCTAAGGAGGCTGCCGTCGTGACCCACTACCGTCTGAAGGCACAGGACGGCGGTGTGGTGGTTGATCCTGCAGCCAAACTAGAAGAGGAGTTGATCATCCGTCCAACTTCAGAGACCATCATCTGGAATACGTATAAGAACTGGATCCAATCTTGGCGCGACCTACCCATATTGTGCAACCAGTGGTGTAATGTGATGCGCTGGGAGATGCGCACCCGTCCATTCCTTCGTACATCAGAATTCCTGTGGCAGGAAGGTCACACTGCCCATGCCACCCGTGAGGAAGCCGAAGAGGAAGCACAGAAGATGCTGAAAGTTTATGCCAAGTTTGCCGAGGAATGGATGGCCGTACCCGTGATTCAGGGCGTTAAGAGCGAAACTGAGCGTTTCGCAGGTGCTCTTGATACCTATACGATTGAGGCTATGATGCAGGACGGTAAGGCCCTGCAGAGCGGCACCTCACACTTCCTCGGCCAGAACTTCGCCAAGGCTTTCGAAGTTACCTATCTTAATAAGGAAAACAAGCCCGAATACGTATGGGCCACCTCTTGGGGCGTTTCTACCCGACTCATCGGTGCGCTCATCATGACCCACAGCGATGATAATGGTCTTGTTCTGCCTCCGAAACTCGCACCGATACAGGTTGTCATCATTCCCATCGCAACCAAGCCTGAGCAGATGGAACAAGTGAACAACGAAGTTCAGCCAATTATTGCCCAACTGCGTGAGAAGGGTATCAGCGTGAAGTTCGACGATGCAGACAACAAGCGTCCTGGCTTCAAATTTGCAGACTACGAACTGAAGGGTGTACCAGTACGTCTCGTACTTGGTGCCCGTGATTTGGAGAACGGCACCATCGAGGTGATGCGCCGTGACACATTGGAGAAAGAGACACGTCCGTTGGAAGGTATCACAGCCTACGTAGAACAGTTACTGGAAGACATTCAGAAGAATATCTTCGAAAAGGCTAAAGCCTATCGTGATGCCCACATCTACGAGTGTGACAACTACGAAGAGTTCAAGGAGAAAATCAAGGACGGTGGTTTCTTCCTCTGTCACTGGGATGGCACTGCAGAAACCGAGGCACAGATTAAAGAAGAGACGCAGGCCACCATTCGTTGCGTACCCTTCGGCGTAGAACAGACTCCTGGTGTGGATATGGTTAGCGGTAAACCCTCAAAGGCAAGAGTCATCATTGCAAGGAGTTACTAAATGGCCACACCGTCATTTTTGGAGAAAAAGGAAAAAGGGAACCTTCGCAGGCTCCCTTTTTTTGAACCATTCGCACTACAAAATGTTGTACTGCGCATGGAGTTCGAATAATACTTATCTCTCGATAAATAAGATTCATAATTAACCTTAATAATCTAATACCATGAAAAACACATTGCAAAGATAAAAATAATTCCCTTGACTATACACAAATGTTATCACAAAAGAACTTCGTTTTAACTTTTATTCAACTTATCATCGCTCCATTTAAGGATATTTTGCAAAATTAAGTTGTCAATGCGCTTTTTTTGTATTTCATTCCAAGGAATGTTTTTTGTAATCAATTGCCAATCAGGTGTATAGAACCTTAAGGATGTCTCTCCATAAAGAGAATCCGTTAGATAAGTTTCTGCAAACACCACGACCTGTAAAGTGGTATCCACAGGCTCATCAAGTGTCAGCAACAGCATATCTACCCGCAATGCCTCGCTCATCTTGACAGACAGACTGTCATCAATGAGGGCAGTCATCTCACTCAGTCCCCCCAACTGGTTTCTCACCGAAGCCTTCATGTTGGAATCTAAGAAGTCGATAAAGTCCAGTCTGTTGTTGAGTGAGAGTGAAGGCATTAATGAGTCTGGCATCTGACGGAACACATCGCGTAATGCCAGTTCTTGCGCAGGACTGGCACCTACAATCAGTACCCACAACGAGCACAGAAGCCACTTTCTCATCCTCGGCTCGGTCTAAGGTCTTTCACACGAACAGCCTTACCTTCACTTTGCGGCAGACTACCCTTCTTCACGAGTTTCACCTGAGGTGTCAGCAATATCTCGTCCTTTAGGGCACGCTGGATATCTTTCATCATCTTCTGCATTTCGGGATAGATATCAGTCTCCAGTCCTTCCAGTTCTACCTCAACGGTCATCACATCATTATCATCGATAGTCTCCAACGTAATCAGATAGTTACTGCCCAGACCTGGATACTGCACGAGAATCTTCTCCACCTGCATCGGGAACACATTGACACCCTTGATGATAAACATATCGTCAGTACGTCCCTTAATTCGATCAATACGACGATGGGTGCGTCCACACTTACAAGGCTCGGCAATAATACGAGTCAGATCACGTGTACGATACCTCAGTATAGGCATCATCGTACGGTCTAGTGTCGTAAGCACCATCTCACCCATTTCACCATCTGGAACGGGCTCCAACGTATCTGGATCCACAATTTCTAAGATATAGTTGTCCTCCCAAAGATGCATACCTTCCTGATACTTACACTCGAAAGCCACACCTGGGCCATTCATTTCCGTCATGCCAAATGAGTTATAGGCTTTCACTCCAAGCATTCGCTCAATGCGGCGACGCTGTTCTTCTGTGTGAGGCTCGGCACCTATGCAAAGGGTACGAAGTTTTGTGGAAGCGGGATCAACGCCCTCTTCCTTGAAGACCTCTGCCAAACGAATGGCATAGGAAGGAATAGCGTGTAAACAGGTCGTGCCGAAGTCCTTGATGAACTTGATCTGGCGCTTGGAGTTACCGGCTGCGGCGGGAACCGTCATTGCACCAAGCCACTCTGCACCATACTGGAAGCCCAGACCACCAGTAAACATACCGTAACCACTGGAGTTCTGGAATACGTCGCTTTTACGACAGCCTACCATATAGAGGTTACGGGCAATCATATTGGCCCAAGAGCAGATATCGTGTTCAGAATAAACGACGACACAGGGATTTCCCGTTGTACCACTGGTAGAATGGATACGCACAGCATCATCCAGATTAGCGCCTACAAGCCCATAGGGATAATTATCGCGCAAATCCTGCTTCGTTGTAAATGGAATTTTGCGCAGGTCTTCGAGAGTGTTGATAGAATCTGCAGTTATGCCCAGTTCACCAAGTCGTTTCTTATAGAACGGAGACTTGAGACAAACGCTGATTGTATCCTTCAGTTTCTTTACTTGGAGTTGCTCCAGTTGCTCACGTGGCATTTTCTCAATTTCCGGCTGCCAGCACTCACCATCAGGCTTTACAGTAGCCAAAATTTTCTCATCAGTCATATTCTATGTTTATTAGTGATTATCATTTTTGTGATAGTTGCATCATCATAAGGGCGGCAAGTCCTGCCGTTTCCGTCCGCAAACGACTCTTTCCCAGATCCACAGAAAGATAGCCATTCTCCAAGGCCAGTTTGACCTCCTCAATTGAGAAATCACCTTCTGGACCGATCATTACTGTAACATTCTTATCATCAGAAGTCATCTGCAGTTCATCAAAGAGATTCACACGAGGAATTTCCTCATAGCAATGGGCAATATATTTTCTGCCAGATATTGGCCGAGTGACAAACATCTTGAAGGCTTCCATATCGTTAAGTTTCGGTAACCACGCCTTATGGCTCTGTTTGACGGCAGAAACAGCAATTTTTTCTAGACGCGATATCTTGACAATCCTACGCTCCGAAAAGGCACAGTTAAGAAAAGAGAACTCATCCACGCCGACTTCAGTTGCCTTCTCCACCAACCACTCCATGCGCTCCAACATCTTAGTGGGTGCAATGGCTATATGGAAATGTCCTTCCCATTGAGGCTGCTGGGGCATATGCTCCAGTATCTCATAATAGCAATGATGGGTGGCTGCAATAGTAATCATTGCCCTGAAATAAGAGCCATCACCATCCATCAGGAAGATTTCGTCCCCCTCCTTCAGCCGCAACACGCGTGTAGCATGCATGGCCTCGTCAGACGGCAACTCCTTCTGCTTTGCAGCGTCAGGCACATAGAAATATCTGCTCTCCTTCATGGCCTACAACTCATCCTTTGGATTTCTCTGGATGGAACACCAACGCAAAAGATAAGGCGACGACGAGTGCGAAGGCAGAGAAGATAAACCAACAGGAAGTCCAGTCACCCTGAAGGAATCCGTCCTGCCAAGAACAATAATGGTTCACTATCTCTCCTGCTGCCAACGTACCTACAGTAGCACCAATGCCATTGGTCATCATCATGAACAGTCCCTGGGCTGATGCCTTGATAGAAGGCTCGCACTCCTGATCCACAAAGATACCTCCCGAAACATTAAAGAAGTCGAAGGCAACACCATAGACAATACAGGAGAGGATAAACATAATAACGCCAGGCATTGCAGGATTGCCAATGCCAAAGAAGCCGAAACGGAATACCCAGGCGAACATTGACATCAACATCACAACCTTGATACCATAACGCTTTAGGAAGAAGGGGATCATCAGAATACACAATGCTTCACTAATCTGTGAGATGCTTGTCAATAGCGTCGCATTATTGGCGGCAAAAGTATCTGCAAACTCCGGGGTCCCTTTGAAACTTGTGATAAATGGACCCGCAAAGCCATTAGTTACCTGCAGACACATGCCCAGCAAGGCCGAGAAGATAAAGAACAAAGCCATATTTCTGGTCTTAAACAATTTGAATGCGTTCAATCCCAGGCTCTCCACCAATGAAACCTTACCGTCCTTTTTCTCTATCTGGCACATAGGCAGACAGAAGAAACAATACAGGCAAAGTACTATACTCAAGACACCTGACACAAAGAACTGCATATAGGTATACTGGAACTTGTGCGCATTATCAGCCAGTGTCATCGAGAAACTGCCCTCGTCCCATACGGCACAGTTCACGAACCACATCGTAACTATGAATCCTACAGTGCCAAGTACACGGATAGGCGGAAAGTCCTTAACAGTATCAAGTCCATTCTTCTTCAAAATAGTGAAAGCCGTTGTATTAGCCAGCGCAATAGTCGGCATATAGAATGCAACACTCAACGTATAAAGCGCAATAAAGACCGACTTATTCTGAATCTCATTGCCGAAGCCGGCTTCCACACCCATCGTCCAACATCCTAACATGAAGCCACCAGCCAGTAAATGGCACAGGCCCAAGACGCGCTGAGGCTGCATATATTTATCAGCCACAATTCCCATCAGCGTCGGCATAAATATACTCACAATGCCTTGGATGGCATAGAACCAGGATATCTTATCCCCCAGCCCGGCAATACCCAGATAGTTTCCCATACATGTCAAGTAGGCACCCCATACGGCAAACTCCAGGAAATTCATTAAAGACAGACGAAACTTCATAATCAATTTGTTTTTTTAGTTATTGGACGCTCACCAAGCCTATGCCTGTGAGGTTTTATAGAATCATTCTTCAATGTATCGTTCTTCAGTGTATCCGCAACAACTTGCACAGGTGCTGATCCTTTGTCATCCAACTTATGGTGAAACCTCACAAGTTGGATATGATCCAGCAGCAAGACACACATGTCATTCTCATTATCAGAGCCTTGGCGCTTAGTCATATATACAAAGCCTTTCAGTTCCTTCGCCTTTAAGTCACAGGTAGGAATCCGCAGAGTGGTCGTACCTCTCTGAGAAACTGTTGTGCTCTGGGTAACAATACTGTCATTCTCATAACGAACCGACATCACCAGTGAAGCATTCTTCGAACCGCTTTGAACCAAGAAGTTGCTCCCAAAAGTCAACAGGAAACTATCGCCCTGATGGTAAGACGTATCAGCCTTTTGACTGAACTGAACAACATTATAGGGTGGCTGAGGTAATATCACCATCTGACGCAAGCCTTCCCACACTTCAGTCGTGTCACCTGTCAATGACTGTGAGGTATAACGCTCCACCTCCTGACTGGATGCACCCAGTTCTACGGCCTTGTCACTAAGGCGCTTCTGAACATTCTCGTAAATCTTGTAGATATCCTCAGTATGGATATAGTAATAAGTCAGTGAGGAATCCAAGTCTGCCCTTGTCCGGTCATACTTCTTCAAAACCATATCCATATTGTACTGACGCTGGTAGTCTGGACTTCCCGAAGAGCCTGACTCATAAGCCAATCCTTGGGCCACATAATAGTCGTACAACAAATCCTCCATCTCATCAGGCTGAATATACTCCTTTGGCACCTTCGGCCTGCAGGCTGAAAAGAGCAGCAGTCCAACAGCCAGAATCATCATCTGTTGTACGCCCCGCATCTTCATGGTTCTTCCTCCTCCAATTGATTCTTCTCTGGCTTCTGAATAGACCTACTGAGAGATATACGACTTATCTCCTCGCGATAGAACAACAGGAGCAGCACGACACTCACGCTAATACTCGCATCAGCAAAATTGAATACAGGACTGAAGAAAACGAAATGCTCACCACCCACAAAGGGCATCCACTGAGGCCAGTCCGTCTCTATCAGGGGGAAATAGAACATATCCACCACCTTCCCCATCAGAAAAGGTGCATAACCAGTTCCAAAAGGTACGAAATAGGAAACATACCAAGGTGATGATTCATTGAACACTAACCCATAGAAGAGACAGTCAATCAGATTGCCTGCAGCCCCAGCCAGCACCATTGCTAGACAAACAATATAGCCTGTGCGGGCTCTGCGTTTCACTTCCAGCCAGATATAGTAGCAGAGGAATGCAATTGCAACAATACGGAACAACGACAGAACAATCTTGCTCCCCAACTGCATGCCAAAGGCCATGCCCATATTCTCTATAAACGTAATATAAAACCAATCGAACACATGGATGCTCTCATGGAGCGTCATAGACGTCTTCACCCAGATCTTGATAGTCTGGTCTATAAGGAGAATGGCGACTACTATCAGTGTCGCCAGTCTGCCCTTGGTGATCAGTGGTTTCTTTGCCGTTGTCACTTCTTGCTTTGATTCATCTTCGATTCCACACTGAGAGTAGCATGAGGCACGGCACGCAAACGCTCCTTAGGTATCAGTTTTCCCGTGATGCGGTCAATACCGTAAGTCTTGTTTTCTATGCGTACGAGAGCGGCTTTCAATCCTTGAATGAATTTCTGCTGGCGGGCTGCCATCGATATCAGTTCTTCTTTCGACTGGGTAGCACTGCCCTCCTCCAAAGCCTTGTAAGTAGGTGAAGTGTCGTCCACGTCGTTACTGTCCTGATTAGTCAGCACGCGCATCATCTGCTCATAGTCACGCTTGGCTAAAGCCATTTTCTCATTGATAATCTGCCGGAACTCTTCCAGTTCTTCGTCAGTGTAACGTGTTTTCTCTGCCATAATGATTGAGATGTTAAGTTATAGTTATTGTTATTCTAATTTTTAATCACTTTAATGTTCAACTTGAAGTCATCGAAGTCAACCTCCTGTCCATCATTAGGTTCTACCGTCAGCGAATCTGCCAGAACCTGTGTCTTGATATAGTTACCAAAACTCTCAACAGACTTTAGGACATCATCATTAGGAGCAATACTGACGTTGATTCTGTCAGTAATCTCCAAGCCGCTCTCCTTACGGATGTTCTGGATGCGGTTGATGAGTTCGCGTGCCATGCCCTCATTCTTCAGTTCCTCTGTGAGTTCCACTTCGAGGGCTACAGTCAGGTTACCCTCGTTGGCCACGAGCCAGCCTGGGATATCCTCGCTGATGATATCGACATCGACAGCCTCTACCGTCAGTTCCTGTCCCTCGACACTGATGCCGATACTACCCTGCTGCTCCAGTTCTGCGATCTGCTCCTGTGAGAGTTGATCCATGGCAGCGGCTACGCCCTTCATCAGTTTACCAAACTTCTTACCCATCGTACGGAAGTTGCACTTCACCTTCTTGACGAGTACGCCAGCACCCTCCACGAAACGGAGTTCTTTCACGTTCACCTCGTTCATGATGAGGTTCTTCACGGCCTCGATATGCTTCTTCTGCTCCTCATCGGTGGCAGGAATCATGATAGCCTGCAGCGGCTGACGTACCTTGATGTTCACCTTACGGCGCAAGGCGAGCACCATCGACGTGATCTTCTGGGCCATCTGCATGCGGGCCTCCAGATCCTTGTCAATCAGGGATTCGTCTGCCACAGGGAATTTATCGAGGTGTACAGAGTCGAGTTCGCCCCCCAGATCCTTATAGAGTTGGTCGGCATAGAACGGCGCAAACGGAGCCAGCAGTTTGGCGACAGTCATTAGACAAGTGTAGAGTGTCTGGTAGGCACTCAGTTTGTCAGCCGACATGTCCTTACCCCAGAAGCGCTTACGGTTCAGACGAACATACCAGTTGGAGAGATCATCGTTGACGAAGGCATCGATCAAGCGACCTGCACGTGTCGGATCATAGTTATCAAGTTCTGCCTCCACACCCTTGATGAGCGTGTTCAGACAAGAGAGGATCCAACGGTCTATCTCCGACCGTTCCGCTTGTTGCTGTGCCACAGCAACAGACTGGACAGGGTCAAAGCCATCGACATTGGCATAGAGGGCAAAGAAACTATACGTATTATATAAGGTGCCGAAGAACTTACGGCGCACCTCGTCAACACCCTCAGGGTCGAACTTCAGGTTGTCCCAAGGCTCAGAGTTGGTCATCATATAGAGACGCACGGCATCGGAGCCGTACTTACCAATCATATCAAACGGATTCACCACGTTACCCACGTGCTTCGACATCTTATTGCCTTTGGCATCAAGTACCAGGCCAGAAGAGATTACATTCTTGAAGGCCACGGAGTCGAAAATCATCGTAGCAATGGCATGGAGCGTAAAGAACCAGCCACGCGTCTGATCGACGCCCTCGTTGATGAAGTCACAGGGGAAGGCAATACCCTTATCGATCAGGTCGGCATTCTCAAACGGATAGTGCACCTGAGCGTAAGGCATCGAACCAGAGTCAAACCACACGTCGATCAGGTCAGTCTCACGCTTCATGGGCTTGCCACTCTCCGAGACCAGCACGATGTTATCCACATACGGGCGGTGCAGGTCGATCTTGTCGTAGTTCTCCTTACTCCAGTCGCAGGGAACGAAACCATTGTCCTTCAGCGGGTTACTCTTCATGAAACCAGCCTTCACCGACTTCTCGATCTCGTTGTAGAGTTCCTCCACCGAGCCGATACAAATCTCCTTGCCATCCTCATCACGCCAGATAGGCAGCGGGGTTCCCCAGAAACGCGAACGAGAAAGGTTCCAGTCGTTCAGGTTCTCCAGCCAGTTGCCGAAGCGGCCCGTACCTGTGCTTTCCGGCTGCCAGTTGATGGTCTTGTTCAGTTCGAACATACGATCCTTCTTCGCCGTCGAGCGAATAAACCATGAGTCGAGCGGATAGTAGAGCACGGGCTTGTCCGTACGCCAGCAGTGGGGATAGTTGTGCACGTGCTTCTCGATCTTCAGCGCCGTACCCTCCTGCTTCATCTCCATGCAGATCACAATGTTCAGGTCTTCAGCCTTGTTGGCTGCCTGCTCGTCATATTTGCCGTCCTTATTAAACTCAGGGGCATAGGCATTCTTCACATAATCACCTGCGTGATGGGCATAGCCTGCCTTATTGACGCACTTGACCACGAAGTTATCGTCGAGTTCGTCCATCACGTAGTACTTACCCTGAAGATCAACCATCGGACGGGTTTCACCTTTCTTATTAATAAGGAAAAGACTGGGGATATGGGCATCCTTGGCCACCTTGGCGTCATCGGCACCGAAGGTCGGGGCGATATGCACGATACCGGCACCATCCTCAGTAGTCACGTAATCGCCAGGGATTACGCGGAAAGCCTCACTCTCCATCTCCACGAACTGATCCTTACCATTCTCACCCATAAAGACTTTCTCGGGATGAGCCTCAGCATACTGCTTCACGTAGTCGGCAGCGTTCTGATCCAGTTTGGCAGAGGGCTTCACCCAAGGCATCAGTTGCTGGTACTTCAGACCCACGAGTTCTTCACCAGTATAGCGGCCTACGATACGGTAGGGCACGAACTTCTCACCTTTATTATATTCAGGCATCTCCTCACCGTCAGTGATATTGCCTTCTGGAGCCAGATAGGCATTCAGACGGCTCTCAGCCAGAATGATGGTGATCTTCTCGCCATTATAGGCATTATAGGTCTCCACGGCCACGTAGTCGATCTTCGGACCTACGCAGAGTGCCGTATTCGAGGGCAGCGTCCATGGGGTTGTTGTCCAGGCCACGAAGTAAGGTGTACCCCACTTCGTCCACTCTTCTTTCGGATTCACGGCCTTGAAGAGTGCTGTCACCGTCGTATCCTTCACGTCACGGTAGCAACCAGGCTGGTTCAGTTCGTGTGAACTCAGTCCCGTACCTGCAGCGGGTGAATACGGCTGGATGGTATAGCCCTTATAGAGCAGTCCCTTCTTATAGAACTGCTGAAGCAGCCACCACAGCGTTTCGATATACTTGTTGTCGTAGGTGATGTACGGATTGTCGAGATCCACGAAGTAACCCATCTTCTCCGTCAGGTCACGCCACTCCTGCGTAAACATCATCACATTCTCGCGGCACTTCTTGTTATACTCCTCGGTCGAAATGTATTTCTCCGATGCCTTGTTGTCAATGTCGGCCTTGGTGATACCCAATTCCTTCTCAACGCCCAGTTCCACGGGGAGTCCATGCGTATCCCAGCCTGCCTTGCGCTTCACCTGATAGCCTTTCATCGTCTTATAGCGGTTGAAAGTATCCTTAATGGTACGCGCGAGTACATGATGGATACCCGGGTGTCCATTAGCCGAGGGAGGCCCCTCGAAGAATACGAACTGCGGACAGCCCTCACGCTCGTTGACAGAGCGCCAGAACACGTTCTTCTCTCGCCACATCTCCAGGATGTCATTGTTCACCTGGGTCAGATTCAAGCCGTTATGCTCGGCAAATTTCTTAGCCATATTTTTGTTTCTTATTATCTATTTAATTTATAGCGTGCAAAGGTACATAAAATATTCGATACAGCAAAAGGAAATAATTTTTTTTAATAATTCTGCTAAAAAAGAGCGATAATTCAAATTATTTGCTTATATTTGCACTCAGTTTACAATCAATAACTTAAAAACTTAGTAGTATTACATTTATGATTAGCATTACAATGATCATTCAGCTCCTGATTGTTCTGGGAGCACTGTGGGTAGGCTCTCGCTATGGCAGCCTCGCCCTGGGAGCCATTTCTGGTATTGGCCTTGCTATTCTCGTCTTTGGCTTTGGTCTAAAACCAGGCACGCCTCCTACCGACGTTATCTACATTATTATCGCAGCCGTCACCTGTGCTGGTATCATGCAGGCCTCAGGTGGTATGGACTGGCTCATCCAGATTGCGGAGAAGTTGTTGCGCAAGCATCCGGATCGCATCACATTCCTCGCTCCGCTGTGTACTTTCTTCTTGACTGTACTCGTAGGAACAGGTCACGTGGTCTATACCCTGATGCCGATTATTTGCGACATCGCCCTAAAGAAAGGCATCCGTCCAGAACGCCCCTGTGGTGTGGCCTCTATCGCCTCTCAGGTGGGTATCACCTGTTCGCCAATTGCAGCCGCAGTGGTAGCCTTCGTGTCGATTTCTAATGCCAACGGCTTCGACATCACCATCCCTGGTGTGCTGATGGTGTCTATTCCCGCCTGTGTCTGTGGTCTGATGGCTGCCGCCGCCGCCTCCTATCACCGTGGCAAGGATCTCGACAAGGATCCTGTCTTCCAGGCCAAGTTGAAGGATCCCGAGCAATATAAGTATATCTACGGTTCCAGCGCAACGACGCTTGATAAGGAAATCCCGCAGTCTGCCAAGAACGCCGTGTTCATCTTCCTGGCCGCCCTCTGCGTCATCGTATTCTTCGCTATCTTCCAGAATGCTCTGCCCGCCTACGACACCCTGCGTGGCATTAAGGGTACGGATCCTCTGGTGGTCAATGAGCATCTGACACTTACAAGCGACATGCTTGTCAAGGCCAAGATGCATATCCCAGGCATGACGGAGTGGTTCCAGAAGCCGCTGGCCATGAACCTCGTCATTCAGATAGTGATGATCTCCGCTGCCGCCCTGATGATTATCTTCTGTAAAGCGGCTCCGAAGAAGGCCGTTGCTGGTCCGGTCTGGCAGTCTGGTATGGTAGCCGTTGTTGCCATCTACGGCATCGCCTGGCTGGCCGATACCTATTTCTCCAACTACATGTCCGAGATGCAGACCATGCTTGCAGACATCGTCAAGGAGTATCCCTGGAGCATCGCACTCGTATTCTTCCTGGTATCCGTGCTCATCAACTCTCAGGGTGCCGTTGTGGTAGCCATGCTGCCGCTGGCCTATCAGTTGGGTATTGCAGGTCCCGTGCTGTTGGGAGTACTGCCCTCCGTCTACGGATATTTCTTCATACCTAACTATCCTTCAGATATCGCAACGGTAAACTTCGACCGTTCTGGAACGACAGTCATTGGTAAGTACCTGCTGAACCACTCGTTCATGATGCCTGGACTTATCTGCGTATTCGTTTCAACGATCGTGGCTTATATCCTCTCATCGATTCTCTATTAAGAATAACACAAGAATCCCGCTCAAATGAGCGGGATTCTTCATTTTATCTATCTCAACCTGAGGCCCTCGCCCACGTAGATCTGATGGTCAGGCTTCAGATGGTTCATCTTATAAAGGTTCTTCAGGCGAATACCATATTTCTGTGCAATGGAGTACATCGACTCGCCAGCCTTCACGTAGTGCAGACGATCTTTATAGTCCTTGGGGGCTTTCGTCTGCTTTTTCTTCAGCCAGATCACTTCTCCCTCTTCCAGTTGGTCACGCTTGTCGCGCTCGTTATATTTGGCAATCTTCCTATAACTGATACCCACCTCTTCGGCAATCGACTTGAAGGTATCACCACGGCGCACAATCACATAATAGTTCTTATTATAGGCCTTAATCTCATGCAACGCCCCATTCACGCGGTGATCCTTTGCACGGTCAGTCATAAACTTGTCATAATCCTTAGCCGTGTCGTATTTATAGAGTTTGTAGAGTTGGATGATCTCTATCAGCGTATTGGCATACTTAGGATTGGTAGCATAGCCGGCTGCCTTCAGTCCCTTGGCCCAGCCCTTGTAATCTGTCAGTTTCAGGTCGAAGAGCGACTTATAGCGCCGTCCGTTAACGAGGAATAAAGAGTGGTCCTCATACGAATCATAGGCTGAGTCGTAGGCCCTGAAGCATTCATTACTCCTGTCATCGTCATGATAACTTGTGCGCCCTGTCCAACCGTGACACTTGATGCCGAAGTGGTTGTTCGCCTTGCGTGTCAGTTCACTCGTGCCTGCCCCACTCTCATAGAGGCCCTGGGCCAGCGTGATAGAGGCTGGCACGCGATAGCGCTGCATTTGCTCAATGGCGATGTCCTTATACTGGTCGATATATTTTTGATAGGCCTGATTCCATCGCATCTGGGCAGAACCCGTCAGCGACAAAAACAGGGCTATCGAAATGAAAAACTTCCTCATAATTGCAAATTATTGTGCAAAAGTAGTGATATTTCTCGAATTATTCGTATATTTGCGAAAAATTTACGCAATTTATGGAAGAACTTGAACTAAAATCTGTCATCAAGGCCTGCCAGCCCGAAGAGTTAAGTGCTGATGAACAGCATCTCATACAACTGGCCATTGAGGCCACCCGACGCAGTTATGCTCCCTACTCCAACTTCCATGTGGGAGCAGCCGTCCGTCTGGAGAACGGTGCAGAGATCATTGGCTGTAACCAGGAGAATGCCGCTTATCCCTCCGGACTCTGTGCAGAGCGCACAGCCCTCTTTGCCGCTGGTGCACAGTACCCCGACGTGGGTGTCGAAACGCTGGCTATCGCAGCCCGTGGCACTGATGGTGATCTGCAATACGAACCCGTAAGTCCCTGCGGTTCCTGCCGACAGGTGATCATCGAATCTGAGACACGTGCCAAGCACCCTATCCGTATCTTGCTCTACGGACGTCGTTGCGTCTATGTCATTGAGGGAATCCGACAGTTGATGCCACTGTTGTTCTCAGAATTCTAGAAGTCGTAACAGCCCTTTCCCTTCGCCGTTGACAGCGAGTCGAGGTGGAAGTCGTAAATCAGATTGTCTTCGTCAATCATCACGAAGTGTCTTTTACCCTGAACGGAGTCCTTCGGGGTCTCCCAGACAATGTTCGCGAAGCGCACGCTGTCTTCCGTCTCTACCTTTGGCGAACGTAGCAGACAGTTGTCAAAGTAGTATTCGAAGGCAGCACTACTCTCTTCACGTGTTCCTCCCATCACCACATCATCCTCATAGCCAGTCAGTATGGAGCCTGTACATTGCAGTTGCAATGGCATATCCACGGGTCCCTGATAGTTTGTGAAGTGCAGTGCAGCCCCACGGTCTGCCGAGAAAGGATAGAACTGGGCAAGCGTACAATAACTGACCTCAGCCACACCACCGACAATCGAAAGACAATGACCTCCAATATTCGTCAACTGGCAGTGATCCAGGCTGACGTAGGCGTTTACGGCCTCCACACCCGTTTCCACACAGTTGTGCACTATGCTGCGCTCCATCCTGAGCCTCGGTCTTTGCATGTCGATGGCTGCAGAATCACAGATGAGGCCATAGTTTGCATTACGTATCTCAGTGCCAGTAAGGCTGTTGTCTGTCGATGTTCCGTAGAGATGTATCCCGTTCCATTGTCCGCTCACACGATCGTAGGGCAGGTATGAGAACATGCGGTCGAGCCTGTCGCCACGCATCAGACAATTCTCCGTCTTCAGCGTACCATGCACATCGAGGCCAGCACTATCGTGGAAGAAAAGCGTCGAATTCCTCACAGTCAGCGTCGCCCCTTCTGCCACTTTCATCGTACCATATATTATAATAGGTGTATCCGATTCCAGCAACGAGTCCCTGTCTATCACCGGGTCGTAGAGTTTCATGGCATCCCATGCCCAGGCCTGTAGCGACACTTTCTGCTCTACCCCACTTTCCAGAAAGAATTGCAGATCGTCCTCCACCAATGTGGGCTCCACCCTGTGAGTCTCTGTCGCTGTCAGTTCCACGAACACCAGGATGCTGTCCTTCCTGCGGATCTCCACGTCACTGGTCTGCGAGCCATTGGAGTTATCCAGATACACTCCGTCCACGTTTACGCGGAAGCCCGACTGGTTGCCGCGCCTCAGTTTGACTGTCGAGATGCGGATGCCCTCGTCGTGACGGTTATGCACCCAGAAAGAATACGTCGAAGATGGAGTACGACTGAACACGGTGTCAAGCAT
>JAFUAK010000218.1 GCA_017460765.1 Prevotella sp. | reverse complement strand
TACAATGTCTGTCATATGCTATGGATGTTTTTATTTGTTCTCGGGATCTGTCTTGGGCCCCTCGTCCTTCTTGATGCGGTGCCTCATCTTCTTGGGACGTCCGTCGGCCGTGACCTGCTCTACGCGGACAGCCTTGTCCCTAGTGCCGGCCTTCTCTTTGGCACCGGCCTTCGGCTCCTTGGGCTCCATGTGCTTCATCAGCCGCCCGGTCTTGATCAGATTGCGGGCAATGGCATCGAGCATGCCGTTAATATAGCCGCCGCTCTTCTTGGTGGAGTAGAGTTTGGCCAGTTCCACATATTCATTGATGGTTACGCTGATGGGTACGTTGGGCAGAGTCATCATCTCTGCGATGGCAATCTGCATGAGGATGACATCCATGTAGGCCAGCCGCGAGAAGTCCCAGTTGCGGGAGGCCTCGCTCATGTAGTGCTGGTATTGGTCGGCATTCAGGATGGCGGCACGGAACAGTTTGCGGGCGAAGTCCTTCTCTTCTTCGCTGTCCCATTCAGGCAGCAGTTCTTCCCTGGCTCCGTTCTGCTCCTTGAAGCGCTTGATGGTCTTCAGCACGAAGGTGTCGACGATCTCCTTGTCGTCGTTCCAATAGAGACTCTGGTCCTCAAGGATGGCGTCGAGGTCGGCGTTGTCGACGATGAAGGTCTTATATAGTTTCCGCCATAACTCACGGTCGGCGTCATAACTGTCTTCCTCGCTGGCCATATAGTCTTTGTAAATCTCGCTGTTCTCAATAATCTCCAGAATCTGTCCGAGGAATACGGCAGAGTCATCCCAGGAGAATTTCTGGGTGCTCATGAATTCCTGGAGCACTTTGTTCTCTCCCAGTTGCAAGGCAAAACGGTTGAATACGAATTTCTGGGAAGGGGCAGGCGTTCCCTCACGCTTGGCACGGGCCTGGGCAACTTCCAGCCTGCGCTCAGCCTCCTTCGTGACAGCCACGATGAGCGCCAACAGATAGTTGTAAAGGTCGTATGCCTTTGAAAGACTGAAGAAAAGTTCCTTTTCAGCCGAGTCGATGTTCTTGTTACCGTTTTGATAGTAAGCATAGGTTAACTGAACAATCTTGATTCTGATAATTTCTCTGTTAATCATCTCACTTGATGCTTTTATATATTATATATGTTTGTTTTAAATTGTTTCTGATGTGCAAAGGTAACTATTTTTCCCCGTTTCTGCAAGAAAATAGCAGGAAAATTGCACTTTTTTTTCATTTTTTCATTCTTTCTTTTTTTCATTTCATGGAAAATGTGTACCTTTGCACCGCTTTTTCTCAAAGCACAACGATTTTTCGTGTGATGGCGAATTAAGCACAAAGGTAAATAACTTAATTTAGAGTAACACAATTATGAAAGAAATCAGTGTAAGTGGCCAGAAGCGCGCCACTACCGGCAAGAAAGCCGCAAAGGAACTCCGCAAGGAGGGTCTTGTTCCCTGTAACCTTTATGGTGAGAAGAAGGGCGAGAACGGTCTCCCCGAGGCCCTGTCGTTTGCCATCCCTGCAACCCAACTCCGCAAGGTGGTCTATTCTCCCGATGTCTATGTGGTCAACCTGTCTATCGACGGTGAGGCTCATAAGGCAGTGATGAAGGAACTGCAGTTCCACCCGACAACCGACGCCGTGCTCCACATCGACTTCTATGAGGTCAGCGAGACGAAGCCCATCACGATTGGTATCCCCGTGAAGTTGACGGGTCATGCCCAGGGTGTGCGTGACGGTGGCCGCTTGAGTCAGGCTGTACGTCAGTTGAATGTGACCGCTCCCTACAAGCAGATTCCTGAAGTGCTGGAGATTGATGTGACCGAACTGAAGTTGGGTAAGGCCATCAAGGTGGCAGAACTGAACTTCGAGGGTCTGGAGATTGCTACTCCTGCTCAGGTAGTAGTCTGCTCCGTGAAGGCTACACGCGCTTCCCGTTCCGCCGCTGCAGCAGGTGAGGACGCTGCTGAGTAATTCCTAAACAAGAGGGAATGGACAAGTACTTGATTGTAGGACTGGGGAATGTCGGTGACGAATACGAACTGACCCGCCACAATACAGGCTTTATGGTATTGGATGCCTTTGCGAAGGCGTCCAATATTCATTTTGAAGACCGTCGCTACGGCTTCGTGGCAGAGACGTCGCTCAAGGGCCGCAAGGTGCTGTTGCTCAAGCCCTCTACGTTTATGAACCTCAGCGGTAATGCCGTACGCTACTGGCTGAACAAGGAGAACATCGACCAGAGCCGGTTGCTGGTGATCAGCGATGACGTGGCGCTTCCGTTGGGGGCCTTCCGTCTGAAGGCGGGCGGCTCAAGCGGCGGACATAATGGCCTGGGACATATCCAGCAACTTATCGGCCAGAACTATGCGCGGCTGCGCATGGGTATAGGGAATGATTTTCCCCGTGGCATGCAGGTGGACTGGGTGCTGGGGAAGTATGATGAGGAGGATATGAAGACCCTGCAGCCCAGCATTGACCTCGGAGTGGAGATCATCAAGAGTTTTGTACTTGCTGGGATCGACATCACCATGAACCAGTATAATAAGTTGGGGAAAGTGAAGAGTGAAAAGTGAATAGTGATGAGTGAGGTAGCAAGGATTGACAAGTGGCTGTGGGCAGCGCGTATCTTCAAGACACGCTCCATCGCCGTCGATGCCTGTAAGAACGGGCGAGTGACAATTAGTGGTGTCAACGTGAAACCCTCCCATATGGTGAAAGCCGGTGAGGTGGTCGCTGTGCGCAAGCCTCCCGTGACCTATTCTTTCAAGATTCTGAAGACCATAGAACAGAGGGTGGGAGCAAAGTTGCTGCCAGAGATCTATGAGAACGTGACGACACCGGACCAGTACGAGTTGCTGGAGATGAACCGCATCAGCGGCTTCGTCGACAGGGCCAGGGGAACAGGGCGACCTACCAAGAAAGACCGTCGCGCCATTGACGCATTTATCAATAACGAATAGCATTATGTTGATCAATATTGTTTATATCATTGTGGGAGTGGCACTCGTGCTGTGGGGCGCCGACCGACTGACGGAGGGGGCCTCTTCGCTGGCACGTGGCATGCATGTACCTGAAATCGTGATCGGACTCACTATCGTGGCTGCAGGAACGTCTGCACCAGAACTGTTCGTCAGTCTGGTATCTGCCCTCAAGGGCACGTCAGATCTCGCCGTGGGTAATGTCATCGGTTCGAATATCTTCAACACGATGCTCATCGTGGGCTGTTCCGCCGTAGTGGCGCCGATGGCAGTGGCACCCTCTACGGTGAAGAAGGACATACCTTTCGCGGTGATGGCTTCCCTGCTGTTGTTTATACTCTGTTTCGACGACATGGAATCTCCCCACCTCTGGGGTAATGAGATCAGCAGGTCTGACGGCATCATCCTGCTCTTGGGCTTCCTCATCTTCATGATCTACACGTTCAGGAGTGCAAAGAAAGAAGGACTGATGCCCACAGAAGAGGAACTTGACGAGAACAGTGAACTGCCCAACGACTATTCCCACCTCTGGCGGAATCTGTGCTTTATTGTTCTGGGACTGGCCTGTCTGATTGTGGGCAGTAATTTGTTCGTCGATGCCGCCTCGTATATCGCTCATCGCTGGGGCATCCGCCAAAGTGTAATCGGCCTGACGGTCGTGGCTGGCGGTACCTCGCTGCCTGAACTGGCCACGAGTGTGGTGGCTGCCTATAAGGGGCGCTCTGCCATTGCCATCGGCAACGTGCTGGGCTCTAACGTCTTCAATATCCTGCTGATCCTGGGAACCACGGCCGTGATCCATCCGTTGCGAATTATGGGCATCACCATCGTCGACCTGATGGCCATGTTGGTGAGCATCGGCCTCCTCTGGCTCTTCGCCTTCACCAAGTATTCGGTGTCGCGCAAAGAGGGTGGGGTGCTCATCTTGGGCTTCCTGGTCTATATGGCCTGGCTGCTCTACCTATTATAAGAAAAGAACACAGGGGTACTTGCGAAAGCCGGTGAAAGTCATCGGCCGACCCCCTCTAACAAAACAAGAATTATGGAACAAAAAAGAGAACAGAAGATCAGTGTGCTGTTTATGCTTTACGGCATACTGTTCTGCGTCTGCCTGATTACGGCAAACGTACTTGAGACAAAGCAGATTTCGTGGGGACCCGCCAACTTCACAGGTGGCCTGCTGGTGTTTCCCGTCAGTTACATCATCAACGATGTGGTATGCGAGGTGTGGGGCTACCGCCGCACGCGCCTGCTCATCTGGCTGGGCTTCGCCATGAACTTCTTCTTCGTGGCCATGGGCGCCCTGGCCGACTGGATCCCTGGCGCACCCTATTGGGACAGGAACGAGGCCTTCCACGCCATCTTCGGACTGGCACCGCGCATCGCTGCCGCCTCCTTCATCGCCTTCCTCGCAGGCTCGTTCATCAATGCTTACGTGATGAGCAAGATGAAACTCTCGTCGGAGGGGCGTAACTTCTCGGCCCGTGCCATTCTCAGCACGGTGTTTGGCGAGTTGACCGACTCAATCATCTTCTTCCCCCTGGCCTTCAGTTTCGTCCTGCCGTGGGAAGAGATGCCCTCGCTGGTAATCACTCAGGTGCTGCTGAAAACTTTCTATGAGGTAATTGCCTTGCCCATCACCATCAGGGTGGTAAAGTTTACGAAGGAGCACGACCATGAGGACGTCTACGACAAAAATATCGCATATAATATATTTAAAGTGAAGGAACTATGAGAGAGCAGGAAGGATTACAATCCCTCGGTAAGAAGACCGAGTACTGCATGGACTATGCACCCGAGGTGCTGGAGACGTTTGTGAACAAGCATCCCGACAACGACTACTGGGTGCAGTTCAACTGTCCGGAGTTTACGTCACTCTGTCCCATCACGGGACAGCCCGACTTCGCGGAGATTAAGATCCTCTATATCCCTGGGGAACGGATGGTGGAGTCGAAGAGTCTGAAACTCTACCTCTTCTCGTTCCGCAACCACGGTGACTTC
>JAFUAK010000217.1 GCA_017460765.1 Prevotella sp. | reverse complement strand
GCGGGTGACTATGTGGCGATGGCTGTGAACTCCGTGCATCAGAGTTTCTTCACGGGCACAGGTCAGCGCATCGAGGTGTATCATAAGTTCAGTGATGTCGAGGTGCTCGACACCCGTACCAACGAACTGATCCTCTCGCCGCTGCTGCGGACGGAATATCTGGAAATATTCCCTGCCTTCTCGGCCGACGGGACGGCAGTCTACTATAGCACGTCGAAGCCCTGTCGCGTGCCGGCGGAATATGAGAAGGTGAAGTGCTCACTGTGCCGTATCGGCTTCGATGCCAAGACGGGCAGGTTCGGCGAGACGGTGGATACGCTGCTCAACGGTCCGGCTACGGATAGGAGTTACGTGCTGGCCCGACCCAGTTACGATGGGCGCTGGCTGATGTACTGCGTAAGTAGCCGGGGTAACTTCCCCGTCAGCCAGAATGATGCCGACCTGTGGCTGATGGACCTACAGACGAGTGAGAGCCGTGAACTCTCGGAGGTGAACAGCGACCAGAGCGACAGTTACCACAACTGGAGTGAGAATAGCCGTTGGTTCGTGTTCAGCAGCAAGCGTGAGGACGGAATGTATACCCAACTCTATCTGGCAAGCATTGATGAGCAGGGCAGGGTATCGAAGCCTTTCCTCCTGCCGCAGCGCAACCCACGGACATTCTATCGGGAGATGATGGATGCCTACAACTGTCCGGACTTCACGAAGACCCGTGTGGAACTGGATGCCCACGAGGCCTATCGGCAGGTGTTTGACAACCGCAGGACGATGGTAAGGGTGAAAAGGTGAAAGGGTGAAAAGGTGAAGAAGTAAGAAAATAGGAGATAAGAATATGAAGACAATGAGTTTTTTGAAGACGGTAATGAGGCAAGGTATGAAGGTTTTACCTTTTTACCTTTTTACCTTTTTACTTTTATCTGCTTGCCAGCAGCAGAACGACGGGAAATGCCACATTGAGGGTGTGGTGAACGGTGAACAATTTGAGGGAAAGCGTATCTTCGTGGTGCCCCTCTACGGTCCGAAGACTGCAGAGTATGTCGACTCGATGGAAATCACCGACGGCAAGTTCCACTTTACCAAGGACTTCACGAAGGACACCGTAAAGTTGTACCAGATCATTCTCGACTACCACTATCGTATGGGAGTGCAGCCGCTGCTGATTGTCGGGGAACCGGGTACCATCAAGGTGACTATCGACAGCATCAGCCATGCCGTCGGTACACCGCAAAACGACTCGCTGGAGCAGTGGAAGGCGCGTGCGGAAATCCACAACATGCAAATGGCTAAGATGCGCAAGAATATCAAGGACTTGAAGATGCAGGGTGATTCGGTGCAGGCCAAGTATATCCAACAGCGGGCCGACAGTTTCCATCTGGTTCACAAGAACTACACGCGTCGGATGGCGGAGAACCTGAAGGAAGGCGTGCTCCACACTTTCCTGAAGCAGATGTACCCGCTGACCTATAAGCGCAAGATGCCAGACGGCTCCGTTAAGACCTTCAATGCCGATACGAATGAAGAAATTCCTGAGTAGATACTGGAAGATCGGGTTGACCATCCTGTTCGGCGTGGCGGTGTTCCTCTTCTGGCGATACCGCTACCCGTTTGCGCTGACCTATCAGGAGCAGTTACAACTGTTCCTCTTCGACAGCGACTACTTCGCCATGAGGATGGCGGAGCCGGGCGGACTGGCCAGATACATCGGGGAGTTCCTGACACAGTTCTACAATGGTGTGACGATTGGTGCGCTGATCCTCGCCCTGGTGATGATGCTCATCCAGCGGCTCACGTGGCGGGTGATGTCATGTGACTCCATGTTCTATCCGCTGAGTTTCATACCGGCGCTGATGCTGTGGTATGCCATGGGCGATGAGAGCGTACTGCTGACTTATGCCGTGGCGCTGATCATGGCACTGGCAGCAGTTCTACTGATCCAGAAATGCGGTCAAATCTGGAAGTGGGTCATCATTGTTGTCCTAATGCCGGTTCTTTACTGGCTGATAGGACCGATGGCTCTGCTCGTGGCTTTATGTATGGCGACATGGCAGATGGTCGTTGTTGCCCTCATCATTGTCGTGGCCTGTATTTTTATGAGTGCCCATCTCTTGCCCTATCCATTGTTGCGGCTGGTATTGGGTATCGGCTATTATCGCATTCCTGTGACATTGCCTTACGTCCTGATGGCTATCCCCTTAGTGATTTGGTTGCTCCAATGGCTCTTTGATCTGCGGTTTGCCCGTGAGTTAAAAGCCGGTCGCCCCATCCTGGCAGGGATGCTCGTTGTGGTGGCGGTGGGAGGTTTGATGATAGTGCCGCGTGGCTTCGATTCCAGGAAATACGAACTGATCGAGTACGACTATCTGGTGCGCGTCAGCGACTGGAACGGCATCATCGCCAAGGCCGAGCAGAAGATGCCGGACCTACCGATGAGCGTGAGTGCGACAAACCTCGCCCTGGCGATGACAAATCAGTTGGGGGAACGGGCCTTCGATTTCTACCAGCGTGGGCTGCAAGGCATGTTGCCGAAGTTCGAGCGTAATTTCGCCACCACCCAACTGACGGGTGAGATATATTTCCATCTCGGTCTGGTGAACACGGCCCAGCGCTTCGCCTTCGAGGCGATGGAGGCCATTCCGAACTACAACAAGAGTGCCCGCGTGGTGAAGCGGCTCGCCGAGACGAATCTCATTAATGGACAATACAAGGTGGCGGAGAAGTATCTGCGGATGTTGGAGAAGACTATCTTCTACCGTCCTTGGGCACAGCGCACGCTGGCGATGCTCGGCGACGAGAAGGCCATCAATGCCCATCCGCTCTATGGTACACTGCGCCAGTACAGACTGCAGGAGGATTTCCTCTTCAGTGACCGTGAACTGGATAAGATCTGCGGACAACTCTTCATGCACTGTCATCAGAACCAGGTGGCTGCCCAGTATCTGCTGATGGCACCGCTGCTCGACAGGGATGTGCCCCGCTTCATGCAGTATGCCCAGTATGTGCAGAGTCAGATTCAGTACAATCCGCGCAGTTGTCAGGAGGCCATCGCCTTTGCGTTCATGCAGCAGCGCCAGCAACCGCCTCAGGGTGTCGTGAGTCCGATGGTTCTGCAGCGCATGAACGACTTTATGCGCATCTACTCGTCGGGCGGCAAGGATGCCGTCGGACTGAAACAGTTCAGGAATACAGTGTGGTATTATCTAATCGGAGGAGAATGAAGAAGATGATTCGAAATAGCCTAAGTGTTCTGGGAATCCTATGTATCCTTGGTCTCCTGGGTTGCACGAGCCGGGTGGAGAATCCGACGAAGACGGACAGCCTGCCCGCCATCTATCCCGACTACATTGGGGTGACGATTCCTGCTGAGATGGCTCCACTGAACTTTAGCCTTTGCGAGGAGGCCGGGCAGATTGATGTCGTGGTGAAAGGCTCGAAGGGTGGAGAACTCCATGTGCAGGGCGATGATGCCGACTTTGATATCGATGACTGGCATGCCCTGACGGCGCAGAATAAAGGTGCGGAACTGGCCTTCACCGTCTGCG
>JAFUAK010000216.1 GCA_017460765.1 Prevotella sp. | reverse complement strand
TCCTGTCAATAGCGGTAGGAGGCGTCGGTACGGGTGTCGAGCCGGTCTCTACCTCTTCCACCTCAGCCTTTGGAAAATCTTCCATAAACGACAACGGGTTTTTCGTTGCCACCTGTTCAGGCACTAACTGGATGGAGTAAATGCGCCCATGGGCCGTCTCACGTCTGCCGCGAGTACTCTCGCGTGAATAGTTGGCATCTTCCTCCAGCCACACCAGGACGTATGACGAATGCTTCACTTGATATTCGACGACCGCGAGAGAAGCACCTCTGACGATAGATGCCGAAGCACTTGACCCAGCATTCGAATACCTCATATCATTGAGCACTTTCACCCTCAGGCGATAGCCGGGTTCAACAGAAACGTTGAGTAAGATTCTTCCACTTCCGTCAGGCACCATGAAGGTGATGCCGTGGAAGGCGAGGGCAAAATCGCTGCTACCAGGAATCAGGTTACCAGCCACCACATCGGCAGCCACCTGCTCGACACCTCTGGTGGTAAGGGCGGAGTTCAGCACGATGGAGCGGTCTGTAGAGTCGTAGCCGTCGTTCTCTTCTGGGTTGGGAGCCTTCGTATTCGCCGTGAGCAGGATCTTGTTCTCATTATCCACCGTCGTGTTCGACAGATCCTTGTCCGAACCGTCTTCATTCAGGAAGTTTCTGGTGGGGAAGGTCTTCGTCTCATACGTCATCGGGATGATATACTGGCCGATGGTGGCCGACTTGGCGATCTCTCCCTCTGCCGTCAGTAGGGCAGTGCCGTCATAAGCGCCGTCAGCAGGATCCATCAGGATGGTGTTAGTGCTCTCGTCGAGGGTCACGCTGCTGAAATAGCCGATGACGCCCATTAGATGGTCTGTCTTCAGGTAGAGCATGCCTGGGATATTCGGGTAGGTCGTAATCGTCAGTTTACCCTTGGCGGGGTGGACCATCTCTCTGCCGCCCACACTCGACCAGATGCGGTTCAGATAACTGGGCTCCGAACCGTTGAGGAAGATGGTCAGTTCGTCCAGGCCGCTCTCGATCGCGATCGACGCATCCTGGTTGTTGGTGATGACCAACTGGCTGGACTTATCGTTGAAGAAGAATCTGGCCTTGTTGATGCCGTCATTCAGGATATCCGTCTGGTTATCCTTGGTCACCTGCACGCCGCCGATCCAGAGTTTAAAGGTGCCCTCCTCAGGCTCTGGTTCTGCCACATTGGCGATGGTGACTGTGAGGGACTTGGTATCGCCTTGGTATTCGTGGTTATCGTCGTCGGAAGACACCGAATAATAGACCGTATAGGTGCCAGGCTCGGTGGCTGTGGGCAGGTTTTCGCTCCAAGCGTCTGCTATAGAATTAAGAGCGTACATCATCGTGCCTCCCGTGCCGCACTCTCCGGCAGTGATCAGTACCTGTGGATAGCCCGTATATGTCAGCCCTTCCCTGGCTCTGGGCGCTTTGGTGATTTCAACGGGTGCCTTATTGATTTCAACGATTGCCTCTCCTTCAACGGTTTCGTAATTGTCTTTCGATACCTGATAAGAAACTGTATAACTTCCTGCATCGGTGAAAGTGGGCGCGTTGGTGCTCCACTCGTCAGTATCAGCATTTATTAAGTACTCCACCTTTGCTCCTTCAGGGACATTCTTTACCGTGATACCGTGGGGCTGGCCGTCGTAGGTACCCTCGAAGCCTTCAGCCGTGACCTCCATCTTGCCTGGGTTCACGGTGAGGGTATAACTGGCTTCAGCAGCCTCGTAGTTATCGTTTCCTGCGAAGGAGGCCGTGATCTTGGTTTCTCCCTCGCCAACGATTGTCACCTTACCATCGGCATCCACCGTGGCCACATCAGTATCGGATGACTTGAAGGTCACGCCCTCCAATGTCGCAGGTGTCTTCGTCAGCGTGGGTGCCGTAAAGGCCGCGCCATAAGTGGCCTCAGCCGTTGCTTTCGAGAAGGCCAGTGTAGCCTCGACTTTATTGATGGTGAAGGCTTTTTCGGCTTTTCCTGAATAGGGGAGTTTATTGGCCTCTATAGTCACAGTAGGATGCGTTGCTGCATCTGCTGCGGCAGGGTTCACGTTGTTAGAGTAGGTCACCTCATAATTATCGCTGGCAAGCGTCTCGCCATCCACCACGACGCTACTTACCTTCGGCTTTTTCTCCTCACCGTCGTAGGTGAAGGTCGATTCCTCCAGCGTCACGGTGGCCCCAGAGATATCGATGAGTTTCCTGAAGTTGGCTGTCACCTCGTAGTCGAAGGTGTCGTCAGTCACGGTGAACGTGTATGTAGTCTCACCTGTTGGGTTCGC
>JAFUAK010000030.1 GCA_017460765.1 Prevotella sp. | reverse complement strand
GGCGAGACCGACAACTGGATGTGGCCGCGCCAGACCTGCGACTTCTCCGTGTTCCGCGTCTATGTCGATCCGAAGACGGGCGGTCCTGCCAAGTACTCAAAGGACAACGTGCCGATGAAGCCTAAGAAATGGGCACCCGTATCGCTGCAGGGCTACGTGCCCGGCTCGTTCTCGATGACCATCGGCTACCCTGGCAGCACGAGCCGCTATCTGTCGAGTTACGGCATCCGCGAGCGCCGCGATGCCCGAAACACACCGATGTACCAGACGCGTGAGGTGAAGCAGGAGATCATGCTCCGTCATATGCGGGCCTCCGAAGCCGTGCGCATCAAGTACGACTCTAAGTATGCCAACAGTTCTAACTACTGGAAGAACTCCATCGGCATGAACAAATGTATCGATTCCATCGGCCTGATCCAGCAGAAGGCCGCATTCGAGGAGAAGATCCGCCAGTGGCAGGATTCCACGGGCTACCTGGTGGGCAAACTCGACTTCGCCACGCTGGAGCGCCTCTACCAGAAGCGCTTCGCCGCCATCCGCGCCCTGACGTACTATCGCGAAACCTTCGGCCGCAGCGACGAAATGACACGCCGCGCCATCCGCGTGCAGAACGGCGCCATCATCAACGGTAAGGAGGGCAAGCCTAAGAGTTACTACATCGAGTTCAAGGACAACAGCGAAGAGTGGGACTACGATACGGACCGCGAGATCATCGGCGCCCTGCTGAAGAACTACCGCGACCAGGTGGAGATCAAATACCAGCCTGACTTCTACAACGTGATCGACCACGACTACAAGGGCGACTACCAGAAGTTTGCCGACTACCTCTACAAGAAGTCGAAACTGATGAAGAGCGACAAGAAGATCTATGTGAACAAGAAGAGTTACCACCGCGATCCAGGCGTGGTCTACGGCGAAAGCCTCGTCAGTACGCTGGCAGAGATCATGGCCGATCTGGAGTCCACCACCGATTCTATCTATACGATGGAGAGTTACCTCTGTGCCGCCAAACTGCGCATGGAGGAGGATCTGCCCAACTACAGCGATGCCAACTTCACCATGCGCCTCAGTTACGGACAGGTGGGCGAGTATCTGCTGGGCGGAAAGCCCTCTGGCTACTACACCGAGGCCAGCAGCATCGTGGAGAAGATGGAGCAGGGCGAAAAGGGAGTCATCGACTACGAGGCAGAGCCTATCATGAAGGAACTGCTCTCGAAGAAGGATTTCGGCAAGTACACCGACAAGACCACCGGCAAACTGCACCTCTGCTTCCTGTCGAACAACGACATTACGGGTGGTAACAGCGGTTCGCCGATGTTCAACGGCAAGGGCGAACTCATCGGCCTCGCCTTCGACGGCAACTGGGACTCGCTGTCGAGCGACATCTTCTTCGACTCACAACTGGCCCGCTGCATCGGCGTGGATATCCGCTACGTACTCTACATGATGGAGAGTTGGGGCAAGGCCGACCGTCTGCTGAAGGAGATCAACGCACAGTAATAAATAAGGGCTGCGATTTGCAGCCCTTATTTATTTCTTCTTCCGCGGTTTCCGCATGGCCCAGCCTTCGTCTGGTCTCATCAACTCCCGCCAGTCCTCCTTCTTCATCCGCTTCTTCTGCACAGTGGGGTCAGGAACGTTGTGCACTTTTTTCGAAGAGTGCACAGCGTTCCTGACCCCCTGTGCACTATCGGCATCGTTACAGCGGACGGTGCGGCCCTTATAGCGGATGCCCGTCAACTGGATCATCACCTTCTTGGCATCCTTCTCGGGCACCTCGAAATAAGAGATGGTGTCGAGCAGGTCGATATGCCCCACCTCCTGACGGCCACCCACGAAGCGGTTCAGCGTCTGCATCAGTTCGCCCGGATAGAAACCGTCGCGCTTGCCGAGGTTGATAAAGAGGCGCTTGTAGCCCTTCTGCGCCTTGTTCTGGAGTTTCTGCTTGTCGTTCTGGGGCCGCTTCTCTTTCTTATCATGTACCACCGCTTCAATCTCAGGCGCATCGGCGTAATAGGCCAGGAACTTGCCGAACTCCAGCGAGACGATCTTCTTGATGATCTCCTCCTTGTCGATATACTCGAAATAGCGGTTGATATCCTGCATGAAGGGAGCAATCTCCTCGTCGTCCACATCCGTCTTCACGATCTGGTCCATCACCTTATAGAGTTGCTTCTTACAGATCTCCTCAGCCGATGGAATGGGCGATTCCACGAACTTCTTGCCGATTTCCTTCTCGATATTGCGGATCTTGAACTTCTCGCGCGAGTGGACGATAGAAATTGAAGTACCCTTCTTGCCGGCACGGCCTGTACGCCCAGAGCGGTGGGTATAGTTCTCGATGTCATCGGGCAGCCCGAAGTTGATCACGTGCGTCAGGTCGTCCACGTCGAGACCACGCGCTGCCACATCCGTTGCCACGAGCAACTGCGTCAGGTGCTGGCGGAACTTCTGCATCGTCAGGTCGCGCTGCGGCTGCGAGAGGTCGCCGTGCAGCGACTCGGCATTATAGCCGTCGCGAATCAGTTTGTCGGCAATCTCCTGCGTCTCTGCCTTCGTGCGGCAGAAGATGATGGCGAAGATGCGGGGGTTATAGTCCACGATGCGCTTCAGGGCGAGGTACTTGTCCTTGGCATTCACCATATAATAGATGTGGTTCACGTTCTCGGCCCCCTCGTTGCGCGAACCCACCACGATCTCCTGATGGTTGTGCAGATACGTCTTCGCGATACGCTCCACCTCGCGGCTCATCGTAGCCGAGAACATCAGCGTGTGATGCTCCTCCGGCAGCGACTCGAAGATCTCGTTAATGCTCTCCGAGAAACCCATGTTCAGCATCTCGTCGGCCTCGTCGAGCACGATGTTCGTCACCTGCTCCAGATGGGCATACCCGCGATTCTTCAGGTCGATCAGACGGCCCGGCGTCGCCACGATGATGTTCACGCCCTTCTTCAGGGCACGCATCTGCGGCTCTATCGAGGCACCGCCGTAGACGGCCTCCACGTGCACCCCCTCCATATACTTGGCGAAGTCGCGGATATCGTCCGTGATCTGCAGGCAGAGTTCTCGCGTCGGCGAGAGCACCAGCGCCTGTGTCTCCCTGCTGCTGGTGTCGATCCGCATCAGCAGGGGAATACCAAAGGCCGCCGTCTTGCCCGTACCCGTCTGGGCAAGGGCAATCACGTCCTCTCCCTCTGGCGACAACAGATAGGGAATCACTTCCTCCTGCACAGGCATCGGCTGCACAAAACCTAACTCTTCAATGGCGCGGCGAATCTCCTCGCTGACGCCCAATTCTTCAAATGTCTTCATCTTGGCTGCAAAGGTACGAAAAAAACGAGACTCTACGACAATTTAGAACAGAAATATTGCCATAAGTTTGGTGGTTTCAGATTATTTCCATATCTTTGCACTTGGAAAAGAATAAAAGAGAATAAAGAAGAATAAAAGAGAATAAAGGAAAATAAAAGATGAATAGTCGCGAAGATATCCAAAGCCTATTTCAACCAACATTCGGGAATCGTCCTGTTCAGTATATAGGGCGCGATGGTGTAATAGAGCAGTTTATGGCGGGGTTAAATGAGCCCATAGGTTCACGCAACAGATGTACATTGTTCTTAGGCCAACGTGGTATGGGTAAGACGGCACTGTTGCTTGAACTCAGCGACCGTGCTTCGAAAGCAGGCTATGTAGTGGCTCGCGTGACAGCCCATGAGGGTATGCCAAGCGCTATCATCGAACAGTTTCAGTTGAATGGCTCCCAGTATTTTAAGGAAGATAAGCGAAAGGTAACAGGTGTAAGTGCAGGAGCGCTTGGCTTTTCGTTTGGTCTTTCCTTCTCAGAAGCAACAGAGCGACAGTATGGATTCCGTGCAAAGATGTCGTTGCTGTGCGACAAGTTGGCAGAAAAGGGCAAAGGAACTTTGATCCTTATCGACGAAGTACGAACATCAGCCGCAATGCGTGAGGTTGCCGCTTCCTATCAGGAACTTGTAGGCGACCGCAAGAACATAGCGATTGCGATGGCTGGGCTGCCACATGCCGTTTCGAGTGTACTGAACGACAGTGTGCTCACCTTTTTGAATCGTGCAACCAAGGTGGAGTTGGGGTTAATTTCCACTCAATTGATTAGGGCATACTATGCAAGAGCATTCAAGACTTCTAAAATAGAGGCCTCAGATGCCATACTTGACCGCGCGGCCTTGTCAACCCGCGGTTTCCCGTATCTTATGCAATTGATTGGGTACTATGTGATTCAATACACCCAAAAGGGTGCCAGCATTTCCAATGAGATTATGGACAAGGTGGAAAGGGCGGCTCTGGGGGATATGGAAGACAACGTGTTTAAGCCGATTCTCGCGCCACTTTCGGATAACGACATCATATTCTTAAAAGCCCTCGCCCAATGTGGAGGTACGGCAACCACAGCAAAATTACAGACGATGCTTGGAGAGAAGGGGCCGGCCATTCAGCCGTATCGCAAGCGGCTTATCGAGGCAGGCGTCATCGAGGCTCCCAGAAGAGGAGAACTGGTGTTTGCCGTACCTTATTTATCCGAGTATCTGCTAAGAAATCACAAATAATTTGGTAGTTTCGAGAAAAACTACATAATTTACGCTGCGGAAAGTAGAATACGATTAACGGTTATCACTCGATATTACTCGATATAGCATAAACCGTTTACTATCAAGCATTTCCGTACTCGCAATATCATCAGCGTTAATCGTTGATGATATTTATTTCGCTCATTTTTGTACGTTATTTGTACGTTTGGGAAAATCCCAACGTCGGCACATGCTAAGTCAATGTCTCCGACTGGCACGCATTGGACACCATTGGATTGCTAACCGATGTCCTCACGTGGCACACATTGGACACATTTGGACACTATTGGACACATTTGGACAGACAACAGGAGTAATAACTTACAAAATTAGGACATATGGAAATAGTTAAGAAATGCGAATGGTGTCACAAAACCTTCATTGGCCAGATGTTTACAGCAAG
>JAFUAK010000215.1 GCA_017460765.1 Prevotella sp. | reverse complement strand
GAAACGCTGACGGTACTGTTCGCTGACGTATTGGTCAACCCATTGGTAGAACTCCTTGGTCTCTTTGCCTGAACGGTTGTTCTTGCGAATGGTTTCAATGACGCTTTGCGCCCTGCGGAAGATTTCCGTCTCAACGGGTTCTATCCTCTGGAGAATACCCGTCCCCGCATGGTTGACGAGTCGTGATAGGTTGATATAGTCGTGCCCGTTGCCACGATCGATGGGGAACAACTGCTTTTTCAGTTCCAGTCCAGCATCAACAAGGATGGCATGACCATCCTGATTGCGGGTCACCACTTGGGGCAGTTCTCCCGTTGGCGTAATCCATAGAGGTATGGCCACGGTGGTCAGCGTGCTGCCAGGAATCGTCCAGGCAATAGTCAGACTGGGATCCTCTCCTGCTCTGACACCCTGTATCAACTGGGCAGAAGCCGTCAAATAGCGGGGAATAAAGTCGCGGAAGGGGAAATAGACGGGCTGTGAATCGTCCTGCGGGGCGAAGTCCCAGAGGTTCAGGCGCGTCAGTCCGTGGGTCAGCGTGCGCGTCACCTTCCTGATGATGGGCTCAAAGTCCAGACCATTCTCAAAACTGGCCCGTGTCATATAGTCGCTGATGGCCAGATAGCGCTCGATGCCCTGATCCATCGTACGGTCACCCGTCATACCATGATTCGTCCTGATGAGATAGCCATTGGGGGCCACAAGGGGATCGTTGGCATCATACTTCACGTAACCAGCATTACCCGTTTCGTAGTAGGCCACCCCACCTTCGGAATCAAGCACGGCGAAGTTGGAGTTGGAATGGAGCGTTCCCTTTTCCTGCTTGATACTATCGAGCAGATGTTCGAAGTCGGCCAGTGTGCGGCAAGTCTCCAAGGCCTTGTACATCAGGTTACCGTCCTTCTCGTCGCCATTGGGGCGGGGCTGGCCGGGCTGAGGCTTCCCGTTGAGGTTATAGGCTGCTGTGTTGGCGATGGCGAATCCTGCCTCATTGTGCCCTGACCACACGTTGAGATTCAGCGAGTCGCGCCTCCCTACAACGGCAATGAAACGATACACCCTACCCTGCACAGATACCACGAGGTTATCTACGTCGGGCGTGTCGCGGTTCTTGAAGATAAAGGGTCGCCCGTCGGGTGTCACCTTGCCAGATACGATCACGCTCGTACAGGCCAGAGAAGGGATGAGGCTTGAGGGATAAGCGATCAGTAGTCCTATCACGAATATCAGCCTCAGTCTTTGTCTAATGATTTCTTTCATCATCTTTTCTTATTCTCTCCTCCTACCTCAGGAGGGGAAATGATTACTTTTCTGTTTTCCTATAGTCGAGGGCGGGCTTGCGGTCGCCGAGCAGGGGTACGTACTTGAAGTCGGGGCCAGTCACCTGCTTGAATTCATCCTTGACCGCCTGCAGCAGTTTGGCATCCGTCAGGATATCCACTGCCGTCAGTGCGAACACACGACTGGCATTCAGCAATCCCTTGGTGCCGATGGTCGTACCGTCGGCGGCCACGTTCTGCCATGAGTGTCCGGGACTGCCCGGAACAAAGGTGGCTGCTCCGAAACTGGCCAGGGGCACAACCCATGACACATCGCCCACGTCGCTGGAACCGCCACTGCCCTCTTCTGGGAAGTCTGCCAGAGGCAGCACCTTGGCAGCCTGATCTACGAGGGAGTCTGGATTGCCGTTGGCACGGTTCAATTCCTCGGCAAACTTTCGCTCACGGGCATCGTAGATGACACCGCCCACCGTCTCGAGGTTTTTCTGGATAACCTTCGACAGCGTCTTGTTGTGCAGACGTTCGTAAGTGCCTGCCACGATTTCCTTCTCTACCCGCGTTTGCGTGCCTTTGGCCGCACCCACAGCCGCAGAGTCGATCCACTCCGTCAACTGATTCAGCACGTCGCGCTTCGGACTGCGGATATAGTAAGATACACGGGCATACTCCGGCACCACATTAGGCGCAAAACCACCATCGGGAATCACGTAGTGGATGCGACTCGACGTGGGCACATGCTCACGGAGCAAGTTCACCATATAGTCGAGGGCCTCTACAGCATCAAGGGCCGAGCGCCCCTTCCAAGGGTTACCGGCGGCATGGGCGGGCTTGCCATAATATTTATAATCGACCATTACCATCGCCGTACCACCATTCACAGAAACGGCATTCACACTGGCGGGATGCCAGTCGAGCACAACATCCACCCCTTCGAACAGACCCTCGCGCACCAAATAGACCTTACCGGCACCACCCTCTTCGGCCGGGGAACCATACACCTTGACAGTGCCGCTCTGCTTGTTGGCCGCTAGCCACTTGCTGATAGCGACGGCCGCTGCCGAGGAAGCCACGCCAAACGTGTTGTGCCCACAGCCTTGGCCTGGCGCACCGTCCTTGATGGGTTTACGGTAGGGCACCGTGTCCTGCGACAGTCCAGGCAGCGCGTCGAACTCGGCCAGCAGACCGATAACGGGCTGTCCTGAACCATAGGTGGCCACAAAAGCCGTCGGCATACCGGCCACCCCCTCCTCAATCGTGAAGCCGTTGTTACGCAGATGCTGTTTCAGCAACCCACTACTGTTAGTCTCTAAGAAGCCGAGTTCGGGGTTAGCCCAGATGGTCTTCTGGAGTTTGTCGTACGTCTGGAAATTGCTATCCAGATAGTCGATGGCCACCTTGGCCTTAGCATTTGTCTTTGTTTTCTTCGTCGCTGCACCGACGTTCAATGTAAGTCCGACCAGCAACAACAATCCTGCAATCTTCTTCATTCTTGTCTTTGTTTTGATTAAAGTTTTCGGCTGCAAAGGTACGGCGATTCCTCCATACCCACAATCCCTTAAACATGGTATTCGCATACCAAACGTTTGTCTTACGGCAGTCGGATAATCAGAAGATAGACGATGGTGCCCGCAGCGATAGACCACAGCATCTGACGGCGCCAGAGGTGCACAAGAATGGTGGCGGTGATGCCGATAAGTTCCGGCACGCCATGGGTGCCGCTGAGCCACTGGACATCCTTGAGGCAATAGACCACCAGCATACCGAAGACTGCCAAAGGAAGCACGCGACCTAGATAAGTGATGTAGCGTGGTGTGGTATGCCCCGGCGGGAAGATGATAAACGGCAGGGCCCTTGTGGCAACGGTCATCAGAGCCATGAGCGCGATGGTAATGATCTGTTCTGTCTGTGTCATACGGCCTCCTCCAGTCTCTTTCTCATCAATGTCAGCAACAATAGGATGCCGACCATCGAGGGTAGGATGAAATACTCACTGCCCACCAACAGCAGACAGAGAGCCGTACAGCCGATGCCGATCCAGGCCGGGGCATGCTGACGCTCCTTGAGATACTGGTCGATGAAGATGGTGGTGAACATTGCCGTCACCACGAACTCCAGTCCCCGCAGATCCAAACTCATCAGCGAGCCAAAGAGGTAGCCCATCAGTCCGCCCGTAAGCCAATACAGATAGTCGAGTGCACTCACCCAGAGCATCTGGCTACCCATATTCTCCTCCTTTTTAAGGGGGGGCATATTATAGTTCACAGCAAAGGTCTCGTCCGACATCCAGAAGATAAGCAGGGGCTTGCGCCAGCCTGTCCCCTTGAAGCGGTCGAGCATCGACAGACCATAGAACAAATGGCGGGCACCTACGACGAGTGCCATCGACATGGCCGACACAGGGTTAAAATCGGCCAGCAGCAAGCCCAAGGCCAGAAACTCAGCCGATCCGCTGTAGATGAACATAGCCATCGACAGCGGATACCAAATGCTGAAACCCATTGAGTGGGCCAACATACCGTAAGTGACACCCAGAAACCAGTAGGCCGTCATCACGGGAATGGTCAACAGGAATGCTTTCTTCATCATTCCTAATAGTTGACGGCGAAGTCAACCATTGCCCCTACTCCATACTGCAGGGCATCCTCGTCGATGTCGAAGGCAGCAGTGTGGTGGCCAGCCGTGGTACCGAGTTCCTTATTCTCCACGCCAACCAGCGTGAAGAGCGTCGGAGCGAGTTGGTTGTAAAGGGCGAAGGTTTCCGAGGCATACCAGTTATAG
>JAFUAK010000005.1 GCA_017460765.1 Prevotella sp. | reverse complement strand
GTGAGATAGATAACAGAGCCCACGGCAATCGCCACAGGCAGTGTCCAATCCTTTAAAAAACGCTTAATACTCATATTTTGGGGACAAAGATAACAAAAATTTGGCACGGATGGCACGGATTACACGGATTTTTTGTAATTTTGCACCGAATTATGCAGATATAGCAAGATGAGTGTAACGGAATTAATCCATCAAGATACAGATACACGGCAATTCTCCTTCGAGGTGCTGCCCCCGCTGAAAGGGACTGGCACAGCGAAACTTTTTGCCGACATTGACAAACTGCGGGAGTTCAACCCTGCCTATATCAACATCACGACCCACCACTCGGAGTTCGTCTATAAGGAGTTGGACAACGGGCAGTTCGAGCGCCGCCGCATCCGTCGTCGCCCTGGTACGGTGGCCATCGCCGCAGCCATCCAGCAGCGGTACAGCATTCCCGTACAGCCACACGTGATCTGTAGCGGTGCTACCATTGAGGATATCGAGTACGAACTGCTCGACTTGCAGTTCCTAGGCATCAGCGACCTGCTGTTGCTCCGCGGTGACAAAGCCAAGGAGGACAGCCGCTTCGTGCCCACCCCAGGCGGGCATGCCCATACGACGGAACTGATCCGTCAGGTGAAGCGCTTCAACGAAGGATACTTTGCCGACGGAACACCCATCAAGAACCCAGGCAGGCCCTTCGACTACGGTGTAGCCTGCTATCCTGAGAAGCACGAAGAGGCCCCTAACCTGGAGATGGACATGCAGTATCTAAAGGAAAAGCAGGACCTGGGGGCACAGTATGCCGTGACCCAATTGTTCTACGACAATGAGAAATACTTCCAATTTGTGGAGAAAGCCCGAGCAATGGGCATTACCATCCCCATCATCCCAGGCATCAAGCCCTTCGCCAAACTGAATCAGTTGACGGTGGTGCCGAAGACCTTCCACTGCGACATTCCAGAACCGCTGGCCCGTGAAGTCGTGAAGTGCAAGACAGACGAGGATGCCAAGATGCTCGGCATCGAGTGGACCACGCAGCAGTGCAAGGAACTCTATCAGCACGGTGTGAACAACATCCACTTCTACACCGTATCGGCTGTCGATAGTGTCGCAGAAGTGGCAAAAAGGCTACTCTAATTGTGCATTGTGCATTATGCATTGTGAATTATGAATTGGACTGAGGTGATAGGACAGCGGGAGGCCCAAGAGCGGCTGAAGCAGATGGCAGAAAGCGGGCATCTGCCCCACGCCATCATGCTCTGCGGTCCTGCGGGCAGCGGCAAGTTGGCCCTCGCCACCGCCTTCGCCTGCCAACTGCTGGACAACGGCACACCTTCATCCAAGGCCATGCTGGAGAAACTGGAGCATCCAGACCTGCACTTCACCTACCCTACCATCAAACTACCATCGATGGGATCGGACCATAAGCCCGTCAGCGACGACTTCGCCAAGGATTGGCACGAACTGATGATGCATGGCCCCTACTTCACGATGGACGAATGGATGCAAGCCATGGGCGGCGAGAACCAGCAAGCCATCATCACCGCAGGTGAAAGCGACGACCTGGTGCGTAAACTCTCACTGAAGTCGAGTCAGGGCGGCTATAAGGTCAGCGTTATCTGGCTGCCGGAGCGCATGAATATCGAGTGTGCCAACAAACTGCTAAAACTCATCGAGGAGCCTCCCCAGCAGACCGTCTTCATCATGGTGTGCCAGGAGCCCGACAAACTACTGGAAACCATCCGCAGCCGCGTACAGCGCATTGACATTCGTAAGACTGACAATGAGGATATCCGCCAGGCACTTATTGAGAGGCAGGGCATTGACGAGGAATCGGCACTGCGTATCAGCCGCCTTGCCAACGGCAACTGGCTGAAGGCACTGGAAGAACTGCAGGTAGGCTCGGAGAATGAACTCTTCCTCGATATGTATATCATGTTAATGCGTCTGGCATATCAGCGGAAAATCAAGAACTTGCAGAAATGGAGTGAGCAGATGGCGGCGATGGGGCGCGAGAAGCAGAAGCGCTGGCTCACCTTTTTTCTCAGGATGACAAGGGAGAACTTCATGTATAACTTCCAGAACGGAGAACTGAACTATATGACGCAAAAGGAAGAGGACTTCGCCAGAAATTTCGCCCGTTTCGTGAACGAAGGCAATATTCTGCCCATCAGCGACATGGCTAATCTCGCCATCCGCGATATCGGACAGAACGCCAATGCGAAAATCGTCTTCTTCGACTTCGCCCTACAGATGATCGTGCTGCTATTGCAAAAGTAAAAAGGTAAAAAAGTAAAAAGATAAGATATGACAGAGAAAACAAAGGAAATACCCGTCAAGGTCGGCTGTGACCGAGGGCTGTGCCACGCAGCCGTAGGTCGTCAGGACCGCCAGTTGAACACCTACGACTGGCTCGCCGACGTACCAGGGAATGCAGACACCACCGACCTTGTGGAGGTGCAGTTCAAGCATACTCGCAAGGGATACTACCATAACGTGAACAAACTGGACCTGAAGAAAGGCGACATCGTGGCTGTGGAGGCCAGTCCTGGTCACGATATCGGTGTGGTGACGCTGACAGGCCGCCTCGTGAAACTGCAAGTGAAGAAAGCCAACCTAAAATCGGCTGATGACATCAAGCGCATCTACCGTATAGCCCGTACGACGGATATGGAGAAGTTCCGTGAGGCCAAGGCCCGTGAGCACAAGACGATGATTGAGAGCCGTCAGATTGCCAAGGGACTTGGGCTGGACATGAAGATCGGCGACGTAGAGTATCAAGGCGACGGCAACAAGGCCATCTTCTATTATATCGCCGATGAGCGCGTGGACTTCCGCCAACTCATCAAGGATCTGGCCGCTGCCTTCCATGTTCGCATCGAGATGAAACAAATCGGTGCGCGTCAGGAGGCGGGGCGCATCGGTGGTACCGGTCCCTGCGGACGTGAACTCTGCTGTGCCACCTGGATGAAGAACTTCTCCAGCGTCAGCACCAACGCAGCCCGCTTCCAAGACATCTCCCTCAATCCGCAGAAACTGGCAGGAATGTGTGCCAAGTTGAAGTGCTGTCTGAACTACGAAGTAGACGACTACGTGGAAGCCGGCAAACGTCTGCCCGGCAGAGATATCATTCTCCAGACACAGGATGCCGACTATCATCTCTTCAAGAGCGATATCCTTGCAGGATTGGTTTCATACTCTACAGATAAGAACATTGCCGCAAATCTGGAGACGATTACCGCCGAGCGTGCCAGACAGATTATAGAGATGAACCGCAGGGGCGAAAAGCCCGTGTCTCTGCAGGATGACGGCAAGAAGCCCGTAGAGACGAAGACGCATGTTGACCTCGCGGGAGGTGACATTAGCCGCTTCGACAAAGCCAAGAAAAAGAAAAAGAAGAAGCACAGTAACCGTCCCAACGGCAATAACAACAAGGAGGGAAACGGGAACAAGAATGCGGAGTAGACATCTACTGACATATTTGATTCTAGCGGCAAGCATCCTTTTCTGTGCCTGTGGCCGTCAGAAGGAGTATAGTAATTTCCAGCACGTCTCCACAACGGGTTGGGATAAAACTGATACGCTGTTCTTCGATATTCCCCCCATCAAGAAAGACGGAACCTATCGTGAGGAACTGGAATTACGTATTGACAACAATTTCCCGTTCCAATCGTTGACACTGGAGGTTATTCAGACTATTCTGCCATCAGACCGGCAGACAAATTACGAACTTCATTGTCCCCTCATCGACCAGAAAGGCAATATGAGAGGTGCCGGCATCAGTTTCTTCCAATACACCTTCCCCATCGACAACATGCTGCTGAGCACAGGAGATTCGATACATATCTCTGTGACACACAAGATGAAGCGGGAGATCATGTCGGGTGTGGCCGACGTGGGTATCAGCCTGACCAAGCAATAAGACGATCAACTGCGCACCATATTCCTGCTCGCATCGATACGCAGGAATATGAAAAGCAGCAGCGTGAAGCCCCAAAGGGAAGAACCACCGTAACTGAAGAATGGCAGAGGAATACCAATGACCGGCGTCAGCCCCAACACCATACCGACATTGATGAACACGTGGAAGAGGAAGATGCTCAACACACAATAACCGTAGACACGCCCAAAACTGTACGGCTGTCGCTCTGCCAGATGAATGAGCCGCAGGATCAAAGCCAGGAACAGCAGCAATACGGTCGCAGAGCCGACAAAGCCCTCTTCCTCACCTACTGTACAGAAGATGAAGTCGGTATCCTGCTCCGGCACGAACTTCAGTTTTGTCTGGGTTCCATTCAGGAAGCCCTTTCCTTCCAGACCGCCTGAGCCAATGGCGATCTCACTCTGGTGCACGTTATAGCCCGCTCCTTTCAGATCCTCCTCCAATCCCAGCAATACATTGATACGCACGCGCTGATGAGCCTCCATCACATTGTTAAGCACGTAGTCGGCCAAATTAAAGAATACGACGGAACCCAAGGCAAACACGGCTATCCACAGATAACTGCGGATACGCGTGGCCAAGGATCTCCAGACCAGATAACCTATCAGGACAAGGCAAGCAGCCAATTCGACGTAGACCACGTTGAAAGGAATGACAAACAAAGAGAACAGCATCGCTATCAGAGAGACACCAAGGCTGGCTCCAAGAATCCGCTGGGCATCTTTCTTGTCTGAGCAATACACCCATACCATCGCTGCAGAGAATATCTGGATGAGCAACAGCACGACAAACTTGCCTGCTGACGTAGGCGTATACAAGATCATCGTATCTGCATAGCGGATACCTACTACAAAGTAGAACACCATCGCCACCCCAGTGAACAGGATACTACCAGGCATACCCTCCCTATAGAACATCAGGAAGAAGGCCAGATAGACCAGCGCGGAGCCCGTCTCCCGCTGCAGGACGATAAAGAGCATAGGCACCAGGATAACACCTAATGCCGCAGCAAAATGCTGCCACTTCTGGATCGTATAGCCGTAGATGCTCATCAACTTCGCCAAGGCCAAGGCTGTGGCAAATTTTGCAAACTCTGCCGGCTGTAGTCGTAAGGGGCCTAAAACAAGCCACGATCGGGAGCCCTTGATACTATGGGGATTGAAGATAGTGGCAAAGAGCAATAGCAGCATGAAACCATAAATAAAGAAGGCGAACGTATCGTAATAGCGATCATCGAGCATCAATAATACGAAGCCCAATATGATGGAGGTTCCTATCCAGACGATCTGCATGCCGGAGCGGGTGTCGAGGCTGAAAATATCAGTCTCGCCATAGGAATAACTCGCCCCACAGACACTTACCCACCCGAATGTGAGCAACGCCAGGTAAATGACAACCGTCCACCAGTCCAGGGAACGGAGCACACCCTTCTGTTTCTTATCTGTCCGCTGTACCATACGCAATCCGTCGTTCCTGAATATTCTTTGCCTTCGCCTCGGAAGCCTCAGAAAGTTGTCCTTTAATATATTTCTCCATGATCAGCCCGCCGATAGGCACACCATAGGTTGCGCCCCAGCCACCGTTCTCGACATAAACCGCCACTGCAATCTGCGGATTGTCCATCGGCGCGAAGCCCATGAAGACGGAGTGGTCGTGTCCGCGATTCTGAGCCGTACCCGTCTTACCGCAAGCCACAAAATCGTACTTTCCCAGTTCGTGACACGTACCCCCGAGCACTGAGGAGCGCATGCCCTGCACCACATAATCGTATGCCTCCCGTGAAGCCTTGGTGTAATGACGACTTGTATAGGCAGTGTCCAGCGGTTCTCCCTGCACCTTGCGTACGACGTGAGGCGTATAGAAGAATCCCCGGTTTGCAATAGTGGCACCAAGATTGGCAATCTGAAGCGGTGTGGCATTAACCTCACCCTGTCCGATGGCGATGGAGATGATCGTCAGACCGTTCCAGGAGCCTTTGTAGGCCTTGTCATAGAACTGAGCATTGGGTATCAAGCCGCGCTTCTCGCCAGGCAAGTCTATCCCGAGCCGATAACCGAAGCCCATCGACACCATGTAGTCACGCCAGGTATCGATGGCATTCTGTACTGATCCGTATTTCGAAATATTGTTATTGATCATGTGATAGAGTCCCCAGCAGAAATAACCGTTACACGACGTACTCAAAGCAGGCACAAGAGGCAACGGTGCTCCATGTCCGTGACAACCCACACGAAGTCCTCTGAAAACAAATCCTCGGCTGCAGGGATACATGGTTGACGGCGTGATGATGCCTTCGGTCATGAAGGTGAGTCCCTGGGTTGTCTTAAAAGTAGAGCCTGGCGGATATTGTCCCATGATACTGCGGTTCAGCAACGGTTTCCACACATCCTGACTCAGCAGATTGTGGTTTCTGGAACGCTGACGACCTACCATCATACGGGGATCGTAGGAAGGCGAAGACACCATACAAAGCACTTCACCTGTAGAAGGCTCAATAGCCACGATACTTCCGATTTTGCCTTCCATCAGCCGTTCTCCGAGTGCCTGCAATTCGGCATCAATGGCCAGTGTCAGGTTCTTTCCTGGCTGCGCACGCTGATCAAGTTCTCCATTCCTATACCGCCCCTGTACCCGTCCATGCGCATCACGAAGCAGAATCTGGATACCCTTCACGCCACGAAGTTGCTTCTCATAATAACGCTCCACACCCAGTTTGCCGATATAGTCGCCTGGCTGGTAGTAGTCATCCTCTTCAATATCTCCGGGTGATACTTCTGCCACATCGCCAAGGACATGGGCCGCCATCGACGACTGGTACTGGCGGACGCTGCGCTTCTGGACATAGAAGCCCGGGAAACGGAACATCTTTTCCTGGAAAATACTAAAGTCCTTGTCGGAAAGTTGACTCATGAAAAGTTGCTGGGTATAGCGTGAATAGCCGGGATTCTTGTTACGGTCCTTCATTGTTGCCATGCGGCGGTCGAACTCGTCCTTCGTGATACCCAGAGTCTGACAGAACTCCAGCGTGTCCAGCCTTCCCTTGATCTCGTTCATCACCACCATGATGTCGTAAGACGGCTGGTTATACACCATCAGTTTGCCATTTCTGTCGGTGATGACACCGCGCGACGGGTATTCAATCTTTTTCAGGAAAGCGTTGGAATCGGCACTTTTCTTGTAGTCGTCGCTCGTGATCTGGAGCATGAACAGACGGATGATATAGATGACCACTATCAGAATGGCCACCCCGGCTATGACATAGCGCCGATACTCAAGACCATGATCCTTCTCCTTCACTTGGCGCGAACAGTTTCAACAGCGAAAATCAGAACCAAGGTAAGCAGTGCGCTGCAACCGGCACGCAGGAGCCATTGCTGCCAGTTGAAGAAGGTGAAGGCCTCCAGGGCAAAGAACAACAGGCAATAGGATGTCACCAGAATCACACAGAATGTCGTGAACTTACTCACGCCCAGTGTTGCAGCAGAGACTTTCAGGTTCTCAGCAGAATCACGGGGCACCAGATATTCCAACAAGTATGGCTGGATGAAGCCGATAAGCGTCATACAACCTGCTGCCAGACCCGGAGTATTGGCAAAGATATCAATCAGAAGACCTAATCCGAAATTCCAAAGCAGTATTTCCCACTTGGGAGTGCCGCGTCTGAAAGTGATAGCAAAGAACACATAGAGCAGAGGCGTGGCTACCTGAAACAGATGGATATGGTTCAGGATCAGCACCTGCACCACTAACAGTATCAAAGACATGGATATCCGCTCAATCTGTTCCATAACCTTCCTCTTATCTTTGCTTTACATTCATAGAATCACGGGCAGCCTGCATCAACGCAGCACGTTCTGCGATACCCTTGTCACTGATGACGACCACGTCGCGTACACAACTGAAATCCGTACTCAACTGTACCTTCAGTTTATACGAAAGCCCGTCGCTGGAGTTATAGGCCTGCTCAATTTTACCAACCATCACGCCAGAAGGGAAAATGGACGAGAAACCGCTGGTGACGACCCATTCTCCCAATCTGAACTTCGCATGACGGGGCACGTCCTCTACATAGGCAACAGTGGGATCACCGCCATACCAATGCAAATAGCCGAAATAGCCGCGATCACGGATGGCACAACTGATACGTGAAGAAGAGGCATTCAGCACCGGGATAACCACCGAATAGTGGTCTGCCACCAGATAGATAACGCCTACGACACCACTGCCGCAAGCTACGCCCATATCCACTTCCACGCCGTCGGCACGTCCTTTGTCGATAGTCATCAGATTCTCAGTCTTGTTCAGCGAGTTATCGACCACCTTAGCCGGAATCAACTGATATTGGCTCAGGAACTGGAGTTCGTTACGCTCCATCACGGTAGTATCGCGCGTCACGTCGGCATAGAGTCTCCTCAACTGATCCACCTGCCGTTCCAGATAGAAATTCCGAAGAGAGAGTTCCTCATTGGTGCGCGACAGGGAGAAATAGGAAATGGCCTTGCTCTCCCACTCGTAAACCTTTCCCACTGCCATATTAGCAGATGAGAGCCAGACACTCCCCTGATAACTGTTGTACTGAAACAACAGAACACCACTGATTACTTCCAGCAATAGGAAAAGAAACCAGTGATGATACTTCTTGAGGAAATCCAGCAGGTTACGCATTCCCGGATTATCTCATCAGGAAACTGAAGCGGTCGATATTCTTCAATGCAATACCAGCACCCTTGGCCACGCTGTGCAGGGGATCCTCAGGCACGTGGAAGGGGATGTGCATCTTATCCGTAAGACGCTTATCGAGACCACGCAGCAGCGCACCGCCACCAGCCAAATAGATACCGTTCTTCACGATGTCGGCATAGAGTTCCGGCGGTGTATTCTCAAGTGCGGAGAGTACGGCGTTCTCAATCTTCGACACCGTCTTGTCAAGACAGTGGGCGATCTCCTGATAGCATACAGGCACCTCCATCGGCAGGGCCGTGATGCGGTTAGGTCCGTGAACAATATAGTCCTCAGGAGCCTCCTCACCCAGATCGGTCAGGGCTGATCCCACATGGATTTTGATACGTTCAGCCATACGCTCGGAAACTTTCACGTTATGCTGGCGATACATATATTCCTGGATGTCGGCTGTCAGATCGTCACCGGCCGTACGGATAGAGTTATTGCAGACGATGCCGCCCAGTGAGATCACGGCAATCTCCGTAGAGCCACCACCGATATCCACAATCATATTACCCTCCGGAGCCTCTACGTCGATACCGATACCAATGGCTGCAGCCATCGGCTCAAAGATCAGGTAGACATCGCGGCCGTCGGCATGCTCCGCAGAGTCGCGCACGGCACGAAGTTCCACCTCGGTAGAACCGGAAGGCACACCAATCACCATACGGAGAGAGGGAGAGAACAAGCGTGAGCCTGTATGCACCATCTTGATGAGTCCGCGCATCATCTGCTCACAGGCAGAGAAGTCGGCAATCACACCGTCGCGAAGCGGACGGATAGTGCGGATGTTCTCGTGGGTTTTCTCATACATCATCTTTGCCTCGTTACCGACGGCAACCATCTTGTCGGTACGACGGTCAAGGGCAACGACTGAAGGTTCATCCACCACGATCTTGTCATCACTGATGATAATGGTGTTAGCCGTTCCCAGGTCCATGGCTATTTCCTGGACAAAACTAAAAAATCCCATAAATCTCTTTTTTACCTTTTTACTTTTTTACCTTTTTACTTTCTAGCAAACCAACTGTGGATAGCAGTGTCGTAGTGCGAACTCACACCGAAGGCACGGGTGGCAAAATCACGGCGCTGAGCCAGCGTCGTCTCTGCCCCCTGAGCATTCAGGATATCCAGCAGCACGCCGTATTCTGCCTTGCTCGGCACGATGACCACGTCACGGAAATTCTTCGCCCCGGCGCGAATCAGCGAGATACCGCCGATATCAATTTTCTCAATGATGTCTTCCTCCGAAGCACCACTGGCTACGGTCTGCTCAAACGGGTAAAGGTCTACAATCACGAGATCAATCTCAGGAATCTCATACTGCTTCATCTGCTCAAGGTCGCCCTCGTTCTCGCGACGGGCCAGGATACCTCCGAACACCTTCGGATGGAGCGTCTTCACACGGCCACCGAGAATGGAGGGATAAGTGGTCACATCCTCCACCTTTTGGCACTCATAGCCGAGCGACTCAATAAACTTCTGGGTTCCGCCTGTAGAGAGGAACTTCACACCCTCCTCATTCAGTTTCTTGAGGAGTTTGTCAAGACCGTCCTTATGGAAAACAGACACCAAAGCGGTCTTAATCTTCTTTGTTTCAGCCATTTCTATTCTTTATAACGTTATAACAAATGCATTTGGGCTGCAAAGATACAAAAAGAAAACGGATTAATCTTTATTTTCATTCCGAAAAATTTGATTAATCCGTGTTAAAATATGATAGGTCAATTCCTTTCCCTGTTCCTAAATCAGGTTCATGCCGAGTTTCTTGCACGCCTGACGCATATCGTCGGGCCAGATGGAAGCCTGGATCTCACCGATATGGCCCTTATGCAGCAGCACCATGCAAAGTCGGCTCTGGCCGATACCGCCGCCGATCGACAAAGGCAGTTTGTCGTTCAGCAACTGCTGGTGGAAGAAGAGTTGTTCACGGGCCTCCTGACCTTCAATCTTCAGTTGGCGCAGCAGACTCTCCTTATCCACACGGATACCCATCGAAGACAATTCGAACGAACGGCCCAGCACGGGATACCAGATCAGGATATCACCGTTGAGACCTTTCAACCCGTTCTCTGCCTCCGTGCTCCAGTCGTCATAGTCAGGCGCACGCCCATCATGCTTCTCACCGTTCGACAGCGCACCGCCGATACCGATGATAAAGACGGCTCCATATTTCTCACAGATGGCATCCTCGCGCTCCTTGGGCGTCTTGTCGGGATACATCTGCAGCAGTTCCTCCGCATGGATGAAGTGAATCTTCTCAGGCAGGAAGGGCTTGATCTGCGGGTAGGTCTCACACGTCAGATACTCCGTACGACGGATAGCCGAATAAATACGCTCCACCACGTTCTTCAGGAATGCAAGCGTGCGGTCTTCCCTACGGATGACGGCCTCCCAGTCCCACTGGTCGACGTACAGCGAGTGCAGATTATCCAGTTCCTCGTCAGCACGGATGGCGTTCATATCCGTATAGATGCCATAGCCTGGCTCTATTTTGTATTCTGCGAGCGAGAGGCGCTTCCATTTAGCCAGTGAGTGCACCACTTCGGCCTTCGCGTCGCCCAGATCCTTGATGGGGAAACTGACGGCGCGCTCCACACCGTTCAGGTCATCATTGATACCCAGTCCCTTCAGTACGAAGAGCGGAGCCGTCACGCGGCGAAGTCTCAACTCCGTCGAGAGATTCATCTGAAAGAAGTCCTTGATCAGTTTGATACCCTGCTCCGTCTGCTTCGTGTCGAGCAGCGGTTCGTACATCACAGGTTGAATTACATGTCCCATATTTCAGTTTACGTTGAATTTTGGCTGCAAAGGTACACAATAATTATCAAAATGCAAGCAAAATGGGGAAAATTTTTGCATTAATGACACAAATCAATGATTTGCGCTAACAAAAAGAAAGCAGTTCCCCAAGGAAACTGCTCTCTTTTTATGATGGATAAGGTAATACCTTAATCGTTCTCTGCAAGACCGGAGTAGCGCACGCCGCTGATCTTGTAACTGTCGTAGCCGTATGCAGCGGGAAAGTCATCGTCGCTGAACTTCACGTAGAACTCGATATAGTCGGCCTTAGAACCATTGTTCTGCACGCCACCGTCCTTCACGATCTTACCACCAGCGATGGTTACATTGACATTCTCATAGCCGGCCACCAGGTTGTTGTCTGCTGAAGTGCTCGTAAAGAAGGTCATTGTGCTCTGGTCACAGTTGGCCTTTACATTGAACTCCCAGAAGTTACCCAGGTCATTGACGAGAATCTCGTTGGGATTGTTAGACGAGGTGTTGGCTGTCACGATCAGGAAGCGACCCAGACCGAAGGGATCCTCAAGGCCCTCAACCACGTTGCCATTGGCATCAGCAGCGTCACAAGTCACGTACCACTGTCCAGCCATGCTCTCAGTAGCAGTTCCACCTACCTCTTCCTTCTCACAGGAAGTAGCGAGCGTCATTGTCAGCAGCAATGCTGCGAAATATAATACTTTCTTCATAATCTGTTACTCTTTAACCCAAGTTTGGAAAAATTTCATGCTGCTCACATATTCAGCCTCAATCGTGAAGACGCCGTCTGCGTAGGTACCAGTCAGGCCAACCAGTCCGTCACCCCATCCAGGGATGTAACTGTCAACGAGAGAAACGGCTGAACCGTCGAGTGCGATAGTACCACTCATAGCATAGTTAGAACCATAGCCGGCACGCTGGCAGTACCAGCCACCGAGCAGGTCATCCACCGTGAGTGTTCCGTCACCATTGTCGATCACGAGGATCTCGAAAGCGCGTCCATAAGCTGCATCAGCACCATTATAGTTACGGTAACTGTCGGGCTGTGTCAGATAGAAACCTTCGATATCGCTGTTCGGATCGAGTACGACCACCGTACGAGAAGCACTGGCATCGAAGCCGTCCTCGTTCTTCTTCGTTACATAGGTCAGGTTGTAAATACCGCTCGTGCTGGTATCCACATTACCTGCGATTGTCACCTCAGAAGTAACGTCCTCACCATTCAGCACTGATGAGTAGCCGGGCTCCTGCCAAGGTGTACCCTTATCCCATACGATATAGTTACCTCCTTCGAGTTCGATGGTGGGATAGTAGGTAAAGCGGCTCAGGCCTTCCGACTTCTTGTCGCCGCAACTGGTGGCCAACAGGGCAACCATTGCGAAAAGCATTGTATATAAAATGTTCTTTTTCATTGTCTCTTCATTTTAATGATTTAGAAACCTTCTTAGTTAGCCCAGAACACGGGTTTTGTGTAGTCGGAATTCTGGAACGTAGGAGCATTGGAGTTGCTCGAAGTAGAAGAAGAAGGATAAGGATAGCGCTCCAGCAAGTGGTTGTCGCCCACCTGTCCGAACACCTGAATCGGGGTATAGAGCGTACCGGGAGCAAGCAGTTCGGGCTTGTAGGAGTCATCGGTCTGGAGATTGTACATATCAGAACCCTTCACGCTGCCGAAGGCGGGATAGCGCAGACGGCGCAGTTCGCACCAAGACTCGTAGTTGTTGATGCCTGCGAGAGCCACCCACTTGGCAATACCGATGCTCTGCTTGTAGTTGCTCTGGTCGTAGGGGAACTGAGCGATATTCTCATCAGCACCATCGACACCAGCCGTAGCGAACGATGCCTCGACAGCGGCAGCGTAGTGCTCAGCGGCAGCAGAACTGTTACCCGTGCGGGCATAGTACTCAGAAATGAAGAACTCCTTCTCGGCCACCGTGATCAGGTAGAGCGGCATGTCGTAAGAAGCGACAGGACGGCACCAGTAGGTCGATTTGTAAGAGTCGGAGGTAGAGAAGTTCGTACCAGAGATACCACCGGTATATTCACCAGCACCGTTGGTCTCGAAGAAGGTTGCCAGACGGGGATCCTCATAGACGACGGCACCCTCGCTGTCCTTCTGGAGCATCGTGTTGATGATAGCCACGTTGGCCACCACGTTGATCTGGGTAGAACCGAAGTTCGTAGCGAATTCCTCTGACCAGTAGGGGTTCATGCCACCGCTCTCGCTGCTCCAGATACCTGCGTATGCCACGTCAGAGGTGATCAGGTTGTCCTCAGCGATCAGGGCTCCGATCTGAGAGTCAACACTGGCCACGCCACTCTCACGAGAGAGGATCTTCAGTTTCACCGTGTTGGCGAACTTGATCCAGTTGGCAGCCGTATTGCCAAGCAGGAAGTTGGTGCAGACGGGGTCGGTTGCGCTGGCGTTGGCCAGAGCCTCGTCGAGTTCTGCAATGAGGGCGCTATAGATAGAAGAACCTTCATCATAGTGCGGTGTGGGGTTAGCCACGTCGAAAGCCTCTGAGAAGGGAACCTCTCCGTAGCAGTCAACCAATGCCTGGAAGGCGAAGGCGCGCAGCGTCGTGGCAGCGAGGTAGGTACCCCACTCCTCAGACTCACGCGACAGCGTGCGGATGGTCTCCAGGTTTTTCAGCGCACCGCGCATCATCTGCGAGTAGGCAGAAGAAGAACGGGTAGCCGACATCTGGAACTGGCTGTAATCTACATAGTTGCTCGTACCGAAGGCATGGGCATACTGCTGTGCGAAGTAGCCGGCGGGGATACGCATCAGGTTGCCGTAAGTAGCAGCCATGTTCATCTCGGCAGCCGGCATCATGATGCTCGGAGTCATATTGCTCTCAGCAGGAGAGTTGGGGTTCTCGTTGATGTCGAGATAACTGTCGCAGGAAGTTGCGGCAAGTCCCAAAACGATTGTGGATATAATTGCTAATTTCTTCATAATGTTCTGTCCTCCTTAAATTAGAATTTGAGACCTACGTTGAAACCGAAAGTACGGCAAGCGGGGTTCACATAGAGTTCACCGAACATACCGGAGAGGTCGCTACCGACGGTGCTTCCCTCAGGATCTACATACTTGTTGCCCTTAGCGGTCCAGGTAAATACGTTGTTGCAGAACAGTGACACGGTGATGTCACTCAGATAGATTTTGCTGACGATCTGCTTCGGCAGAGTGTAAGCCAGCGTGATGTTACGCAGTTTCACGTAAGAACGGTCGAGCAGGTAGAACTCGCCACCCTCGCCGGCACCGAAGTTGTTGAACCAGTTCTGGTAACTTGAGTTGTTCAGATAGATCGGCGTGGTGTTCTCGCTGCCATCCTCGTTGACAGAGTTGGGAACCACGAACGGACGACGGTCGTTGTAGGTCGTCACGTCGGCGTTACCAACGAACTGTGCCAGGTTCTTAGAGCGAGAGAACATGTAGCCACCCTTACGGATATCCAGAGCACCGCTCAGGCTGAAGCCCTTATAGGTGAAGGCAGTGGTGACACCACCTGTCCAGTCGGCGTTCACGTTCTTGCCAGTGTCCTGAACCTCAGAGGTGAGGACGGGCTGACCGTTGGCGTCAACGATGATGCGGCCCTGCTCGTCGTAGGTCGGCAGATAGGTGTAGAACTCACCCATCGGCTTGCCCTGCTCAGCGTACATATAGACGGCGTCGTTACCTGCAGAGAAACTGTAGATGTTAACCTTACCACCCTCGAGGCTCTCAGGCAGAGATACGACCTCGTTCTTGTTCTTGGCGAAGTTGAAGCCGATATCCCAGCGGAAGTCCTTCGTGCGGATCGGGGTCACGTTGACGAGCAACTCGATACCCTTGTTGCGCACCTTACCGAAGTTGGTCACCATTGTGGTGTAACCAGAAGCGGGGTCAACAGGCAGTGAGAAGATCTGGTCATCAGTTGTACGGTTATAGTATGCGAAGTCGATATTGATGCGGTTGTCGAAGAACGAAAGGTTTGTACCAATTTCGAACTCAGTGGTCATCTCTGGCTTCAGAGAACTACTACCGATACGAGTTGTAGCCTGGAAAGCGTTAGTACCGTACATTGGGAACTTGGCTACGTCAAGTCCGTAGTAAGCGCGGGCAGTACCCTGCTCGAAGTTCGGGTAGATATAGTATGGTTCTGCATCGTTACCGGTCTTACCGTAAGCGAGGCGGATCTTACCAAAGTTCAGAATATTGTTCTCAGGAATCAGTTTCGTGAAGATCCAACTCAGCGTTGCACCGGGATAGAAGAAACTGTTCTTCTCCTTAGGCAGAGTAGATGACCAGTCGTTACGGGCGGTCAGACCCAGATAGATCATGTCGTCCCAACCGATGGTCACGTCACCGAAGAGACCTACGAGGCGGCGCTTTGACTGAGACTCTTCGAGCGTGGTCTTCGTGGCACCGTTACTCAGATCCCAGAAGTTGTCGAAAGTCAACTCGTCGGTCTGGCCGACCATCACTGTGCTGTAGCGCTCGTTCATGTTCACACCGATGTTCACATTCACGTCGAGTTTGTTGTCCAGGTACTTGTCGGCGAAACTTGCCATGAAGTCGTGGTTCAACTCATACTTGCGCTGGTAGCGGTTATAGACATAACCAGCCTGGTTCATGTTAGAGGGAGCATAACCGTAGTCCTCGTTGATGAGAGCATCGTCGAGGGCAATCTTCGGCTCACCCTGCTTGTAGTCATAGTCCGTGTAGTCGAAACCGAAACGATACATCAGCGTCACCTGCTTGATAGGCTTCACGTCGGCCTGAATCTTGCCGAAGAACTGCTTCGAATCGTTGTGGTCGTAGTTGTTGGCGATAGCCCAGTAGGGGTTGGTGATACCGTAAGGTGTGTACCAAGCCTCAGGCGTATCGAAAGCGGTGTTGAGGTTCTTACGGTCAACGAGGCTGATGTCGCGTGGGAACTCGAGCACACCGTCGATCATGGATGCACCCTGGTAAGAACCCACGGTGTTGGTCTCGGTCTTGGCGAAGTTCACGCTTGAAGACAGTTTCAGCCAGTTGGTTGCCTCGTAACTGCCACGATAGGCGATGGTATTACGTGCGTAAGTATCCTTGTCAGTCGGGATGATACCGTCATCGTGACTGTAAGAATAACTCAGGTAGTAGGTCATCTTGTTGTCGTTCGAGACACCGTTCAGGGCCACGCTGTGGCTGGTGCTCACGCCAGTCTCGAAGAAGTCCTTGATGTTGTCCTCCACAGCCTCATACTTGTGGATCAACTGCTGGTGGTTCCAGATAGGACCATAGACCTGTGTAGAACCGTCCATCTCAGGACCCCAGGAACCGTTCTCGATGAATGTCTGAGTACCGTTCCAACCCTGACCGAACTTGTTCTGCATCTTGGGCAGCAGGCTGACATTGCGCCACTGAACGCTTCCGTCGTAAGTGATCTGGAAGTTCTTGTCACCCTCGCGCTTACCGGCCTTCGTGGTGATCACGATCACACCGTTGGCGGCACGGCTACCATACAGAGCGGTAGCGGCAGCACCCTTCAGCACGGTCATCGACTCGATATCGTTCGGGTTCAGGCTCGACAGACCACCCATAGCCTGGGTATGACCCATCGTCTGGAAGGTCGTGGTCTGGAGGGGCACACCATCTACTACGTAGAGGGGCTGGTTGTTACCGTTGATAGAACTGATACCACGGATGATTACTGAACTGGCCTGTCCAGGGTCGCTTGATGTGGTGTTGATCTGCAGACCAGCCACCTTACCAGCGAGGGCACCCGTCACATCGGTCAGTTTACCTGCGGTCAGAGCCTCGTCGTCGAGCGTCTGTGCTGAGTAACCCAGCGTCTTCTGCTGACGCGAGATACCCATAGCGGTCACCACAACCTCGTCGAGGGCCGTAGCATCGCTCTTCAGGAACACGCGCATGCCGTTCTTGGCCGTCACCGTCTTGCTCTCATAACCCAGGTAAGACACGGTAATCGTGTTCTTGCCTGCGGGCAGAGTCAGCGAGAAGCGACCATTTACGTCAGTCAACATACCAGTACTTGTACCATCCACCTTAACGGCTGCACCGATAATCGGCTGACCGTCTTCCTGGGAGAATACAGTACCGGTAACTTTGGTTTGAGCCATCGCTGTCCCCATGCAAAGGAAGAGCGCGGCTAAAAACATCGTTAGTCTTTTTTTCATAAATTCTCTCTCTTTTGATTAATAATTATATTAATAATGTGTAATAACAGCATTCATACATATTCATTCTGCACACCTCCGGGCACACCTCCGGGCCAGAGGTCAACATGGTTAAAGCCTTTTCCATGTTTTTGGGTTGCAAAAATAATGCATAAGTTTCTAAAAAACGAATAATTTTATAAAAAAGTCACATTTCGACGCATTTTATTAACAATTTCTGCCTTTCGGCTTGATTTATGTCAATCCGAAAGATAAAAAAGTGTTTCGATTACAATCTGCAAACTTTTCCCCTTAGAAAAGAGAAAAGTGCTATGGAACGTGCTGCAGGGAATCAATCAGATGACGGTTGGCATCGTTGAGCCGTTGGTCGTCGATCTGGCGGATGTAAATCAGCGTGTGATGCGGGTTCGAATGGCCAAGTGCCTTGGAGATGACGGCTAAGTCCACGTTTTCACTATAGGCCGTACTGGCCCAAGTATGGCGGGAAACGTAGGATGTCAGATGCCTGCTGACGCCGCAGGTAGGCCATATCGACAAAAGGCATGCCGAGGGCGTAGAAACTGAAAAGGAACAGGTCGCGCACGAGCGAGAGGAAACTCTGTTTTGGCAGTCTGACCGCCTTCAGACGGGCCACATCGTCGATGGGCAGGGAGCGTTTGTCCGTCACGGCCTGCCCTGTATAGACATTCCCGAACATCTGCCGACTTTCGTCGCCATAGATCTTTGTGAGCAGAGACCGCAACGAGCGCAGGGCCGTCTGATAGTTTTCCACTGTGGAACGTGTCAACAGTTCCCGCTGCTTGGCTATTTCCTCCTCCGCCTGGCGACAGAACTCTTCTGGGGAAATGAACTCGTCGCCTGATTGCGGCTTACTCTCCTGTCTTCGTCCATCCTCCCGATGGATAAAGATGTGAAACTCAAATCGAATATAGAATCCCATAGATTTTTTGACGCAGTCACGCTCAGATAGTTTAAATGCTTCTTCAATTTAGTTGATACCAATGGAAAAGTTATTTATACGGAAGTGAATTTTGTATTCCACGACCTGAAACACCTGTACCACGCCCTGAAACAACTGTACCACGACCTGAAACAACTGTACCACGTCCTGAAACAAAAGTTTTTAGCCAAAAAAAAATATAAATGCACGCTCTCTTTTTGTACTTTTTCTGCAAATAATTTGGAGGTTTCAAATAAATGCCGTATCTTTGCACCCAATAGATCTATTGTCTAACCCTCTAAATTTAATGATTATGGAAACAGAGGAACAAAAAGTGAAAGGAGAAAAGAAGATGATCAACGAGAAGTATGTAAGGTTTGACTGGGCAGTGAAGCGGATGCTCCGCGACAAAGCCAACTTTGATGTGCTCGAGGGTCTTATCACCGTGCTCTTGGGAGAAAGGATCAAGATAGAGGAGATCCTGGAAAGCGAAGGCAATCAGGAGGCGGAGAATGATAAATACAACCGTGTTGATATCAAGGCAAAAGACTCCAAAGGCAGTATTATTATCGTTGAGGTGCAGTTGACCACTCAACTTTATTATCTGGAACGCATCCTTTATGGGGTGACCAAAGCCATTACCGAGCATATATCCCTCGGCCAGCGCTATAGCGAAGTCAAGAAAATCTATTCCATAAACATTTTGTATTTCGACTTGGGAAAAGGAGCCGACTATTTATATCACGGCAAGAACATTTTTGTGGGAGTACATACGGGTGATACTCTGCAAATCAATGTAAAGGAGGATAACGTCATCAGGATGAAGGCACCCGAGGATATATTCCCAGAGTATTATCTAATTCGCGTGAATGAATTCAACGACGTGGCTACTTCCCCGTTAGAGGAATGGCTTGACTACCTTAAGAATGGCAGGATTAAAGAGAATACGACTACACCTGGCCTTGCCGAAGCAAAAGAGAAATTACAGTATCTTCAGATGAGCAGGGCTGAACAAATCGCATACGAGCGGCATCTTCTTGCGTTAGAAGATCAGTACTGCGCCTTTGGTGCGGCAAGGCTAGAAGGTCTGGCTGCTGGACGTGCGGAAGGACGCGCGAAAGGATTAGAAGAAGGACGCGCGGAAGGACGTGTGGAAGGGATTCTAGAGACTGCCAGGAATCTTAAGCAGATGGGGCTCAACACTGAAGATATTGCAAAGGCCACGAAATTATCAAAGGACGAAATAGAAGCCCTATAACGATATGATAAGACCCTGCCAATTGGCAGGGCCTTGTTATTTGTTACCTATCTTACTTCACCTGAATCACCAGATACTTGCTGGTGGCCCAGAAAGCCTGCGGATCGTTGATACGGAGCACATACTGCTTGTTGGCATCGCGCTGTAGGGTGTAGGAACTGGCGGGATGGCTGGTCAGGATCTCTGCCGACTTGCTGTAGAGTTTGATCTCCTTGTCGATGCGGATGTCGATCTTCGTGAAGTAGTCCTTGTTGAAGTTCGAGCGCAGCACCTCACCGGCGTCGAGGATGTTCTGCTCCTTGAGTTCCTTCTTCGTGCCGAAGACAAACCAGGCGGTGTTCAGAGCCTTGTCCTGCGTGTTGATGGTCTGCTGCTTCTGGGAGTTGTCCTCCTTCAGGGTGGTGACGTTCGTGTTCAAGTCAGCCACCTGCTCGTCGAGTTCGGCAATGTGAATGTCGCGCTTGTCAAGTTCCTCACGGAGCGCCTGAAGTTGCTTGTCCTTCACCTCCATCTGCTGCGTCAGGTTGTCGATGATCTTCTTCAGTTGACTGCCCTTCACCGTACTCTCGCGCACCTGCTGCTTCAGTTTGTTGATGAGTTCCTTGTTCTGCTTCATCGCCTCCTGAATGAACTGCATGTTCTCCGTGATGCGCTGCTTGGTGTTGGTGCCCTCACCCTGCTTGGCGATGGTAACGCGGTTCTGGGCCTCGGTGATCTCGCGGAAGCCTTCCTCGATGTCGCTCAGCGTGGTCATCATGTCGTTGATCTCATTGTCCTTCTGGGCGATGATCTGTTCCAACGAGTCGCGCTGCTGGGTAGCAGCGAGTTCGGCCTTCTTGACGGCATCCTGATTACAACTTGCAATCGCCAGTGTGCAGGCGGCTGCGAAAAATAGTTTTTTCATAC
>JAFUAK010000214.1 GCA_017460765.1 Prevotella sp. | reverse complement strand
GATCCAATAATCTGGACTTATCTTGATTCATCAATCTTTCAGGATTGCATAAGGGTCAGTACCCAGGATGGTCTTCGCCAGGCGCTTGGCCTTGTCACGAAGAACGTTCACATCATCGCCGACCTCACCGTAGCAGAGCACAACACCCATACGGCGACCCTTGTGAGCCTCGGGCTTGCCGAAGATTCTGATGCGTGTGCGGTCTTCTTTCAGGGCATCCTCAAGGTTATAAGGGAGCAAAGAGCGATCCACAGGCGTCTTGGCCTCAGTCGGCGAGAGAATCACAGCCGATGCACCGGCATGCTCCAGATGGATGCCAGCAATCGGCAGACCAAGGACGGCACGCAGATGAAGTTCGAACTCGCTCAGATTGGTGGTGTGACCGAGGGTCACCATACCCGTATCGTGCGGACGCGGCGAGAGTTCTGAGAAGATCACCTCGCCTTGCTTCGTCAGGAAGAACTCGACGCCCCAGATGCCAGCACCCGTGAGTGCCTTCGTCACTTTGTCGGCCATCATTTGAGCCTGCTTCAGGGCTTCGTCGGAGATATTGTAGGGTTGCCACGACTCACGATAGTCGCCGGACTTCTGAACATGTCCGATAGGCGGACAGAAGAGCGTCGGCCAACCGTGCTGCTGAGTGACCGTCAGGAGCGTGAACTCCGAGTCGAAGTCGATGAATTCCTCGATGATCACTTCCTTCACGTCGCCACGACTTCCTTCCATCGCTTCCTTGAAAGCCTGCTCCAGTTCTCCCTCATTATGCACATAACTCTGGCCGTGACCTGACGAAGACATCAGGGGTTTGACCACACAGGGGAAGCCGATCTCATCGGCAGCGGCCTTGAACTCCTCGAAGGTCTTGGCGTAGAAGTACTTAGCCGTTCTCAGACCGAGTTCCCTGGCAGCCAAGTCGCGGATGGCCCGGCGGTTCATCGTGTAGTTGACGGCACGGGCCGATGGAACCACCTGAATGCCCTGTTCCTCGAACTTAAAGAGACGCTCGGTACGAATAGCCTCAATCTCCGGCACGATGATGTCGGGCTTGTGCTTGTTAACGACTGCCTCAAGGGCATCGCCGTCGAGCATCGAGAATACTTCGCGTTCATCAGCGACTTGCATCGCTGGAGCGTTGTCGTAACGGTCACAGGCAATGACGTACTGACCGGCACGCATGGCGGCAATTACGAATTCTTTGCCCAGTTCGCCTGAGCCTAATAGCAATATTTTCTTCATAAGCAAAAGGGTTGCCGTGACACGGCAACAAACTTAACTATCAGCGGTTGTTATACATCTTTTCGTAATACTTCTGGTAGTCGCCAGAGGTGACGTTGTCAAGCCATTCCTGGTTGTCGAGATACCAGCGGACGGTCTTCTCGATGCCTTCCTCGAACTGGAGGCTTGGCTCCCAGCCGAGTTCCTTCTGGAGTTTCGAGGAGTCGATGGCGTAGCGGAGGTCGTGGCCTGCACGGTCGGTCACAAAGGTGATAAGATCTTCGTCGGCACCCTCAGGACGGCCCAGCAGACGGTCTACGGTCTTAATCAGCACCTTGATGATATCGATGTTCTTCCACTCGTTGAAGCCACCAATATTATAGGTGTCGGCAATCTTACCCTCATGGAAGATCAGGTCGATGGCGCGGGCATGATCTTCAACGAACAGCCAGTCGCGCACGTTCTCACCCTTGCCATAGACGGGCAGGGGCTTGCGGTGGCGGATATTATTGATGAACAGCGGAATCAGTTTTTCAGGGAACTGATAGGGGCCGTAGTTGTTCGAGCAGTTCGTTACCACGACAGGCATACCGTAAGTATCGTGGAAAGCACGCACGAAATGGTCACTCGAAGCCTTGGCAGCACTGTACGGAGAGTGAGGATTGTACTTCGTAGTCTCCAGGAAGAACTTGTCGCCGTAAGCCAGATGGTGCTCGACTGAAGAAGCAGTGGTCGTGAACGGCGGCTCAATGCCTTCGGGATGGGTCAGTTCAAGGGCTCCATAGACTTCATCGGTAGAGATGTGATAGAATCGCTTGCCCTCGTACTTCTCCGGCAGACTCTCCCAATAGAGTTTGGCAGCCTGGAGCAACGACAGCGTACCCATCACATTCGTCTGTGCGAAGGTGAAGGGGTCCTTGATCGAGCGGTCTACATGCGATTCGGCAGCGAGGTGGATGATACCATCGACCTGCTTCTCCTGCATCAACTTGTAGAAGGCGTCAAAGTCGCAGATGTCCATCTTCACAAACTCGTAGTTGGGTTTGTCCTCGATGTCCTTCAGGTTAGCGAGGTTGCCCGCATACGTCAACTTGTCGAGGTTAATGATGTGATACTCAGGGTACTTGTTCACAAACAGGCGCACCACATGACTTCCAATAAAGCCAGCGCCTCCGGTAATAACGATTGTTCTTTTCATTTGTTCTATCTGTTTTTTATCTTTTTGATCATTCTTATCAGCAGGGAACCCACGATGAGCACGGCGGCAAAAATCATCAGGGGCAATTGATCCTGCAGATCGTTATCGATGTACTGACGGACTCCTTGGGCAAAGCCCTTACACAGAGTGACAATGAGTGTCCAAATCCTTTCTATCATCGATGATCGCCTAAGGTGATGACTTCCAAGTCCTTGAACTCCCTGCCGTCGATGGTCAGACGGACGAGCGTGCGCTCCTTGTGCCAGCCCTGCAGGCCTGCCGCACCGGGATTGATGTGCAGCAGTCCGAGCGTCTTGTCGTATTTCACTTTCAGGATATGGCTATGCCCTGCCACGAAGAGTTGCGGCGGATTGGCAAAGAGGGTCGAGCGGACGGAGAAATCGTAGTTCCCCGGATAGCCGCCGATATGCTTGATGAGCACGTCCACATCCTCAATCTTAAAGCGGTTCAGTTCGCGATACATCAGTCGCAGGTCGCCCCCGTCGCAGTTGCCATAGACGGCACGGAAGGGGCGGAACTCTGCCAGTTTCTCAGCCACTTCCACGCTCCCGATGTCGCCTGCATGCCAGATTTCATCACAAGGCTCGAAGTAGTGCAAGTACTTCGGATCCCAGTAAGAATGCGTATCGCTGATGATGCCTATCTTCTTCATATCTTGAAGCGTTTGCGGATGAATTCTGCGATGAGTTTCTCGCTTTCCATCAGGCCGAGGATCGAGGAGTCGATGCAGAGGTCGTAACTCTCGGAGTGACCCCATTTCTTGCCAGTATAGTAATTATAGTATTGCGCACGCCTCGACTCTCCCTGCTCGATGAACCTGCGGGCTGCGGCCTCGTCGATGTGCTGCTTGTTCATGATCTGCTCAATGCGGTATTTCATCGAGGCCGTGATGAAGATGTTCACCGTGTTGGGGAAGTCGCGCAGCACGTAGTCGGCACAGCGGCCTACAAACACACACGAGCCCTCACGGGCAGCCTTCTGGATGGCATCGCTCTGAAACTGGAACAGACTCTCCTGCGAGAAGCCCGACTTGTAGTCACCGCTGCTGCTGATATGCGGCGAACCCAAGTTGAGAAGTCCTCGGAAGAAGCCTTTCTTCTCATCGTTCTGCTCGAAGATTTTCTCCGAGAGTCCACTCTCCTTCGCAGCCAGGTTGAGCAGTTCGCGGTCGTAATACTTCGCCTGGAAGTCGAGAGCCAGCATGCGTCCGATGTCGTGACCGCCCGACCCTAATTGCCGTCCTACATTGATGATGATATGTTTCATTGTCGTTTGAATTTTTTCATGTACCATAGCAGCAGCGGGATGGTCATGGCGAACGAGCCGAAGTCGGAGGCTGGCATCGAGTACCACACACCGTCCAAGTCCCAGAACAGAGGGAAAACATACGCCATCGGCAGCAGCAGAATCAACTGGCGCGAGAGACTCAGGAAAATCGAGATCTTCACCTTGCCGATGCACTGGAAGAAGTTCGTGATCACCGCCTGCGAACCCACCACGAAGAACACCAGCATGTCAAGTTTGATGCCTCGAGCCGAGAGATCCAAGAGGGTTGCGTCGGTCGTGAAGATGCGTGCTATCTGCCTTGGAAAGAGCATCGAGAGCGTCCAGCCTACCAGCAGAATCGCCGTAGCACAGGCGATGGCCAGAAAGAGGCAGCGCAGCATGCGGTCGTACTTCTCGGCACCATAATTATAGCCCACGATCGGCTGCATGCCCTGCGTGATTCCGATGACAAACATGAAGAACACCATCACCACCGAATTGGCTATCGAATAGGCACCCACGGCCATATCACCACCGTAGCGCACGAACTGGTTGTTCATGAAAATCACAATCACACAGGAGGTTACGTTCATCAGGAACGGCGAGATGCCGATGGATATGATATTCTTCACGAGTTGCGATTTCAGTCGGTAGATGCCCCGCTTCAGATGAAGCAACTCCTTGGAATTCGAGAAGAGCCACATCTGCCAGCAGAGCGCCATCGACTGCGAGGTGACCGTTGCCAGTGCCGCCCCTCGGATGCCCCATCGGAACCACCACACGAAGGCTATCACCAAGAGAATATTCATCCCCACCGTGAAGAGCACCGAATACATCGCGTGCCTTGGCTTTCCTGCGGCACGGAGCACCGCATTCATACCGAAATACATGTGGGTGATCATATTGCCAAGCAGTATCACCGTCATAAACTCACGAGCGTATGGCAGCGTCACGTCGGAGGCTCCGAAGAACCGAAGGATCGGGTCGAGGAACACGAGGCAGACCGCCATGAAGAGGAAGCCGATCACCAGATTCAGCGTCACCGTGTTGCCCAGCAGATTCTCTGCCGTCTTATAGTCCTTCTGCCCCAGTTTCACGCTGATGCAGGTGCTCGCTCCCACGCCGACAGCCGCGCCGAAGGCTCCCGAGAGGTTCATGAACGGGAACGTGATGCCGAGACCCGCGATGGCCTCAGGGCCGACCACCAGACCGATCATGGCACGGTCGATGATGTTGTAGAGGCTCGATGCGGTCATCGCCACGATGGCAGGCAGGGCATACTGCCAAAGCAGTTGGCCTACGGGCTTCTGTCCCAGTTCGAGTGCGGCTTGTCTGTTGTCTTGCATACTTCCTTTTTCCGAATAACGGTCCAAAGGTACAACTTATTTTCGAGACCGCCAAATTTCACGTGCGCAATTCCTCTTTTTTTAGCAAAACCGCGTCTTTGTGTCTTTGACTTAGTGACATTAAGGT
>JAFUAK010000213.1 GCA_017460765.1 Prevotella sp. | reverse complement strand
GTCACCACGCGGCTCGGCGTCGGCATGTGGAATCCACGGAGATCGATGCGGAAAGAATCGGGCAGGGCGGTCTCACGATGGGCATATACATTGTTCCAGTCCTGATAGAGATCGGCAGAGGGGTTCTCGCGCTCCTCGCTGATAATCAGCCTCTTGAGGACGATTGAGTCAACGGCTTTCATCTTACGGTCTATGGGTGCCTGTTTGGCCAACAGATCCTGTGCGACGGCGGGTGTCACTGCCATTGCGGATACTGCGAAAAAGATAAATTTCTTGATACTTATATTCATATGATTGTACTTGTTCTAAAGCAAAAATTCGGTGCAAAGTTAGCAAATAATGTTGTGAATCAACAAATTATTTCTTTCTTTTTGACACTTTTAACACTTATTCCCAGTTTTTTAGCGTTTGCCCTTCAGCACGATATTGCCTTGGGCGTCGATGGTGGCCTGACTCTGGGGAATGTCGCTCTCGCTCAGGCTCCTGATTTCACGGGCCACACTCCGGGCTTTATCCTCGCGGGGACCGATGCCCTTCGTCTGTAAGAAGGAGTGAATCTTGCCGTCGATGAACGAACCGTCGGCATTGATGTTGATCTCCACCACGGGGGCATAGCCGGAAATACCTGTCAGGCTGACGTTGTAGGGGGTACAGAAGTTGCCGAGACTATAGGCGATGAATCGGTCCTTGTAGACCTCCATGGCGCGCACCACGTGGGGACCGTGTCCATAGACGATGTCGGCTCCGTGGTCGATACAGAAATGGGCCAGTTGGCGCAGTGAGCCACGATTCTCGCCGAGGAAGGTCTCGGAGCCTTGCGGCAGGTGGTTTCTCGTGCGCCCCTCTGCTCCTCCGTGGAAAGACACGATGACGAGGTCGCAGCGACTGACGAGGTCATCGACGATGCGGCCCACGGTATTGAGATCCGTATGCTTCAGCGTGTAACTGTTATGGCCGAAGGCACAAAGTCCGATCTTCAGTCCCTTGCGCTCGATGACGGCACTCTCCACGCGACCAGCGATGCCCGAAAAGAGGATGCCCTGTTCGTTCAGTACGCGTTCGGTGGATTCAATGCCCTCGCTGCCGAAGTCGTTGGCGTGGTTGTTGGCCATGCTCAAGAAGTCGAAACCGGCTTCCTTCAGCAGGTGCCCGTAACTCGTGGGGGTGCGGAAAGAATAGGAGTTGGGCCCGCTGCCCTTGGTGCTTCTGCCGCCGTCACAGAGCGTACCTTCGAGGTTGCCCACGGTGAGGTCGGCATTCACTAAGACATCCTTCGCATCGCGGAAGAGGTCTCTTCCGTCGTTGGCTGGGAGCATCATACTGGGGTAGGTGGTGCCCATCATGATATCGCCTGTCATGGCGATGTTCAGGGTCTGGGCTTGGATGGGGAGGATGCCGAAGGCGGCAAGGGTCAGACTCAGCAGGCGGATTCTCATAAAGCACTCAGTTCAAGGATTCTACGTGCACCAACATATCTCTTGGCATAATTGGATTCCTTGGAACTACTGAGTTTCACACCGTTCTTGCTGCTGGCATGGATGAACGTGAATTCGAGCGTGACAGGATCGACATCGACGACGATACCCACATGACCTACGTTACGGCCAGAGCCAGGACTGGTGAAGAACACCAGATCACCGCACTGGATCTCATCACGACGGATGGGAATGTTGCGGGCATACTGGTCACGGGAGGATGCTCCGATGAAAAGATCTGTCTGCTGCTTATAGACGTAACTGGTGAAACCCGAACAGTCGAAGGCACTCGGCCCCTTGGCACCTGAACGATAGCGGGTGCCGAGGTGGGAAAAAGCCTCGTCGATCAGCATCTCAACCTTGTTGAAAGCATCGTCGCCATCACCATAGAGGAAATCGAAATTACCGATCTCTTCTTCATCCTGGTCTTGGATCTGTACAGGCTCATTGCCTTTTCCATTAGCAATCTCGCTCATGGAAAACAATATCATCAGGGCGCAAAGGAATACTTTCTTCATTGTTAGGTTGGGTTTCGTTACGAAAAAGATTCGTTTGCAAAGGTAAGCATAAAAATCCGAAATCGTGCAGGAACCTTGTGCCCGTTAACAAAGTTTAGGTTGCTTTTAACACTTAAACGTTTTTGGTTGACATTTCTAAAAAATTACGAAATGGCCGCCCAGTTGATGTTCGTCTTGCGGAGTTGGCGCAGGCGGTTCCAGAGCACAGCGTACTTGGGCGATGTGCAGTCGGGATCTTCGTCAATGACCTTCTGCGCCTCGTCGCGGGCCATCTGTACGAGTTGTCCGTCGCGGGCGATATCGGCGATCTTCAGGTCGAAGGCCATGCCGCTCTGTTGGGTGCCTTCGAGGTCGCCAGGCCCGCGCAGTTTCAGGTCGGCCTCTGCGATGCGGAAGCCATCGTTGGTGTCGCACATGATGTCGATGCGCTTGCGGGTCTCGTCAGAGAGTTTATAAGGGGTGACGAGGATGCAGTAACTCTGGTCAGCCCCACGTCCTACGCGTCCCCTGAGTTGGTGGAGTTGGGAGAGTCCGAAGCGCTGGGCATCGAGAATCACCATCACAGAGGCATTAGGCACATTGACACCAACTTCGATGACGGTGGTGGCAACCAGGATCTGCGTCTCACCACTGACGAAGCGCTGCATCTCCTCTTCCTTGTCGGCAGGCTTCATCCGTCCGTGCACCTTACTGAGACGGAACTCTGGGAAGGCCTGCTTCAAAATCTCGAAGCCGTCCTCCAGGTTCTTGAGATCGCTCTTCTCGCTCTCCTCGATGAGGGGGAACACGATATACACCTGGCGCCCCTCGCGGATCTGCTGACGGATGCCGTCGTAGAGCGAGGTCATGCGGGAGTCGAATACATGGGTAGTGCGTACGGGCTTGCGGCCTGGCGGCAGTTCGTCGATGACGCTCACGTCAAGGTCGCCGTAGAGTGTCATGGCGAGCGTACGGGGAATCGGGGTAGCCGTCATCACGAGTACGTGGGGCGGGTTCTGGCTCTTCGACCAGAGTTTGGCGCGCTGGGCCACGCCGAAACGGTGCTGCTCGTCGACGACGACAAGGCCGAGGCGGGCAAACTGTACCCAGTCTTCGATGACGGCATGAGTGCCCACAAGGATGTGGATGGTACCATCGAGCAGACCTTCGAGCACCTCCTGGCGGCGCTTGCCCTTCACGATGCCAGTCAACAGGGCTACCCTGAGGTCCATCCCCTTCAGGAATCCCATGATGGTGGCGAGGTGCTGTTCGGCGAGGATCTCCGTGGGGGCCATGATACAGGCCTGGTAGCCGTTGTCGATGGCAATGAGCATCGACATCAGGGCCACGAGGGTCTTGCCGCTGCCCACATCGCCTTGCAGCAGACGGTTCATCTGACGCCCGCTACCCGTATCCTTGCGGATCTCACGAATCACCCGTTTCTGTGCTTCTGTCAGCGGAAAGGGCAGGTTGTTGCGATAGAAGGAGTTGAAGACCTGGCCCACCTGTGAGAAGACATAGCCCCGGTACTTGCGACGGTGGTCGCTCGCGTACCTTACTATATTTAATTGTACGAAAAAGAGTTCTTCGAACTTCAGTCTGACCCTTGCCCGCTCCAGGTCCCTGGCGTTCTTGGGATAGTGGACGGTGCGCAGGGCCTCGTCGCGCTCCATCAGGTAGTGGGGACCCGTGATGAAGTCGGGAATGGTCTCTGGCAGGGGCGGCAGTTTCTCCAGCATGCTCCGCGTCAGTTTCTCGATGGTGCGCGAAGAGAGACCACGCTTCTTCATCTTCTCCGTGGTGGAGTAATAGGGCTGCATGCCCATGCCCGACAACTCCAGCGTGTCGGCACGGTCCATTTCAGGGTGGGTGATGTTGATGCGGTTATTGAAGACCGTCGGCTTGCCGAAGACCACGTATTCCACACCGATCTTGTAAGTCTGCTTGGCGTACTTGCCACCTTGGAACCACACGAGATCGACGATGCCAGTGCCGTCGCTGAAATGGGCGACCACCCGTTCCTTACGGGGTCCCATCTGGAAAGTCTCAAAACTGAGGATATGCCCAACAACCTGAACGAAGGGCATGTCGCCCGTCAGTTCGTGGCAGGTATAGATCTTTGAACGATCGACATACTTGTAGGGGTAGTATTCCAGCAGGTCACCATAGGTATGGATGCCGAGTTCATCGCTCAGTATCTTCTTCCTGTTGGGGCCCACCCCTGGCAGGTATTGTATGTCTTGGTTCAGGATGTCCATCTAAATCAGTACTTCCGCAATCTTGAGGTCGTAGGGGGTGGTGATCTTGATATTCTCACGATTACCCTCCACGAGAGTGATCGCGTGGCCATAGGCCTCCACCACAGAGGCATCGTCCGTAAAACCGTCATTGTAGGGCTGACGGTTGGCGGCCTTGAGCAACTGGATGTCGAAGGTCTGCGGTGTCTGCACCAGACGGTATTCGTCACGCGGCACAGTAGCAGAATAACACAAAAGGGACGGTTCTTTTTGTGTCATCAGATGCCTGACGGTTTCCACGACGGGGATGACGGGGATAACCGCCTTGGCCGTGCGGGCAGTCTCGTAGCAGTTACGGATCACCTTGATGCTGGGGAAGGGGCGCACGCCGTCGTGCACACCCACCACGCCCTCGGCATCGTCGGGTACCAAGGCGAGCCCGTTCTGCACGGAGTGGAAGCGGGTCTGTCCGCCATTAGCGAGTTGATACTCCACGTCGAAGTGGTACTGTTCACAGAGCCCGTGCCAGTAGTCCTGTTGGGCCTCTGGGAGCACGAGGATGATCTGGAGATCAGCGGAATACTCGCGAAACCGCTCCAGCGTCCGCATCAGTACGGGCTTCCCGCCGATGGGCAGGAACTGCTTGGGAATATCGCTCCCCATGCGCAGGCCCTTTCCGCCTGCCACTATAATGATATAGTCCATATTATTGCATGAGGTGCTTGAAGCGCATGCCCTCGGCGATCTGGTCGGAGGTCTTCTTGTCGACAAGTTGGGCAAGCAGTTCGTAGGCGTAGGGGAAAGCGGCGGCAGGTCCCTCACCCGTGGTGACATTACCATCGACGGTAACGAGGTCGCCCGTATAGGTGGCATTCTCCAAGGCACTCTCAAAGCCTGGATAACAGGTAGCCTTCTTGCCGTCGAGAATTCCCAGCGGGGCCAGGACTACAGCAGGAGCGGCACAGATGGCAGCCACCTTCTTGCCTGCGGCAAACTGCTCACAGACGGCCTTGCACACACCCTCGTGGTCATACAGGTTGCTGGCACCAGGCATACCGCCAGGCAGCATCAGCAGGTCGG
>JAFUAK010000212.1 GCA_017460765.1 Prevotella sp. | reverse complement strand
GCTGCCGAGGAGAAGTATGAGAATGCCCGTCGCGACGGCTTGACCGTCGACCAGGCACAGGAGCTGGCTATGGCCGTGTTAGTGGATGGCATCGGAGATGAACACACATAACATGGCGGCAAGTCAGGGGTCAGGCTACAGTGGACAGCAGCTGCTTACTGGCGAGGAAGCCCAGAAGGTATTGGGCGAGATACTCGAAAGCGAGCGCAGGTCACGTAGCCTGACCTTTCCTGCTCATACTGGTGCCCAGGGCTATTTCCGTGACGGAGCCAAATATGTGGCCTTCGACAACAGCACCAACGACTGTTGGGTGGAGGAGTTCAGGACGAAGACAGGTGCTGAGAAGTGGTGTCGTGGGCTGATGGACACAGACCAGGTTCATGAGTTTGAGACCTCGCTCATCCGTGACCGCCACCGTTCCCGTGAACTCTATGCCCAGTGTGTGGACATGGCCAAGCAGTTGAATGGTCGTATCAGTGGCGGTGACTCTGATGGCGTGGCCTATTTCATGGACAAGCCGTGCATCGTCAGTTTTACGGAGGATGAGCGCAGTGGCTGGCTGAACCGTTTCGCAGAGGAAGAGCTTGTGCTTGGTGTGTATTTCAGCGACAACCGCATCGTGCCTGCAGACTTTGTCATCCTGCAGCGCGGCAACCGTATCGATGCGGAGCAACTGCCCCCATACGGCTTGAACCTCTACACGAAGCTTGCTTCCACCATGAAGGCGTTTGCCGAGGATGCCAACCATGCACGTAGTCATGCCATCCGGGTGATGGATAATGACAGCACCCGCAACTTCACATTGGGCGAAGTCGTCCCTGCTGCCCGTAAGGCCGACAAGCCCCTTGCTTTGGAAAATGCTCCTCATTTCGAGACTTTTCTCCATGCGCTGGAATACAGCCGTCGCCGGTTGCTGTCACAATCGGGCATCAGTTGCTCCGAATTGGAGTGCCCGAAAGGCCCCGTGGAGGGTATCATCCTGAACCGTGATAGTTTCCCTGTACTCAGTGGCAAGGGACTGTCGAGCGTTGATACGCTTCCGCCCTACGTCAAGTTCGATGACAACGGCGAGTTTGCGATAGACATGGAGTTCCACGACGGCTTCGCCTACGATACCAATCCGCACGGCCTCGGTTTCTACGACCGTGTGGCGTTGTATTATCCGACGCTGGAGGAATTGCGGCAAGACCCTACAAAGCTGAAAGCAGTCCAGACCTACACAGGCCGTCAGGACGTGACACCCTTCGATGTCGCCCTGAAGTTCGGTCAGGCATCGCGAATGCGTTGCCCTGACTATCGCTATGATGCTGCAAAGAAAGCCTTGGTGGAGCGTACCACCGACCCGTCGGCCAGGGAGTTTTCGCTAGAACAGCGGAAAGCCATTGAACTGGCTGCCGACAGTGGCGGCTTCTATCTGCGGCCCAAGGGCAGGGACTTCTTCTATGAAGTGTTGTTCAGTAATTCAGAAAAGGCGATGGGAAACATCCCCGATGCGTGGAAGGCCGATGTCAAGGCCGAGCTGCGCGGACTGGCACGAGGAGAGGTGCGCGACGTGTCAGCGGGTTTGCATCGATAAAGAGAAAATACTATGGCATATAACAAGAGACAAAAGTTACAGGATAACATTGCCGCTATCCGTACCGTCTTCCAGCTCAAGAAAGAGGGTAGGGCGGCGACGGATGCGGAGCGTGAAGTCCTGAAGAGATACAGCGGTTTTGGCGGTTTGAAGTTCGTGCTGAACAATGTGGATGTCGATAACATCGACAATCGCGACATAGAGTTCTGGAACAAGTCGGACAGGAAGTATTATGATCAGACCAAGGAACTGTTTGATACCATCCGTGAGGGTGCCAGTGACGACAAGGAGGCCAAGGAACTGACGGACAGCATCAAGCGGTCGGTGAATACCGCTTTCTACACCCCTGCGCCTGTCATCGGTGCAATCGCCAAGGTG
>JAFUAK010000211.1 GCA_017460765.1 Prevotella sp. | reverse complement strand
GGTGTCGAAGCCGAAAGAGGTCTCGATCTGGTCGTTCTTCAGGTCGCCGTCGATGGTCTTCGGGCAGCCGATGACCTGAACGCCGTACTGCTTGGCGGCATAGTACTCGGCCAGCACGCAGGCGTTGGTGTTGGAGTCGTCGCCACCGATGATGACGATGGCCTTGATGTCGAGTTGACGGATGATCTCCAGGCCCTTCTCGAACTGGTCTACCTTCTCGAGTTTGGTGCGGCCGGAACCGATCATATCGAAGCCGCCCGTGTTACGATACTCGTCGATGATCTCCTTAGTGAGTTCCATGTAGTTGTGGTCTACCAGACCGCCAGGACCGAGGATGAAACCGAAGAGACGGTTCTCGGGGTTGAGTTTCTTGATCTGGTCGAAGAGACCGGTAATCACGTTGTGGCCGCCAGGAGCCTGACCGCCGCTGAGGATGATACCTACGTTCATCTTCGTGTTATTCGTCTCGGTAGCGGGCTCGAATTCCACGATAGGCATGCCATAGGTGTTGGGGAACAGTTTCTTGATCTCTTCCTGGTCACCTACACTCTGAGTGGGCTTGCCTTCCTTCACTTTCACAGCACCCTGGAGAGCCTTCGGCAACTTGGGCTGATAAGCGGCTCTCGCAATCTGCAATGCACTTTTTTCCATAATCGTAATACTAGTTATTTTTAGAATGAATAATTCGTTTCTGAGGCGCAAAATTAGTTGATTTTTGTTAGAAAAGCGAAAGAAATGGGGCGATTTTCGGTATTTTAATATTTTTTGAGGATGAAAGACTTGCAATCTCGGAAAAAATGCTTATCTTTGCTTACTGAATATATCAAAATCAACCAAAAAGGAGGATAATTTATGGCAAACAAAAGAACATTAAAGAAAGGTATTCAACTGATTTGTGAGAATCTATTCGCCGACTGCGTAGCCGTGTCTCTCTACGGCGCGAAGGCCAACAAGGAGAATGCGGAGGCAACGCTCTTCGCCATCGTGCAGATGCAGGACAACTACATCAGGCGCATCTCTCACCCCGAGCCCGGCATGCCCGCCAAGGCCTACTTCAAGGACCTGCGGGAGAAGTTCAGCGCGGAGGTCCAGGAGATACTCGACCAAATCAACGCTTAACTATGTGGAAGAAATTTTGTAACTGGCTTTTATACAAGCGACTGGGGTGGACGGCTGAAGTAACAGAAGACCACCCCGACAAGTTCATTATCTGTCTGGCACCCCATACGAGCAACTGGGACTTCGTGCTGGGACAACTCTATGCCGGTGCCCGGGGCATGCAGAGCAATTTCCTGATGAAGAAGGAGTGGTTCTTCTTCCCTCTGGGCCCCATCTTCAGGAGCCTCGGCGGCATCCCCGTCATCCGGCAGAAACACACCAGCATGACGGACAGCATGGCCGAGACCGCCAAGGCCGCCAAGACCTTCTGCCTGTGTATCACCCCCGAGGGGACGCGCTCGCCGAACCCCGACTGGAAGAAGGGCTTCTACTTCATCGCCCTGAAGGCCGGGCTGCCCATCCTGCTCTACGGCGTGGACTATGAGAAAAGGCTCATCCAATGTACGAAGACCGTCATCCCGACGGGTGACCTGGAGGCAGACATGCGCGACATCAAACTCTATTTCAAGGACTTCAAAGGCAAGAAGCCCGAAAACTTTACGATAGGAGAAGTATAGATACCATGAAAAGACTAAGCACACTCGTCCTCGCTGCCTGGCTCGTGATGCCGGCATTTGCCCAGAAGGACCTGAACACTAAACTGGACAACTATTTCAAGAACTACCGTGCCGCCACAGGCCAGCGGATACGCTCCAACAGCCGCCTGAAGTCGCTGGAGATGAACGACTCGCTGCGCACCATCGCCGTGGAGGCCGATACCCATCTGGGAGAACAGACCTTCACCCCGGAGGCCGTGGAGAGCATCTATCGGGAAGTGAGGGCGCTGATGCCCGACTCGTGCAAGGACTACCAACTGACCATCAAGACGGGCGGCTGGGACCTGCGCCAACTCGTCCCTAACCGCTACCTGAGCCAGGACGATCCCACCCGCACGTGGGGCGACATCGACTACCAGGGGGCACCGTGGGTGAGCAACGCC
>JAFUAK010000210.1 GCA_017460765.1 Prevotella sp. | reverse complement strand
TCGAGCAGCGGCTCTGCCTGACTCTTAATGACAGCCAGTTCGAAGAGCATGGCAGAGTTGAACATGGCGTCGGCATTCTCCTGGAAGGGGAAGATCCAGCGGTTCTCGCCCCTGCGTACCGATGGCCAGCGGCGGATGGTCTCCTGGGCAGATACGGCACGGTATTTGTGATCGCGGATGATGCGGCGCAGCAGACGGTTGTCGGTAGTAGGAACATAGTTATGGCTGTCGAGCAGGATGGTGGTCAGGGCAGATGCATAGACACGGAAAATCTGCTCATTGGGAATCTGCGAGGTCAACTCGGGGTTCAGGGCATGGATGCCCTCCACCACGAGGATCTCGTTCTCACCGAGACGCAGGTGCTTGCCACTCTTCTGGCTCGTGCCCGTGGGGAAATCGTAGCGTGGCAGTTCCACCTCTTCGCCACGGAAGAGGGCCGATAGTTGCTCGTTGAGCAGTGGCAGATTCAGGGCATGCAGGTGCTCGAAGTCGTAGTCGCCCTTCTCGTCGAGCGGTGTCTTGTCGCGATCCAGAAAATAGTCGTCGAGCGAGATGCCGATGGGCTTGATGCCATTCACGGCCAGTTGTACGGAAAGGCGCTTGCAAGTCGTGGTCTTGCCGGAACTGGAGGGACCTGCGATGAGTACCAGTTTGATACCCTTCCTGCCGGCAATCTCATCAGCGATCTTGGCGATTTTCTTCTCCTGCAGGGCCTCGCTGATCTGGATGAGGTTGGCCGTGAATCCGTGCATGATGGCGTCGTTCAGGTCGCCCACGGTGCGCAGACCCAGGATGTCCTGCCACTGGTGGTGCTCCTTGAAGATGCCGAACATCTTGTCCTGATGCGTCATTTCGCCCAGTTCTTCAGGATGTTCACGGGAGGGCAGACGAAGCAGTAGTCCATCGTAGTATTTCTCCAATCCGAAGAGGTAGAGTTGTGAGGTGTTTGTCAGCAGCGAACCATAGTAATAGTCCTGATAGCCGTCGATGTCGTAGTAGGTTGTGTAGAGCCGTCCCGTTGACTGCAGCAGTTTCACCTTTGACTGCTGTCCCTGTTCTGTGAACATGCGGATGGCCTCTTCTGTTGTAGTCTCATGACGGTGGATGGGGATGGCCGCATTAATGATCTCCTGCATGCGGCGACGGATGGCACCCGCATCATCGAGTGTTACGGGGCGACCGATGTTCAGGTTCACATAGTAGCCGTTCGACACGGGGATGTCGATAGAGACTTTGCAAGGGGTGAACAGATCGTGGGCAGCCTTGCAGAGCACGAAGAAGAGACTGCGGGTGTAGGCGCGGGAGCCGCTGGCAGAGGTGATGTTGAGAAATTCCACCTCCTTCTGCTTGTAGAGACGGAAGTGCATGCCCTCCACCTTATTATTAACACGCGCACTGATGGGCCCGTGAGCCATCTCAATGCCCAGTTGCCCGTAGGCTTCCTCCAGGGTCGAGCCGATAGGTACCTCGATGGTGGTATCCGTATTCCGGCAATGAATCTTGACTGTCTGTTCCATAGGTTTTCGTCGTTTTAGGAGAATTTTGTGGCAAAGATAGAAAAAAACTGGAATAATCTGTATATTCTTTGGCTTTTTTTGTATCTTTGTAGCCGAAAATTTAATCAAAAGATATCTTTTTATGCTGATTTTGTTTAAACTTCTGGGTTCGCTCGCCCTTTTGATGTTCGGTATGAAATCGATGAGCGATGCCCTTCAGAAGATGGCGGGTCCGCAGTTGCGACACGTCTTGGGTGCCATGACCACCAACCGCTTCACTGGTATGCTTACTGGTATGTTCGTAACCGCCGCCGTGCAGAGTTCTACGGCCACGACGCTGATGACTGTGTCGTTCGTCAATGCCGGACTGCTCACGCTGGTGCAGGCCATCTCTGTCATCATGGGTGCCCACATCGGTACCACGGTGACAGCGTGGATCATGTCGCTTGGCTTCTCATTCAACATTGCCGACTATGTCTATCCGGCCTTCTTCCTCGGTATCATCCTGATCTACATGAAGAAGCATCGTATCGTGGGTGACTTCCTCTTCGGCGTGGCCTTCCTCTTCTTGGGATTGGGTACCCTGAAGACTACGGGCGCCGAGGCTGTGACTGGCGAGTATGCCGCTGCCGTGAATGCTTTCTTTGCCAACTTCAACGAGCCTTCGGTTTGGAATTCGCTCCTCTTCCTCTTCATGGGTACGGTGCTCACGCTCTGCGTTCAGTCATCGGCAGCCATCATGGCCATCACCATGACGCTCTGCTCCACGGGTGTGCTCCACATTGACCAGGGCATCATGCTTGTGCTCGGTGAGAACATTGGAACGACCATTACTTCAAATATCGTGGCGCTCACGGCTAATGTACAGGCGCGAAGGGCTGCCTTTGCCCACATGTCGATCAACGTGCTGGGTGTGATCTGGGTG
>JAFUAK010000209.1 GCA_017460765.1 Prevotella sp. | reverse complement strand
TACCAACGCAGGGGCTGAGTCGTTCAATGCGAAGGTCAAAGCCTTCAGGGCTCAGTTCAGAGGTGTCTCTGACATTCCATTCTTCCTCTTCAGGCTAATGAAACTATGCGCATAAACACAACTGGCTTTTCGGACTGACCCGTTAAAACCGCGTCAGCGTTTGATAAAACCGTGACGGCGTCTGTTAAAACCCTGGCAGCGTTTATTAAAACCGTGTCAATGTTTGCTATTTTTCATCGAGTCCACTTTAAGTACGCCAAGCACAAAGAAAGCACCCTGTAAACCAAATGTTTACAGGGTGCTTTGGTAGTCGATAGGGGAATCGAACCCCTATGCCAAGATTGAGAATCTTGTATCCTAACCATTAGATGAATCGACCGCGCTGCATTCTGTTGGACTGACCCCTGCGGAAGGAGGGGGATTCGAACCCCCGGTACGGGAACCCGTACGGCAGTTTAGCAAACTGCTGGTTTCAGCCACTCACCCATCCTTCCAAGAATGCTTCGTGTTAGAAACCGAGGGGTTATTTCCTCAAATGCGGGTGCAAAGGTACGGCTTTTATTTGAATCCTGCAAATTTTTCCGCAACTTTTTTCTGAAAAAGTTATTTGAAGGCCACCACCTCTGTCAGTTCCTCATTCAGATAGAAGGTATTCTGCAGGGTGTCGCCCTCATATACATATCTCATTCTCAGATAGTAAAGATCTCCTTGGGGAATGGCAGGATAACTGATGCCTTTCTTAAAGTGCTCTGCCCCTCGCTGACGCATCACACTCACCAGCGAGTCTGTGATGTGCCTGGTGGTGCCCAGATCGGCGAAATCACGTTTCGCTATCAGGTCAGGGTTCTCGGCATTGTCATCCACAAATGCGCCGACAGTCCTTTCGGCCTGATACTGCTGTCCGCACGAAGCGAACAGCAGCATTACACCTATTATTATATACGCACGCGACTTCATTTCTGCGGAATGTTTTTGAGTACATCGAGCAGGTGGTCCCACACCATCTGCACTGTGGGGATGTGGAGACGCTCGTCAGGCGTATGCACAAAGCGAAGCGTGGGGCCGAAACTTACCATGTCGAGGTTGGGATAACGCTCGGAGAACAGACCGCACTCCAGTCCGGCATGGATACCGCGCACCACAGGGGCTTTGCCGAACAGTTTCTTGTACGAAGCCACCACAATCTCCGTCAGTTTAGAATCCGCCTTCATCTTCCAGGCAGGATAACCGTCGCTGCTGTAGGCTTCCGCACCAGCCAGTTCGAATACGGCCTGGATGGTAGCGCACATATTGTCGAGGTTCGACATCACATTGGAGCGCTGGCTCGACAGGACATCAATCGTAGTCTCTGAGGAATGGATGCTGGCAATGTTGCTCGATGTCTCCACCATGCCGCCGAGGGCCTCATCCTGACAGATGGCATAGATGCCGTTATCGACAGCCTGTACGGCCCAGATGAAATTCTTGGCTACCTCTGGTGCAATCACAGGCTCTGCCTCCGTGCTCTCCATCGAGAACACCATCTGCGTGTCAGTCACGTGGAACTCGTCCTCAACATCTGAAGCAAACACGTTCCAGTCGGCCCGCACATTCTCCTTTACATCATTGGGCACAGCGATGATGAAATAGCCGTCGCGCGGAATGGCGTTGTGCAACTTTCCGCTGTGGAACTGTGCCAATTGTGTGCCCTCGTAGCGACGCATCGTCTGGAAGAGGAAACGTCCCAGGATCTTAATGGCATTGGCGCGTTTCTTATTGATGTCGTCGCCTGAGTGTCCGCCCACGAGTCCTTTCAGCGAGCCTTTGAGGAAGAAACTGCCTTTAGGAGCCTCCTGACGCTCGAAGGTGAACTTCGCCGTCGTATTACGTCCGCCAGCACAACTGACGAATATCTCGCCCTCATCCTCAGAGTCGAGGTTGATCAGGTAGTCGCCCGTCATGAAGCCGGCCTTCATACCCTCGGCACCAGAAAGACCAGTCTCTTCGTCGCGTGTGAAGACACACTCAATAGGGCCATGCTGGATATCATCGGAGGCCAGGATGGCCAGTTCGATGGCACAGCCGATACCGTCGTCGGCACCCAGTGTTGTGCCTTCAGCCGTCAGCCACTCTCCGTCCACGTAAGTCTTAATGGCATCCTTGTCGAAGTCGAACTCCACATCGACAAGTTTATCGCACACCATATCCATGTGACTCTGTAGGATCACCGTCTTCCGGTTTTCCATCCCTGGAGTAGCCGCCTTACGGATCAGCACGTTGCCTGTTTCGTCGACTTTCGTGTCCAGCCCATGGCTTTCGCCCCAGTTCTTCAGATACGCAATCATCTTCTCCTCGCGCTTCGAAGGGCGGGGAATTTCGTTGATCTTTGCAAATTCTGCAAAGACAACAGCAGGTTTTAAATCGTTTTTATTCATTATTAATGTTATTTTTGACTGATTTCGTGAATTAATTCGTACCTTTGCAGCCGAATTTATGCGCAAAATTACAAAAAATGATTGAAACTCTGCTCATCAGCACGTTAATAATTGCTATCGGCATGGCATTTTTCTGCGTAAAACTGATTTTCCGAAAGGATGGTCAGTTCTCCTCGCAGCATATCCACGACTCCGAGGCGATGAAGGAGCGGGGTATCCACTGCGTGCTGGATCAGGATCGCGAACTCCGCACCAAGAGCCAGTTTGCAGTCGAGGAACAGTTGAAAAATTAAGAAATTAAAGAATAATAAAATTAAAAGATGAAAAAGTACATTTTCTCCGCACTCGCCATCGCAGCCATGATGGTATCGTGCAACAATGCCAGTTCCAAGATGGACGAGCAGCCCGCTGCTGGCGATGCTTCTGCATCCGGTATGAAGATCGCCTACGTCGAAGTCGACTCTCTGATGACTCAGTACGACTTTGCCAAGGACTACAGCGTGACACTCCAGAAGAAGTCAAACAACGCCCGCAACACCCTGACCCAGAAAGGTAACGCCCTGCAGGCTGCCGTGAACAACTTCCAGCAGAAACTGAACAACAACGGATTTGCCAGCCGTGAGCAGGCCGCTTCGCAGCAGGCTGCCATCGAGCGTCAGCAGCGCGACCTTCAGGAACTCCAGGCCCGTCTGGAGAATGAACTCGCCACAGAGACCGCCAAGTTCAACGAGGCTCTCCGCGATTCCCTGCAGAACTTCCTCACCGCCTACAACAAGGACAAGCAGTATGACCTGATTCTCTCCAAGGCTGGCGACAACATCCTGATGGCCAACAAGAAGTTCGACATCACCAACGATGTCATCAACGGTCTGAACAAGCGCTACAAGCCCGCTGCTAAAAAGGCTGACGAGCCCAAGAAAGAAGAGGAGAAGAAATAATATAGACTTTTGCTTCAAAAAGAGCCAAGTATCTTTCAATACTTGGCTCTTTTTTATTCCATTTTATTATGGTATTAGGAGCGATGAGTCGCCATAACTGAGGAAGCGGAAGTCGTGAGACAGGGCATAGTCATATATCTTGTGCCAATCGCCCTTGACAAAGGCACTGACAAGCAATAGGAGCGTGGACTGTGGCTGGTGGAAATTAGTGACCAGCATCTTCACAATCTTGTAGTCGCAGCCTGGAGCAATGATAATCTGCGTACTGGAATGGAGGACATCGAGATGGTGGGCATCCATCCAATTGGCCAAAGCCTGTAACGATTCTTCACTTTTTACTCCGTCACTTTTCACTCCTTCATACGGTTCCCACTGGGCGACATGAAGTTGGGATTCTGTGAGGTCAGGATTCTGCATCACCTTGATACCCATATAGTAAAGGCTCTCGAGCGTACGGACACTCGTGGTGCCGACGGCAATGGCCCTGCCCCCGTGACGAATCAACTTGTCAATCGTATCGCGGCGCACGCTGATGAACTCAGTGTGCATCTCGTGACCCTCAATCTCCTCGCTTTTCACGGGCTTGAACGTGCCTGCGCCGACATGGAGCGTGAGTTCCTCGCGATCGATGCCATGTGCATCGAGATCAGCCAATACCTCAGGTGTGAAATGCAGACCGGCTGTAGGAGCCGCCACACTACCCTTTATCTTGGAATAGACAGTCTGATAGGTGGTCTTATCGCTTTCCTGAGTCTCACGATTGAGATAAGGAGGGATGGGCAATTCACCCATCGCGTCGATAATCTCAGCAAATGATACGGGGGCGTCCCATTCAAAGTCAATGCGGTGACTGGTACCGTGCATCTCGCCGCGTGTCGCCTTAATAGTGAAACGCTCGCACTGGCGCAAGAGCGTACCTTCTTTCCATTTCTTCAGGTTGCCCACGAGGCAGTACCAGGCACAATGGCCCGTGGTCTGGAACATCTGTTCATAGTCCGTCGGCTCGGCAGGCTCCAGCAGGAACACCTCAATCAGCGCACCAGTCTCCTTGCGGAAGTGCATTCGAGCCTGGATTACCTTCGTGTTATTGAAGACCATCAGTGCACCCTCTGGCAGATACTTGGGCAAATGGTAGAAGACATCCTCCCCTACCTCACCTTTGTTATAAATGAGCAGTTTAGAGTGATCGCGCTGTGCTATGGGAAATTTGGCAATGCGCTCGTCGGGCAGCGGATAGTTGTATTCGCTGATATGTATATGCTTGGGATCAACAGTCATAGGATACAGGATTTGATGAGGGCAAATACCAGCGTGAACACCAGAACGGCGACGGGAATGTCGCAGTCTGAGCGCTGATAGCCCGTGACAGTATATTGCGAGGAGATGAGCCGACGTCCGACTGACATATGCCTCGTGAGACGATAGAAGAGGTAATAGACGCTCGTGCCGACGATAAAGCCCCACGTGAGACCCACAAGGATATCGCCAGGGAAGTGAACTCCGAGATAAAGGCGCGTCCAGCAGTTCGTGAGCGACCAGATGACCATAGCCACAGAGAGCAAACGGCTCCTGACCATCCAGCAGAAGAGGATGGCGATACTGAACGTGTTGCAGGCATGAGCAGAGAAGAAACCGTATTTGCCGCCCCTGTAGCCGTCAACGATGTCGACAAGTGAACCGATGACGGGATCATGGGTAGGACGCCAACGCGCCACGGTAGGCTTCACAATCAGATCGTCGACAGTGCCAGCCAGCAGCACGCACAGGGCTGCTGCGCCGAGGATCATCAACACTTTGCGTACAGTATCGTTGTTTCTAAGAACTACGATAAAGAGACTGATATAGAGCGGTACCCAGGTGATGGCAGTCGTGAGTACATGGGCCATGCGGTCGAGATAAAGGGAGTCGCTGCCGTTGACCGCCAGAAGCGCCGAGCGGTCTAGTGACTCCAGCACAGGCAGCAGGCCCTGGGCATCGATGAGTATTTCCAGCAGTCCTTCCATCAGATTTCCTCCAATTGTTTACTTTCAATCCACCCTTCCTTTCCGTCGGCAATGCGGATTTCCTTCCAATCCTTCATCGAACCGTCCTTGATAGTGACCTTTGTACCCTCGTGGAGGATGAAGAGGTCAGTGCCGTTGCTGGCAGGTGCACTCTTCACCGTCACTGAAGGCGACATCACGATGGCACCCTTGCGGAAAAGCAGATTCTGCTTCTGTTGCCAGGCAAAGACATTGCTCAGCACAAAGAGCAGGAGCAGCACGATGCCGCCGAAGAAGCCGATCTTGCGGAGCCAGAGGCGATCGGAGAAGAGGTAGACGAGCAGCAAGATGATGACCAGCGAGAGCGACACCAAGGCAGTACGTGCCCACCCGTCGACACTCATCAGGTTGATCAGCGACTTGTACCACGTAACAAAGAACATCTCCGACTCAGGTACAATCTTGTCAATGGTCTTGGCCTGGGCTATCTGGAGGTTGAAACGGATGTCGCCGTCACCAGGCGAAAGCAACAGGGCGCGCTCGTAATTGAGTACGGCCCGAGTGATGTTCTCCGTGCGATAATAGGCATTACCGAGATTATAATAGAGATCGGCAGAGGCACCCTGCTTCAAAAGGGCCTCGTAGTCCTTAATGGCCTGCTGGTACTCACCACGCACGTAGGCACTGTCGGCTTCAGTCTTGGTGACTGCAGAAGTGAAAAGTGAAAAGTGAAGAGTGAAGAGAATGAGCACCAGTTTCAAGGCTGAGTTACCAGCCTTCTTACCACTTTTCTTCATGGCATCCTCTATTTGCTCAATGGCCGTAATGGCCTTATCGTAAACCTTATTCATATTACCCTTTGGATCGCCAGGCGCATAGCGCTCGAACTCACACTCGTCGAGAGCACCAATGAACTGACTGATGGTCTCCTCGCCAACATTGCGCTCAGAAAGACGCTGACTAATGTTGTCGTGGGACAACTGCTCAACGGGGATATTCAACTTATCACCGACATAGCCCCAGATGGCACGCAACACCTCGTCGTAGAACTCGCTCGGTTTGTTGTCTGTCATCAGACGGGATGCTTTCTTCAGACGTTTCGTGGCTACCTTGTTGGCTTTCTTACCACGCATCTTGGTGACATTGGCATTTTCGATGGCACGCTGACGGAATACAATGAACAGCGTAATGAATACCAGAGCCAAAACAGAGAGCGACACCCAGTAACCCGTGGAACCAAAGAAGAAATCGTTGAGCGAGTGCTGACGGGTATCACCCATCTTGATATGGCGAATGTCCTTAGTCAGTTCCTGTAGTTCCGACTGACCTGAGAAATCGTTCACGGCACCAGCGCCAGAGCCTTTGGCCACATCGAGCGTAAAGGGCTCACTCTTAATGGTCTTATAGGCATTCTCGGAAGTATCGAAATAGGTAAACTCCACGGGAGGAATTTCGTACTTGCCCTGATGGCGCGGCACAACCAGCATATCGTAAACCATTGAACCCTCAATGCCGTTGGAGGTTAACTTGGTCTTATCCGTAATCTTCGGCTCGTACTTGTCGAAGTCCTTGGGAATATTGATGACAGGCTGTTTGATGAGTTTCAGGTTACCCACGCCACTGACAATCACACGCAGGGAGACGGGGTCGTTGGCCTTGGTTTCAGTCTTGTCGAACTGGGCTGACAGACTGAACTTGCCCACACCACCCGAGAAATTGGCAGGACGCTCTGGCAGCGGATCCACCTGAATCTCGATGCCGGGAGCCTGAATCTTCTTCTTGACCTCTACGTAGCCGGAGCCGCCGTTGAAGAAGGCTTCGAAAGGATCAATGTTACGGTTCTGCTGAACGACAATCCCCTCGAAGGTGATGCTAGGAATCTCGAGTTTGCCCGTCATCTGGGGAAACATCACGTACTGGCTCCACGTCGTGGTCTTATAGGGGCGACCATTGAAGGTCTCAATAGAGAAACTCTTCTGCTGGGGCAGATCGACTTCCTGGGTATAGAAACTCTTCAGGTCCGGCATGTCGCCACGAAGACTCGTCAGACCCACAAGCGTATAGACCTTATACGTCAGCAGGATAGGTTCCTGCTCGTGAACGCGTTTCTTGTTGGCACTCACCTTGATGAAAAGGTCGGAACCGGAAATCATACTGCCAGCGTCCCTGATCTCCGCATTCCCACCGGACTGCTGGCGGTTGGAACCGCCAGAATTCGACTGTGCTGTGCCACTAACCTTAATGGTCAGCGGATTGGAAGCAATACTCTTACCACTCACCACCACGTGGGCAGGAGGAATGGTAAACGTACCATTCTTGTTGGCACTCACGATATAGGTATAGGTAATCGAGGATGAACTGCTGGTATGACCGTTCACCATCTGATAACTCGACTGCATAGATCGGTTGGGGCCTATCAGTACTTCCAGTTCCTCTGGGATGTCACCCGCGCGGAAATCACTGACATTCTGAGTATTGACGGTATAGGTCAGGCGAAACTGCTCTCCCACAGCCACATGCGAGGGAGCAGAACCTGTCAGGGTCTGCGCTATGGCCGCTACGACGGCCATCGTCATACAAACGATTGCAAATAGTCGCTTCATTCTTATTCTTACCAATTCTTCTCAATATTGCGGCGCTGGGGCTGTTGCTGGGCTTTCTTCAGTTTGTCCTGCGTCTGTTTCTCGTTCTGGATAGCAGCATTCAGCAACTGCTCGGCATTCTCCTTGCTCATCTGCGGCTTGGGCTGCTCCTGCTGTTTCTGATCCTGCTTGTCCTTGTTCTCCTCAGGCTTCTGCTGGTCTTTCTTATCGTCTTTATTCTTGTCGTCGTTGTTCTGCTGATCCTGCCCCTGTTGCTTCTGTTGCTGCTTCTGCTGCTGGTGCTTGCAGAGCACGAGGTTGTAGCGCGTCTCGTCATCGTTGGGATTCAGGCGCAGGGCGTTCTTGTAGGCCTCGATAGCCTCACCATACATTTTATGCGTCTGACAAATCACACCCATATTATGATAGGACTGTGCCTTACGAAGAGGATTGGTCTCCAGGCGTGCAGCACTCTCGAACTGCTCTACAGCAGCGGAGTCTTTCTTTTGTGCCATCAAGGCATTGCCCAAATTGAACACGGCCTGAGGATTCTTTGGATTCTTCTCGATAGCCTTGCGGTAGGACACCTCGGCGCCTGGATAGTCGCCACTGTGGAACTGCTTGTTGCCCTGACGGATATACTGACGGTCACTTGTCTGGGCGACAGCCGACGCTGTTACCAGCAGAAGCAGCATCGTTGCCGCCTTCTTCTTGGTGCCAAATAGCGAGATGCCCTTCAGCAACGGGTTCTTGCGGTCGAAGATACAGATCTCCAGAATAATCAATAACAAAGCCAGAACTCCAAAGGCCTGAAACTGTTCGTCGAACTCGCTATACATCGTGGAGGTGGTTTCCTTCTTGGAGAGTTTGTCGAGTTCGTTGTCAAGTTGTTCCTGCGCTGCACTGTTATTTTCAACGTGGATATAGGCACCACCGCCAGCCTGAGCCACCTGCTTACACATATCCTCGTTCAGGGCCGACATCACCGTGTTGCCCGCACGATCCTTCATAAAGTCACCAGTACCCGGAACAGGCACAGGGGCTCCGTTTGCAGAGCCAACACCCAGTACATAGACACGCATGCCAGCATCCTTAGCAGCCTTGGCAGCCTCTATGGCCCCACCCTCATGGTCTTCACCATCGGTAATCACCACGATGGCCTTGCCGATGCCTTCCTCCTGCGTAAAACTATGAGAAGCCATATCGACGGCCTTGGCGATATCCGTTCCCTGAGTGGCTATCATTGAGGGATCGATGCTCGAGAGAAACATCTTTGCAGAGACATGGTCGCTCGTGATAGGGAGTTGCACGAAAGCATCACCCGCAAAAACAATCAGGCCAATCTTATCGTTTGAGAAATGGTCGACCAGATTCTCCACCATCATCTTACTGCGATCCAGACGACTGGGTACGATATCCTCGGCCCGCATGGAGTTACTGATATCCATGGCGATGATGGTCTCGATGCCCACCCGCTTCTCATGGCTGATCTTCGTACCCAACTGCGGACGAGCCAGCATGATGATGAGCAGGGCCAGCGCTGTCTGCAAGATCCAGAACTTCACAGACGGACGGAAGCGCGACACATCGGGCATCAGTTCCTTCAGCAAGGCGGCATCGCCAAACCTGCGAAGTCGCTTCTTCTGGTTCCTGTAGGAGATAAACCTGATGAGTGCCAATATGGGGATCAGCACCAGCAGATAAAGGTATATGGGATCTTCAAATCTAAACATTACGGTATCCTCCTAAAAATAGTTATACGCAACAGGATCTCAAGCAGCAGGGCGATGACAGCAGCAAGAGCGAAAGGCTGATAGGCCTCGTACTTTTTGCTGAACTTCTTCACATTGAGTTTGCTCTTCTCCAACTGGTCGATTTCCTTATAGATATTGCGCAATTCCTTGGTATTCGTAGCACGGTAGAAGTCACCTTCCGTAGCAGCGGCAATCTGGCTAAGTGTCTTAGTATCGATCTCAACGGGGATGTTCACATACTGTACTCCCCCAGCCACTGGCATCGGGTAAGGGGCCACATTGTTCGTTCCCACGCCGATGGTATACACGCGGATGCCCATGCTCTTAGCAATCTCCGCTGCCGTCATTGGCGAGATGTCACCACGGTTGTTACTGCCATCCGTCAGCAGAATCACTACCTTGCTCTTTGCCTTCGACTCCTTCAGGCGCGAAACGGCATTAGCCAGTCCCATGCCGATAGCAGTACCGTCTTCTATCAGGCCACGGGCTGCGATGTCGGTACGTACGTTCTGCAACAGATTCAGCAGCGAGGCGTGATCCGTGGTCATCGGGCACTGGGTGAATGACTCTCCGGCAAAGATTGCCAGGCCGATATTGTCGTTAGGGCGTCCGATGATGAACTCTGACGCCACCTGCTTGGCAGCCTCAATACGGTTGGGCTTCAGATCCTCTGCCAACATACTGGTCGACACGTCCATCGCCAACATGATGTCAATACCCTCAACGGTCTCACTCTTCCATGAATTCTGCGTCTGCGGACGGGCCAGCACCAGGATGATCATCACAAATGCGAGCATCCTGAGGATCATGGACAGGGGCATTAACATCACCTTCCAACTCTTCGGTGCATAGCGGAAGGCAAAGGTGTCGCTCATCCGCATCGTGGGCTCGGTCTTCTTCCTGTACATCACATACCAGATAATATAAGGTATGAGCAGCAGGAGCAACAGCAGATATTCTTTATTGGCAAATTCCATGCGATTCCTTTTAATATAACAACTGATAGAGCGTAAACAGCACGTAGACAAAGAGCAGGGCACAGATCACGGAGAGCACCGTGATGGCAGTCTTCAGCATGCGGCGTGCTTTCTGCGAACGCTGGTCCTCCTCGGAGAGTTCCGGCTTCACCGTCTCCTCCACAGGCACGTTCTCCAACTTCGTCTGGTTGATAAACTCGATGGCATTCACAAGGTTCATGTCGTTCTCGTTGATCAGCGTCGAGTATTTGGCGAATTTAACGAGATCGGCTGTCAGGAATAAATGGCGCAACTCGGCGAGAGCCTTCTCATCCTGTGTAGCCGTCAGTTTCTCGATAATCTCGCTACTGGTCATCTCCATTGCACTGAAGCCGTAGCGCTCCTCGATATACTTGCGGAGGGTGTCCGTCAACTTTGTATAGTATTCCTTCGAGTTCTCAGAACTAACCATCTTGTCGGCCTTGATCTGTTCAATCTCCTGCATGGCCTTCTGGTGGGGCAGCAAACGTTTCACGATACGGATACGACTAATGATGGGCTTATTGTCGCGCAGACGGAGAAAAAGGTAATAGCACACAGCCAAGAGCACCAGTAACAGCACACTGAGCCAGAACGACAGGCTCCAGTCGCTCCATTGGAAAGGATTATCCTGCACATCCTTAGGGCCGAAAAACTGCTCCACATTTGTAGTGTCGACCTCTATAGTCAGCACCTTCAGAGCCAGACTCTTGCTCTTGTAGGGCTTACCGTCGATCTTCACCGTCATTGGGGGCAGATAGTAAAAGGTATCGTCGAAGGAGGTCAGCGTATAGACCATCGACCTGGTGACGAACCCATTATCCTGCTGTTTCTTCTCCAGTTCCTGACGCGAGAGTACCTCTACGCCAGGCGTAATATATTCCGTAGGCTTGAACTGGGGGAATTCCACCTTGGCATTCTCCTTAGCGTTGGCAGTCAGTGTCACGTGAGCCTGCTGTCCCACAAAAATCTGGATGGAGTCGATCACCGCCTCCACGGATGCATCCTGGGCCGACAGCGTCTGGACACACAGCGCGAATATGATTAGTAATACCTTCTTCATCAACTACGTTGTTTAAACAACATCAGCAAGGACTTTACGAAGTCCTCGTTCGTGGCAATGCTCACATTGTCGACATTACTCTTATTGAAAGTCTCCTGCAACTCCGCCTGACGGTTCATCCAGTATCTGTGGTAGGCCTGGCGCAAACGCTTCGAGCCCGTATCAACATACTGCTCGAAGCCTGTCTCCGCATCCACCACCTTCATCAGTCCCACATCAGGCAGTTCCTTGGCACGCTGGTCGTAGACCTGAATGGCTACCACATCGTGCTTGCGGTTACAAATCTGCAAAGACTGCAGGAAATCGTTACGCACGTAGAAATCGCTGAGGATGAAAGCCGTCGTGCGACGCTTCTGCACACTCGACAGGAACTCCACAGCCTGCTTCACGTCCGTACGCTTCGACTCCGGCTGGAAGTCGAGCATCTCGCGGATGATATAGAGAATGTGCTTGCGACCTTTCTTCGGCGGGATATATTTCTCAATCTTATCGGAGAAGAATACCACACCGATCTTATCATTGTTCTGGATAGCCGAGAAGGCAATGGTAGCGGCAATCTCCGTCACCATGTCGCGTTTCATCTGCTTCTGCGTGCCGAAGTCCAGAGAACCACTGACGTCGATGAGCAGCATCACCGTCAGTTCTCGCTCCTCCTCGAACACCTTCACATAGGGCCGATGGAAACGGGCCGTCACATTCCAGTCGATATCACGAACGTCATCGCCAAACTGATACTCGCGCACCTCGCTAAAGGCCATACCCCTACCCTTAAAGGCAGAATGGTACTGACCTGCGAAGATGTTAGAACTCAGACCGCGCGTCTTGATCTCTATCTTCCTGACTTTCTTGATAATCTCCGATGTCTCCATCTTCAATCCTTAGGGCACCTCCACCTTATTGATAATCTTCGAGACAATCTCCTCGCTGGTGATGTTGCTGGCCTCTGCCTCATAGGTCAGACCGATACGATGGCGCAGCACATCGTGGGCCACGGCACGTACATCCTCAGGCACCACATAGCCACGGCGCTTGATAAAGGCATAGGCACGGGCTGCCTTGGCGAGGTTGATACTGGCACGAGGCGAACCACCAAACGAAATCATATCCTTCAGGTCCTTCAGACCGTAACGATCAGGATAACGGGTAGCAAACACGATATCTGCAATATACTGCTCGATCTTCTCATCGAGATAAACCTCACGCACCACGCTGCGGGCCTTCAGGATCTCTTCGGCTGTCGTCACAGGTGTCACCGTAGGCATCTCTCCAGCAATATTCTCGCGGATAATCTTCTTCTCCTCGTCGAGTGAGGGATAGTCGATCACTACCTTCAACATGAAACGGTCTACCTGGGCCTCAGGCAGCGGATAAGTTCCTTCCTGTTCAATCGGGTTCTGTGTCGCCATTACAAGGAAAGGATTGGGCAACTGGAACGTTTGACTGCCTATCGTCACTTGCTTCTCCTGCATGGCTTCGAGCAGGGCGCTCTGCACCTTTGCCGGTGCACGGTTGATTTCATCAGCCAGTACGAAGTTGGCGAAAACCGGGCCCTTCTTCACCTGGAATTTCTCGTCCTTCTGTGAATAGATCATCGTACCTATCACGTCAGCGGGGAGCAGGTCGGGGGTAAACTGAATACGACTATAATCTGATGCAATCAACTGTGATAGTGTCTTGATAGCCAGTGTCTTAGCAAGACCAGGTACACCTTCTAGCAGGATGTGTCCATCGCTCAAGAGCCCGATGAGCAAGGAGTCCACCAGATGCTTCTGACCGACGATGACACGGTCCATACCTGTCACAAGATTTGTCACGAATGCACTTTGTTGTTCTATCCGGATATTCAACTCACGGATGTCAATTGCTTCTGCCATAATATTTATTGATTTGTTGTTTTTTTCTTCTTTATCTGCAGTTTGGGAATCTTGACCTCTTGTCCTGCCTTCAGCACGTCAGATGCCTTCATGCCATTATAGACCTCCACATAGCACTCCATGTCAGGGCCAAGCGTACGACGGGAAATCTTCCCAAGTGTCTCCCCTTCCCTGGCCTTCACGACATTATCTGTTCCAATGATACGATAGGCACCTGTGCGCACTCGGGCATCCATAGCCTCGTATTTGGCAGGATCCACCTCACCTTGAGCCACAGGCTTCGTCTCCGCAGGCTTGGGGGCCTCGGGCTTTGTCTCAACAGGCTTTGGAGCCTCGGACTTAATGGTGTCCTTCTGAAGCGTATCCTTCTGGAGTGTATCCAGTTTGGTCTGTACTGGCTTAGGAGCAACGGCAGGTTTCGGCTCCTCCACCTTCACCACCTCCTGTGAGGCCGTATTGCTGAATGGGAAATAATTGCCAAGGAGATAACCCACCACGAGTCCAAGAATACCGGCTATCAGGGCTAAAAGCCACTTTTTACCGTCAGAGGTTTCCTCGTCCTCTTCATAAACAGACTCTTCTTCGGCCGGTTCCTCTTCGGCAGATTCCTCTTCGACGGATTCCTCTTGGACGGATTCCTCTATGATAGGTTCTTCTGCAACAGGCTCTGGCTCAGGCTCGGGCTCTGGCTCAACCACAGGAACCGGCTCTGGTTCGGGTTTGACAACCGGCACGATGACTGGCTCGGGAATCGGTTCAGGTTCGGGCTCGGGAATTGGCTCTGGTTCGGGTTCCTGCCCGAAATCCACTAACGGCATTGCCGATGGATCTGGTTCTTCCTCAGGCTCTTCTTCGGGAGTGTCAAAGTCAACACCATCCTTCAGCACAACAGTTTCAAACTGGGAGAACGGCTTGTTCACCAGTTCCTTCAGTAGGGCATCAGGAGTGAAAGTAATCTTGTTATGACCTTCTATCAGTACCCGTTCACCAGTATTCACATTCACGCTTTCACGGGCATCCACGTCAATGATTTTAAATGTACCAAGACCTTTGACCTTAACAACCTTATCGCGATCCAAGGCCTGTTGGATGATATCAAACATCGTATTGGCAAAAGCCGATGCTTCTTTCTTGCTCAAGCCATTACGCTCCACCAGCGTCCGGGCTATGTCCTGTATCGTCATCTTTCCCATCATTCCGCTCCTCCATTCTTTACTCGCTCCTTCCAGTTAGCATTGGGTTTGAAATTCAATACTAATTTCGGCGGCACCAGCATGCGCTGCCCCGTGGCAGGATTCACCATGATCCGCTCCAGTTTTTTCTTCACCTCGAAGGTTCCGAAAGTCGGCACCAGAACGGAATTGTCTTCCTGAAACTGGTCTCCCATCGTCTCTACGATAGCGTTCACCATTTTCTGCGTGTCATCAGGCGAATAGCCCGTCTTCTCCGCGAGTTCTGCGATAAAGTCTTTATTCGTCATATTTTGTCTGTGATTGTTGTTCCAAATAGGTCAAATTCCTCTGAGTCTGTAATCAGCACATCATAGAAGTCACCGATGTTCAGTGTACGTTCCAAGACAGGTATCAGCACCTCGGGATCCACCTCCGGGGAACAGTATTCTGTACGTCCCACATAGTAGTCTCCCTCCCTGCGGTCGATAATGACCTTCAGGGTCTGCCCCACCTTCTCAGCCTCCAGTTCGGCACTGATATTCTGCTGTATACGCATGATCTTGTCCAACCGCGCCTGCTTCACATCCTCGGGCACATTGTCCTCATAGTGCTCTGCCGAATAGGTTCCCTCTTCTTCGGAATAGGCAAAGGCACCCATTCTCTCAAAACGGGCCCATTTCACGAAGGCCTTCAGTTCCTCGAAATCCTCTTCCGTCTCACCAGGAAATCCCACCATCAGCGTGGTGCGGATGTGGATGCCGGGCACCTCCCGACGCAGGCGCTCCACCAGTTCGTAGGTTTCTGCCTTCGTCACATGGCGCTGCATCCGCTGAAGCATATTGTCGGAGATGTGCTGCAGGGCGATGTCGAGGTATTTGCAAACGTTCTTCTTTTCCCTCATCACACGAAGCAGGTCCCAGGGGAAATGCGTGGGATAGGCGTAGTGTAGACGGATCCATTCCACGCCAGGAATATCTGCCATCTGCTCGATAAGTTCAGAGATATGCTGCTTGCCATCGATGTCCACACCATAGTAGGTCAGTTCCTGGGCGATGATGTTGAACTCTTTTGTACCGTCCTTCACCAACTGTCGCACCTCGTCGAGAATCTCCTGCTTCGGACGACTCCTGTGTCTGCCTGTAATCAGCGGAATGGCACAGTAGGCACAATGCCTGTCGCAGCCCTCGCTGATTTTGATATAGGTGTAGTGTCGCGGCGTTGTGATATGCCGATAGTATTCTCCTGACTTCTGACTCCCGACTCCCGACTCCTCCAAATCCTTCAGCAACTGTTTATAATTGAATTTCCCATACCAGCCATCGACCTCAGGGATTTCTTCCTCCAGTTCCGCCAGATAGCGCTCTGACAGGCATCCCATCACGAAGAGTTTCTCAATCCTCCCCTCCGTCTTGGCCTGTGCGAACTCGAGGATGGTGTTGATACTCTCCTCCTTCGCATCGGCGATGAAACCACAGGTATTCACGACGACGATCTCGCCCTGGGGGTCATCGCTATCATGAGTACACTGATAGCCGTTGGCCTCCATCAAACCCATCAGCACCTCGCTGTCCACAAGGTTCTTAGAGCATCCAAGCGATATGAAGTCTATGGTTTTCATGCAAAAAGCGAGTCCACAAACTGGCGCTTGTTAAACAACTGCAGGTCCTCCATCTTCTCACCAAGTCCGATGTACTTTACAGGTACTTTCAACTGGTCGGAGATACCAATTACCACGCCACCCTTTGCCGTACCGTCGAGTTTAGTGATGGCCAGCGACGTGATCTGTGTAACAGCAGCAAACTGCTTGGCCTGTTCGAAGGCATTCTGTCCCGTCGAGCCGTCGAGCACGAGCATCACCTCGTCGGGAGCCTCGGGCAGCACCTTCTTCATCACATCCTTGATCTTCTTCAGTTCATTCATCAGACCCACCTTGTTGTGCAGACGTCCTGCCGTATCAATCAGCACCACGTCGGCACCGTTAGCCTTTGCACTGGAAAGCGTGTCGAAAGCCACAGAGGCGGGGTCGGAGCCCATCTGCTGCTTCACCACAGGCACCCCGACGCGTTCACCCCAGATACAGAGTTGCTCGACAGCAGCGGCACGGAATGTATCGGCAGCACCAAGATAAACTTTCTTGCCAGCCTGCTTGAACTGCCAGGCCAGTTTGCCGATGGTGGTGGTCTTGCCCACGCCATTCACACCTACTACAAGTATCACGTAAGGCTTATGATCGCTGGGCAGGTCCCAGTTGTCGTTGTCCTCAGTATTATTCTCCGCCAGTAGTGCGGCAATCTCCTCACGCAGAATGACATTCAATTCCGAGGTGCTCACATACTTGTCACGGGCTACACGCTCCTCTATTCTCTCGATGATCTTCAGCGTCGTATCTACGCCCACGTCACTTGTCACGAGCACTTCTTCAAGATTGTCAAGTACATCGTCGTCGACCTTCGACTTACCGGCTACAGCACGGGCCAGTTTATCAAACACACTCGTCTTGGTCTTCTCCAGACCTTTGTCGAGCGTCTCTTTCTTATCTTTATTAAAAAAACCGAATATTCCCATATCGTAAATATTTACGAGTGCAAAATTAGTCATTTTCGGTGATATGCACAAAAAAAGAGGCCGCATTTTAACGTGCGACCTCTTATTTTATATAAAAATAAGATTTAATTCTTGAAGAAGTCCTTAACGGCTTCGTTGGGAACCATCTGCTCGTCGAAGATGTAAGCACCCGTTTTGGGGCTCTTTACCATCTTGATTACCTTTGTGTAAGCGCGACCATCCTTTGAGCCTTCATGGAGGGTAGCAACGGTTTTCTTTGCCATACTTCTGTCGTATTATTTAATTTCCTTGTGAAGAGTCATCTTCTTCAGGATGGGGTTATACTTCATCAGTTCCATACGCTCAGGCGTATTCTTACGGTTCTTCGTAGTCACGTAACGGCTTGTTCCGGGCATGCCACTGTTCTTATGCTCAGTGCACTCCAGAATTACCTGTACGCGGTTACCCTTTGCTTTCTTGCTTGCCATCTTTTAATCTCCTATCACTTTAATGTCCTTCCAGTCCACGAAACCCTTGGCAACAGCCTGCTTCAATGCGGCATCCAGACCCACTTTATTAATCATACGAAGACCAGCAGCACTAATCTTCAGTTGAATCCAGCAAGCCTCCTCCACATAGTAGAACTTCTTGCTGAAAAGGTTGACATCAAAGCTTCTCTTCGTATGGTGCTTTGAGTGAGACACATTGCAACCGATCTGTGCCTTCTTTCCTGTAATTTGACAAATCTTAGACATTTCTATCTACTTTTTACTTGTGATTTACACTTACTTATTCCAAACAGGGTGCAAAATTACACATTTAAATTGAGATTCACCCAATCGCCCGAACGGAAATCCCAAGAATTATATTTTTTTAACCTTCTCGCAGCGGTCTGGGAGCATCTTCCTCCTTCAGGAAGCCCAAAAACAATTCCATAGCCTTATTGGTGGCGATAGCCAGATTGATGTCTCGGCCATGATCTTCCTCCACCTTCAATGTCACCACATGCTCCAGAGAGCCACAGGCCAGCCAGATGGTGCCCACGGGGATTTCCTTGGTGCCACCCGAAGGACCTGCCACACCCGTTGCCGAAATGGCATAGTCGGTGTTCAATGCCTTGCAGGCTCCTTTCACCATTGCAATGGCAACCTCTTCACACACAGCGGTTTTCTCCTCGAGTAACTGGTGATCCACACCCAGCAGATTCTCCTTGATCTCATTGACATACGAGATAATGCCGCCCTTGAAATACTTCGACGCACCAGGCACTGCAATAATGGCCTCAGCAATACGTCCACCTGTACAACTCTCCGCTGTACCCACAGTTTTCTCAGTCTCCCAGAGGATCTCACTCACCTCCCGACTCGTTATCTTACTTTCAAAATCCATATCTAGTTTTTATTTGAATGTCACCTTTGAGAATGCTGGTGCGTCAATCGGACAGAACTGTTTGTCAAGGAACTTATAATAGCCCACAATACCGATCATCGCAGCATTGTCCGTCGTATAACTGAACTTCGGGATATAAATAGTCCAGCCGTAGCGTTTTTCCGCGTCGTAAAAGGCATTGCGCAGCCCATTGTTTGCACTCACGCCACCTGCTACCGCCACATGCTTGATGCCAGTTTGTTTGACCGCCTTCTTCAGTTTCTTCATCAGGATGTCCACAATAGTCCACTCCAGCGAGGCAGCAATATCCTCCTTATGATGCTCGATAAAATCAGGATCATCAGCCACCCACTTCTGCAGGGAATAGAGAAATGAGGTCTTCAGTCCCGAGAAACTGTAGTCGAGGTCGGGTATGTTCGGCTCAGCAAAGTGGAAGGCCTTAGGATTGCCCTGTCGCGCCAGTCGGTCGATAATAGGCCCGCCTGGATAGCCCAGTCCCATCACTTTCGAACACTTGTCGATGGCTTCGCCGGCAGCATCGTCAATAGTCTGTCCCAACACCTCCATATCATTATAAGCATTCACCTTGACAATCTGTGAATTGCCACCCGACACCAACAGACACAGGAACGGCAGCGGGGGAATGTGACTCCCCTCTTCGTCCTTGATAAAATGGGCCATCACATGTCCTTGAAGATGGTTCACGTCTATCAGAGGGATGCCCAGTGAACGGGCAAAGCCTTTGGCGAAACTCACGCCCACCAGCAGCGAGCCCATCAATCCAGGACCTCTGGTAAAAGCAATGGCCGAAAGTTGCTCTTTAGTAATGCCCGCTTTCTTGATGGCCTGATCCACGACAGGCACCACATTTTGCTGATGGGCACGCGAGGCCAGTTCTGGTACTACCCCACCGTACGCTTTGTGCACAGCCTGTGAAGCCGTCACGTTCGACAGGAGGACACCGTTCCTAAGAACTGCTGCCGACGTATCGTCGCAACTCGACTCTATACCTAAAATGTATATATCTTTCTCCACCTTATTATAATATAATAGCACCTACTCTGCTTAACGGCTGCAAAGTTAGCGGTTTTTCCCAACACCACCAAACTTTCGGTGTTTTTTCTGCCCTTCAAGGGTTTTATTCGTAATACCCGAGGGAGCGGAGCACCTTGGTTTCAAAACCCATAAGTTTAAACTTGCGACAGGTCCAGTTGCCATGACTATCGAACTCTATATCATAATACTCATATTCAAAGTCCTCGCCGCCACGGGTTACTGTTTCTGCAATAGTTTCTTCATGGTGCAAATATAAGCAATTATTTTATATCTTCCAAATAATCTGCAAAAAATAGCAGGATTTTATG
>JAFUAK010000208.1 GCA_017460765.1 Prevotella sp. | reverse complement strand
CGATGCTCTCGTAGGCCGTGCGCAGTGGGCGGGGACTGATGATGGCGGTGCGCTGCATCATGCGCAGGATGGCATCGATGGTCTCGTCGCAACTGTCAAAGTCTATACGGTCTGTGTGACCAGCATAGATAGAGAAAGCCTTGGTGTTCCACAGTTGCCAGTTGTAGTTGAGCAGTGTGGTGTCGAAGGGACGGGGCTGGTAGGTGGTGACGTATCGCATGCCGAAGAGGCGGGCGGTCTCAACGTCCTCATAGCCCGTCTTTAGCATCCGTACATGGGGAACGAAGTCGCCCGGCACGTAGTAACTGGCCAGTTGGATGCCGTATTTATAGCCGTTGAGTGCGGCGAAGATGGCGGCGGCGATGCGCTGGGTGGTCTCCCCTTGGTCGTAGCCGGGGAACATGCGGTTGATGTCGGTGGAGTCCATAGCCCAGAAGCGTCGGCTGACGTTCATAGAGAAGGGGTTGCATGAGGGTATGACGAGAATGCTGTTGCCTTCAGTGATGCCTCCCTGCTGTTCGATGAGATGCAGGCGATTGACCAGTTGCGAACAGATGTACTGCTGCTGCACCTCGTCGCCGCGCATGGCTCCTACGATGGCAAGTGTCTTCTCGCCGTTGCCAAAGTGATAGCCCGTGATGCGGAAGTTGTCGCGGCAGGGCGATGTCATCTCAAATATCGTTTCTTTTCTCATAATCTTCAACTGTTATAGATTCTCGCCATCAGTGAGCCTTCGTAGACGATGGGGTAAGCACGGATGGTAAATAGATAGCCGTCGACAGGTGAGGTGACGGTGCTGAGCACGATGCCACGCAACGGATCGACGATTTGCCCGATGACTTGTCCCCGCGACACATTGATGCCGCATTTCAGTTCGGTGAGGAATACCCCGGAGGTCTCCGCGTTGAGGAAGGTGACGTGGTCGCCCTTGCAGATGATGGGCTTAGGCAATGCAGTATCGTCGGCCTCACGCCACATGCCCATAGTCTGCATCAGGTGGAGTATACCCGTCACGAGCCGTCGGCACATCTTGTGGTTGATGCGCTGTCCGACGCCCATCTCCACTACCAGACAGGGGGTGCTGGTGGCATTGAGGGAATGGGCGAGTGTGGCTTCGAGTACGGTAGCGGCATCGTGTACCCAGACGAAATCCATGCCTAAACGCTCGGCGAAGGGCACAAGCCACTCGGCATCCTGCACGTTGATGCGCACCTGAGGCGTCTCGCGCAAGTAGAGGTTGCTGGAATGGATGTCTATCACCATATCGGCTCCCTTGATGTCCTCCACGATAGCGTGAGCCGTCTGCTCGGCCATTGTGCCGTTAGGATCACCTGGGAAGATTCGGTTCATATCGAGGTCGAAGTTGGGAATTCCTCGTTGTATGGTGTCGATGCCCAGCGGGTTGAGGGCCGGGTAGATTTCGAGCGTGCCGTCGAGGGCTTCGATATATTCGCTGGCGATGCGTGCCAGTTTGTAGCACACCATCTGCCCTTCCAATTCATCACCGTGCGTACCTGTGACGACACAGAAGCGTAGTCCGTCTTTCCGGCCATGCTGAATGACATTCTTGCGGATGCGGAATTGCTCATCGATGGGAAGTTCTGTAGAAACTATTGTCTTGATCATATCTCGTGTAATGTAACGTGAATGGTGGTTTGCTGCTGTGCCTGACCTGTGTACATGCCCCGACTAACGGAGCAGTCGTGGGCATCTCGTCCGTGGGCCAGTTTGACATAGCCGTCACTGATGCGGCAGTTGTGGGTGGGGTCGAAACCCAGCCAGTTGTAGCCGTCGAAAATCTCTACCCAGGCATGAGTCTCCCCCTCGCCCACAAGGAATCCGTTGACGTAGCGGGCGGGGATGCCTTGCCGTCGGCAGAGGGCTATCATGAGGTGGGCAAAGTCTTGGCATACGCCCTGACGCGACTGCATAACCTCTGTCGCCGTGGTCTCTATCGTGGTGGCTTGTGGTTGATACTCGATGTTCTCATTGAGCCATTGGCAGATATCGTAGGCGGCCTGAATGGAATTGGTGCCGACATCGGGAATGCCTTCGCTAAGGGTAGTAAGCGGCGTGGACTGACGATAGAGAAACAGGTTCTCGCCGCGGTACTTGACCAGATAGGTGTCGGTAGCCACGATGCCTGTGCTGACGTAGGCAAATACGGAGTGGGGCTCGGTGGCCCCGCCGAAGAGGATGCGGTTGTAGAAAGCATCGCTGCCAGCCTGTAACCAATAATTGGGCGACACGACCAGATGCTCCTGTTCTACCGTCTGACAGGCATTGCTAACAGGCTGGCAGCGGAGCATAACGGAATGGGCAGGTACTGGCTCGGAGAACTCGACCACCGTCTGGTAGTTATACAGATAGCGTTTCACACTCTTACCAGTTGATTGATAAACTTCAGCAACTTGTTCTTGTATTCCACGTCGTTCAGGTTGAAACGCTCCTCGATGATGAGACTGTTGAGTTGCCCCTCGATGTGGTCATCGACGATGGTGGGCATCTGACGGAGATAACGTTTCAGCGAGTCGTAGGCCAGTGCCACCCGCTCGTAGGAATAATCGAAACGCAGCAACATGTCGAGATTCTCCACATTGCGCCCAATCATCATGATATAGAGCGCCTTGTGGTTGCGCAGACGCTGTTCGGCAGAGCCCCAGAACGCCAGTGACCAGTCGATGATGGACTGCAGGGCCGTGACGTTCATCTCGCGCCGCTCGCGGCACTCCTTCATCAGTGCCACGCTCATCTCCAGATAACTGAGCGTCTCGCTCATGATGTCCTCGCGCAGAAGGATGGCATTGTCCTTGGCCTTGACCTGTGCCGCCATCACCGAGGCTATATTGTCTTCGTCGTACATCATGCCAAAGGTGAACTCCTCACTCGACTGGTAGATGCCGTTGGCATCAAGGCGCGTCCAGAATATGGAATATTCCTCCAGTTCGCCGTCAATCATCTTGTCGTAGCACTTACGCAGCAGGTGCAGCGTGATATATACTCTCTCTTCGTAGCGCCCCAGCCAGTAGAGGCTGTTCGCCTTGGTCGCTGATATCAAATTATTCTGTGTCATCTCTTTACCTTTTTACTTTTTACCTTTTTAGTTTTCCATAACCCATGTATCCTTGAAACCGCCACCCTGTGAGGAGTTGACAACAAACGAATTGGGGTTTCGTGAGAAGCGTGTCAAGCCGCTCTTCCAAACCTTGACATCCTTGCCGCTGACTACAAAAGCTCTCAGGTCGGCCTTGCGCCACACGGTCTCGTCACCCTCTAAGATCTCTAAATCCTTGAAGTCAATGACCTCCTGTGCTATCCAACGGCGAGGCTCGCTTCTGACCAGTTCCGTCAGGTCGGCAAGTTCCTTTTCTGCAAGGTCTTTGCCAAACACTACACCGTAGCCTCCTGCCTCGCTGACATCCTTGATGACAAGTTTCTGAATATTCTTCAGCACATAGTCGCGGTCTTCCTCAAAATACGGTAGATAGGTGGGGGCATTCTGCAGGATGGGTTTCTCGTCGAGATAGTATTCCACCATCCTCGGCACGAAATAGTAGATGCCCTTGTCGTCGGCCACACCGTTGCCGATGGCATTGATGAGTGCCACATTACCTGCCTTGTAGGCCTGCATCACATTGGGGATGCCCAGCAGTGAGGAAGCTTCGAACAGAAGCGGGTCCATGTACTCGTCACTCACACGACGGTAGATGCAGCCCACTCGGGTCTTCTCCTTGTAGATACCCGCATAGTATACCTTATTATCCTCCACAAACAGGTCGCCGGGATAGGCCAGCGTGGCCCCAGTCTTCTCAGCGAAATAACTGTGCTCAAAATAGGCTGAGTTATAGCGGCCAGGGGTAAGGATGACCGAGATGCCACGGCCATCGTTCATCTCTTCCATCATTGCGGCAAGCAGACGG
>JAFUAK010000207.1 GCA_017460765.1 Prevotella sp. | reverse complement strand
TTCATCATTCTAAGCAAAATTCTTCTTTCAGATAGTTCATTTCCTCAGTGCGCTCGTCTTGGGTGATGTCCGGATCAATGAGGGATATCAGGCTATACTCGGCGAAAGCAAGGTCGGCCTCGGCGAATTCTGCCTGATAGAGGAACTGCAACGGGAAGGCGATGGACAGTTCGCTGTCCGGATTGACGGGGAGGGTCAGATGGTCGAACCCGTCGACATTGCCAATGACGGCGATGTCGAGTGCCTCCCAGACGATCCGCATCTCATCAGTATCCGCCACATGGTCTGCAGTCACCAGAACGCCAAAGGTCTGAGGGACATGCTTACTCAGTCGCATGAAGCGATGGCGGAACAGTTCGCAGGTAAGGGCCAGGTCCCACACCATTTCGTCCTTCTCAGCATATCTGCCAGCAGAGCCCGAGTCGATAAGGACAATCGCGATTTCTGCTTCAGTGGCATATACATAGAAGTCCTTGTCAGGGAACAGAGGGCCGAGTCCCTTACGGCATTCGGAATAGATGGCCGACTTCCGGCCCAACTTAGTGAGGTACTTCAAAATAGAACCGTGGTTTTTCTTAAATAATTCAGTGTACATGGTAATAACGTTTTTGATTTGTATTTGTGAATCAGGAATGAGTGCCATCAGGCACTGAAGCCCTTGACGCGATGGCGGGGCTTCAGTTCGATGGCTTTGGGAGAGAATTTTTCGAAGGCCTTCTGGACATCGGAGGCCTCGATGCGCTGGACATCACTGCAGTCTGTTGAGAAGACGCGGTCTGCCATGGCAGGGATGATGCCGTTCTTTACGAACTGCTCTATCCAGCGGGCATTACTGAAGTTGGGCAGTCTCTGGGCGAGCATCTGGGCAATGGCATCCTGCATCGCCTTGTCGGCCTCGTCGGAGAGGATGAACTCGTCGCGGGCAATCAGACGACGGGCAATTTCCATCAACTGCTCTTCCGTATAGTCGGCAAACTGATAACGGTAGGGGAAGCGGCCTGCCAGTCCTGGGTTGGTGCTGAGCATGACATCCATCTCCTTGGTGTAGCCCGCAAAGACGATGAGCATGTCGGGGTCGGGCTGGGTGAGGACGGTGAGCAGCGAGTCGAGCACGCGTCCGCCGAAGTCCTTCTTGTCGTCGCGGTTGGTGACGAGGGTATAGGCCTCATCGATGAAGAGCACATTGCCCTTGGCCTCCTCCAGAATGACCTTCATGTTCTCTTCGGTCTGCCCGATGTACTGGCCCACCAGTTTGGCACGGTCGACGGCGATGACCTCGCCCTTCGAGAGCAGGCCCATCGCATGGTAGATGTGCCCCAGTTGACGGGCCACGGTGGTCTTTCCAGTACCAGGGTTGCCCGTGAAGATAGCGTGAAGCGCCATACTGCTGCTGGCCTTGAGGCCAAGGCGGCGACGCTCCTGAGAGAGTCTGACCTGATTGGCTGTCGACAGGATGCCCTGCTTCACGTCAGCGAGTCCGATCATTCCGTTGAGTTCGTTCATGCTCTCCTCAAAGGCCGATGCCTTGTTGGTGAGTTTGGCGAAGTCGAAGTCTTCCATTTCGAGCAGCGGACCATGGTTCAGCGAGATAATCGGCTGCGTCCTGTCGAGGTAGCGGGGAATCACTTCCTCAGCGATATAGCGGCGTACATCGTCGAGCGACCAGTCGGCCAGCGCCCCTTGTCTGCTTCCCATCAGGATGGTCCGTGAGAGCAGGTTCTTCACCATCGCATCGGGTCTCAGGCTCTCCTTGTTCAGTTGTCTGAAGAAGGCCTGCACCAGTTCAAAGCCGGTATAGGATTCCTGTTCCACATAACTTTCCTTCCAGAAGTATTTCCGCAGCGAGGGATAGAGCGAGAAGAGTTCGTCGATTTCCCTCCTGCTGCCACACAGCCAGAGGAGTCTGTCGCCATGGGCCCCGTCGACCTGCTCAACAATCTTCTTCAGGATCACCTTGCCAGAGGAGCCCGTCAGTTCGCTCAGATGGTCGAGGCAGATCACACTCTTGCCTGACTGGCCAATCCGTTCCGGCAACTGTTCGTAGGGATTGGAGAGCGTAAGGTCGAAGAGAGTACTGCAGTCGATGTAGTTGAGGGCGTAGCCGAAGACCATCATGGACTGGAACATATCCAGGATCGCCGCACTGATGTCGTTGTTCCGGGTACAGATCAGCAGGTTCTCGCAGACCTTGACCTCCCCGCCCATCTCGTCCTTCCTGACCTCATTGTAGAGCAGCAGCCTCCGTGCCTGCATGACACGTTGGCGGAACTGTCTCATTCCCGGCATCTCGGCCACTTCATCCCACTCTTCATCCACAGACTGGATGAGGTTCACCACGACGTCCTCCAGTCCGAAGGTATCACAGACGGGGGAGCCGCTGACATCCACAGTCTCCAGACGGTCGTTGAGTGCGAAACAGGTCTTCCTGACCTTGCCGTCGGCCGTATCCAGGACCAGCAGCAGATACCTGCCTGGCAGCCATATCTTCTGGCAGGGGATCTCCATCTTCATGGTGTTGTCCCTACCCCTTCGGATTTCTGCCTCGGTCTCACTGTTACACATCGGATAGTAGTCCTCCGTGTAGACATAGCACTTGAAGCGATGCTGCTGCAGATGGACACCCCGTTTTGCCTTAAAGGAAACTGTCACGGGGCCGTCACAACAGTTGCCTTTCTCATGTTTTTCCAGAACCTCCACCTGAATGGAGGACAGGTCTTCAGAACAATCTCTTTCTTCTTGGCCTTCATGGCTTAGTTTCATCTTGATTTCCGCCATCCAGTCGTCCATTTCACGAGGGAAGGGGAGTTCGCCTTCGACCGCCTCACTTTCGGGTTCGTCGGCCTCGTCATCTTCATTAAGGTCTTCATCCAGGTATTCCTGGAGCAACTTTTCAAAATCATCGTCAAAATTTGGCTCTTGGTTCTTCTGCATAAGAAAAAAAGTCTAAGGTAATTTGTCTAATGTAGTTTGATCATGCCCTGTAGAAAAGGGCGCAAGAGTTATTTGGACACAACCGGGGGCATGTCCAGCAAGTTTCACAGAGAATTACTCGAAATCTCTATCACAAAACGAATAGTTGTATCAACATGTCAAAGAGCGTACGATCCCGCCAGTCAGGTCTTAGACTGGTGCAAATAGTTGCTACTGAGTTTTGTGATAATAGTTTATATTTTCATGCTATTCTATTGTTTGCGACTGCAAATATAAGCAAAAATCCCGATTCCCACCAAAGGGAAACCGGGATTTTTTTTGCATGAATATCAATTTTAACATTTCCTCGCGTGCGAAGAAATAATAGGTACGCGCGTTATTCTGCCACCGTGAAGTCGAGTTGTTTGCGCTCAAGGTTGGCACGTGCCACCTGGATGCGGATGGGATCACCAAGTTGGTACTTCGTGTGATGACGACGGCCCACAATCATGAAGTTCTTCTCATCGAAGTCGTAGTAGTCGTCGCCCAGGTCATGGATGGGGATCATGCCCTCGCAGTGGGTCTCGTCGATCTGGGCATAGATACCATAGGAGGTGAGGCCGCTGATATGGGCATCGTAGGTATTGCCGATCTTGTCGGCCATGAACTCCACCATCTTGTACTTGATCGAGTCGCGCTCGGCATTCTGTGAGATCTGTTCCATGTCGGAGCAGTGCTCGCAGTACTCCTCATACTTATCCTTATTGGCCGAGCGCCCGCCCTCCTGATACCTCGTCAGCAGGCGGTGCACCATCGTATCGGGGAAACGGCGGATAGGAGACGTGAAGTGGGTATAGTAGTCGAAGGCCAGTCCATAATGTCCGATATTATGCACACTGTACTTCGCCTTCATCATGGCGCGCAGGGCCACGGTCTCGATGGCATTCTGCTCCCGGGTTCCCTCAGCATCCGACATCAGGGCATTAAGCGACTTCGTGATGGCTCCCTTCGTGCCACTGGTCTTGACCTTATAGCCGAACTTCGCCACGAACTGCCGCAGGTTCTCAAGTTTCTGAGGATCGGGCTGGTCGTGGATACGATAAGGCAATGTCTTGGCCTTGACACCTTTCTTCACGCGGCCTATCGACTCGGCCACCGTCTTATTCGCCAGCAGCATGAATTCCTCAATGAGTTTGTTGGCATCCTTTGAGGTCTTGAAGTAAGCACGGATGGGCTTGCCCGTCTCGTCGATGTCGAAATGCAATTCCTCACGATCGAACTTCACACTGCCGTTCTTGAAGCGGGCAGCACGCAGTTTCTTGGCAAGGGCATCGAGTTTGATGAGTTCCGTAGCATTCTCTCCTTTGTATGGATTTTTCTTCGTGGCAGGGGGTGCGGGTTCACCCGTGCCGTCCTTTACGCCGTTGTCCTCCAGGATCTGCTGCACTTCCTCGTAGGCATAGCGGCGATTACTCCTGATGACGGTATGGGCCAGATGCCACTTCTTGATATTCGCCTCATCGTCCATCTCAAAGATGACGCTGTAGCAGAGTTTCTCCTCATCGGGACGCAGTGAACAGATGAAGTTACAGAGCCGCTCGGGCAGCATGGGGATCGTACGGTCCACAAGGTAGATGCTCGTGGCACGGGCGTATGCCTCCTTATCGATAACGGAGCCTTCCTTCACATAGTGGGAAACGTCGGCAATATGTACGCCCACCTCCCAGATTGGACTATTTGACGATTTACCATTTACTATTTCACGGATGGAGAGGGCATCGTCGAAGTCCTTGGCATCCTTGGGGTCGATGGTACAGGTAAAAACGTCGCGGAAGTCCTCACGGCGGGCAATCTCCTGCGGCGTAATCGTGGCATCGATCTTCTCGGCAGCATCCTCAACGGCCTTCGGATACTTGTATGGCAGGTTGTACTGGGCGAGGATGGCATGCATCTCGGCATTGTTATCACCTGTCTTACCGAGGATGTCCACCACGGAACCGATGATATTCTTGTGCTCGGCATCGGGCCACTGGATGATCTTCACCACCGCCTTGTCGTCGGTCTTGCCGCCCTTCAGTTTACGTTTGGGGATGATGATGTCGTGCACAAAGGTATTCTCCGGCGTCACGAGGAAGGCCATGTCCTTCTCCACGCGGAGCCTGCCGACAATCGTGTCATGGGCCCGTTTGACGATCTCGATGACCATCGCTTCCTTGATATGCTTGTCACGACGAGCCATGTACGACACCTTCACCCTGTCGCCGTCCATCGCCGACATCGAGTTGCGCTCTGCCACAAACACAGGCGTTCCACCATCATCGGGCACAAAAGAGTTGCGACCCGTCGCCTTACGACGGAACACGCCCTCCTGCACCTGCGTCTTCATATTCAGACGGTAGGAGTTGTCGCTGACCTTCGAGAGGAAGTCGTCCCATGCCATCTCCTCCATCGTATCGATGGCGAGCATCTTCAGCGGATGGGTGTCGAGTTTGAGGGCCTTGAATATCTGCTTGAACGAGAATGTCTCGTTCGGATTATGCTGGAAGAGGTTCTGCAGCAGTTCGCTGACCTGCTTCTTCCCAAGTCGTTTTCCACCTTTTTTCTTTCCCATAGACTTAGTTTTTTGTTATCTTTGCGGCAAAGATACAAAAAAAAGTGAAAAGTGAATAGTGAAAAGTGAAAAGTTTAGTAACTTTGCACCCAAATTTAACAAAGATGAAGATATTAATTACCGGAGCGAGTGGCTTTATCGGCTCTTTTATCGTGGAAGAGGCTCTGAAAAGAGGCTTTGAGACCTGGGCAGCGATGCGCAAGAGCAGTTCCAGACAATTCCTGCAGGACGAGCGGATCCATTTCATCGAACTGAATCTCTCGTCGAAGGAACAACTCGTGGAACAGTTGCGTGGTCAGAACTTCGACTATGTGGTGCATGCCGCCGGTGTGACGAAGTGTCTGAACAAGGCCGACTTCCGCCGTATCAACACAGAGGGCACCAAGAACCTGGTGGATGCCCTGCTGGAACTGGAGATGCCGCTGAAGCGCTTCGTGTTCGTGAGCAGCCTCAGCGTCTTCGGTGCCATCAAGGAGAAGATGCCCTACGACGAGATCCGTGAGACGGACACGCCACAGCCAAATACGGAATACGGGCGCAGCAAACTGGCGGCTGAGCAATATCTTGACACGCTCACCTCGCGTGTTCCTATTATTATATTAAGGCCGACGGGTGTCTACGGCCCCAAGGAGAAGGACTACTTCCTGATGGCGAAGAGTATCAAGCAGCATACCGACTTCGCCGTGGGCTATCAGCGCCAGGACATCACCTTCGTCTACGTCACCGACGTGGTACAGGCCATTTTCCTGGCTCTGGAGAAAGGAGAGAGCGGACGCAAATACTTCCTCTCCGACGGGGAGGTGTATCAGAGTACGACCTTCAGTGACCTGATCCACGAAGAACTGGGACGTCCCTGGTGGATCCGCGTCACGGCTCCTGTCTGGGTGCTGCGCGTCATCACCTTCTTCGGCGAGTACATCGGAAGGATGACGGGTAAGGTGACGGCCCTGAACAACGACAAGTATAACATCCTGCGCCAGCGCAACTGGCGATGCGACATCGAACCAGCCCGCTGCGAACTCGGTTTCGAGCCGAAAGTGAAACTGAAGGAGGGCGTGAAGACCACCATCAAATGGTACATGGACAATGGCTGGCTTTAACATTAAACATTGAACATTAAACATTGAACATTAAAGTTTTATTTGCAATTGAGAAGAAACCGCACAAGGGACTGCTCACTGCCGAGTGGGTGATCCTGGGCTATCTGGTGCTGACGCTGCTGTTCATCTTCTTCACCTATACAAAGATTCAGAATCCTGAATCACTGATATGGGGTCGCATGAAGGTGGTGGCGCTGACTGCGGCCATGTGGGGCGTCTATCGCATGTACCCCTGCCGATTCACGCTGCTGTGCCGTGTCGCCGTACAACTCCTGCTGCTCTCCTGGTGGTATCCGGATACCTATGAACTGAACAAGATTTTCCCCAATCTGGACCATCTCTTTGCGAGCGTTGAACAACAGTTGTTCGGCTGTCAGCCTGCACTGCTCTTCTCAGAGACGATCAGCAATCCCGTTTTTAGTGAATTGATGCATCTGGGCTATACTTCCTACTACCCGCTGATAGCACTCGTAACAGCGTTCTATTTCTTTTGGAGATACGCAGAGTTCAATCGTACGGTGTTCGTCATCCTCGCCTCTTTCTTCATCTACTACGTCATCTTCATCTTCCTGCCCGTTACAGGACCTCAATACTATTATGCGGCGGCAGGTCTGGACAACATCGCACAAGGCATATTCCCCAACCTTCACGACTATTTTGCCACCCACGACGAGCCGCTTACCACCCCGGGTTACAGCGACGGGTTCTTCTACCAGTGCGTAGCCAGTGCCCACGAAACCGGTGAACGCCCCACGGCAGCCTTCCCCAGCAGTCATGTAGGCATCACCACCATCCTGCTGTTCCTTGCCTGGCGCTCCAAGAACCGCCGGCTGTTCTGGCTGATCGTGCCATTCTACATCCTGATGTGCATGGCCACTGTCTATATCCGTGCCCACTACGTGATCGACGTGATTGGCGGCTGGATAAGCGCCGTCGTCATCTACCTGTTGCTCCAGTCGTCCTGGACTATGACGAAACGCTCCTATTAGCATTTTTTACCGCGAAAAATTTGTTTGGTTCGGAAATAATCCGTATCTTTGCACTCAGAAAAGTAAGGATACGACATATTAGGACCAAGGATTCCGACACGACAGCATTGTCGGAATTCTTTGTTTTATGTCCCGTCCCGGAATTTGATTAATAATAACAATAAAAAGAATAACTATGGCTTATATGTCACAAGAAGGCTACGACAAACTGATAGCCGAACTTAAGCATTTGGAGAGTGTGGAGCGCCCGAAGGCCTCTGCTGCCATTGCCGAGGCACGCGAAAAGGGCGACCTCAGCGAGAATTCCGAGTATGATGCCGCCAAGGAGGCACAGGCTCATCTGGAGGACAAGATCAACCGTCTGAAACTGACTATCTCTGAGGCAAAGGTCGTTGACACCAGCCGCCTGAGTACTGATGCCGTGCAGATCCTCTCGAAGGTGGAGATGACGAACATGGTCAACAAGGCCAAGATGACCTATACCATCGTGAGTGAGAGCGAGGCCAACCTGCGTGAGGGTAAGATATCCATCAAGACGCCTATCGCCCAGGGACTGCTGAACCACAAGGTGGGCGACGAGGTGGAAGTAAAGATTCCCAACGGCACCATCAAACTGCGTATTGACAAAATAACCGTCGGATGACCTATGGATATATTCAGTAAGATTGCTGCTGGCGAGATTCCCAGTTACAAGTGCGCAGAGGACGAGAAGTTCTATGCATTCCTCGACATCAACCCGCTCGTCAAGGGACACACCCTCGTGATCCCCCGTCGTGAGGTAGACTACATCTTCGATATGGAAGACGATGAGATTGCCGAATATCAGGTGTTTGCCAAGAAGGTGGCCCTGGCCATCAAGAAGGCCTTCCCCTGCAAAAAGGTGGCTCAGGTGGTGCTGGGTCTCGAAGTGCCCCATGCCCATATCCACCTCATCCCCATGCAGAGTGAGGGCGACGTGGACTTCCGTCGTGAAAAACTGAAACTCTCCGAAGAGGAATTCAAGGAGATTGCAAAGAAAATCAGTGATGAGTTTGTCGGTTAGACAAACTCATCACCGTATTTGATCTGTACTTCATTGGCGTATTTCTTCACCAGTGCCGAAGAGTCGCCCTTCTTGCAGATCATCAGGACATTATCCTGTTCCACCACGATATAGCCTTCCAGGCCGCTGAACACACCCAGACGTTCCTTCGGCAGTTTGATGATATTGTTCCGGCAGTCCTCCATCTCCACCCGTGAGTCGAGCACCACATTGTCGTTCTCCACCTTGCTCATGGCTTCATAGATGGCATGCCACGTACCCATATCGGCCCAGCCGAAGTCACACTTCATCACATACACATTGCGGCTCTGCTCCAGAACGGCATAGTCGAGTGAAAGGTTCGGATATCGCGGATAGTTGGCTTCCACATACTCCAGTTCCTTTTCATAACTGTAGTTCGGATGCTCATGCCTCAGGTTGCGCAACACGGTGGGAAAGATACCCTCAAACGTCTTGATCAGATGACGGGCATTGGAGATGAAGATACCCGTGTTCCAGTAAAACTCGCCGCTCTCCATGAACATCTTGGCAAACTCGCGCTCGGGCTTCTCCGTAAACGACTTCACCTTATACACTTCCGGCTTACAACTCAGGTCGCCCAACTGGATATAGCCATAGCCCGGCTCCGGCCTGGTGGGCTTCACGCCCATTGCCAGCAGCACATTGTTCTCTGACACATAACCGATACCCACGCTGATGCTGTGATAGAACGAAGCCTCGTTGATGACCAACTGATCCGACGGCGTCACGATGATATTGGCATCGGGATTGCGCTGCAGAATGCGCATGTTTGCCCAGGCCACACTGGGGGCCGTATTCCTGTGGATCGGCTCCAGCATGATATTTTCCTCAGGCAGTCCGGGCAGTTGTTCCTTCACCAGGTGCAGGTACTCCTTACACGAACATATATAGATATTCTCCTTGGGCAGTATCTTCACGAATCGGTCGAAAGTAGTCTGCAACATAGTCCTCCCCGTACCGAAGAAGTCGATAAACTGCTTAGGATATTCATTCCTGCTGGTAGGCCACAGCCTTCTGCCGAGACCTCCTGCGAGTATCACGCAGAAATTGTTTTTCTCTGTTATTTCCATGGATAAGTCGTTAGTCCAATTATCTGTGTGCGAAGATAAGCAAAATCCACGATATGCGCAAGTATTTTTAAGTTTTTTATCAAAAACCTTTGGCATTTCATTTTTTTGTATTATCTTTGCACCCGCTTTTGTTAGAGAATCAGCGGCAATGACATGCCCAGATGGCGGAATCGGTAGACGCGCTGGTCTCAAACACCAGTGGGGCAACCCGTGCCGGTTCGACCCCGGCTCTGGGTACT
>JAFUAK010000206.1 GCA_017460765.1 Prevotella sp. | reverse complement strand
TATTATTAATCTTTTAAAATCATTACAACTATGGCAATGAAAGAGAATTTCATTTCGATGGCTCCCGATGAGGAGAGCAGTGCGAAAGTCAGTTTGATCGACCAGAACAAGACCCTGATGATCGATCAGTACACCAGCGATGTCGATGCCGGCAATCCGGAGTTCGTTGAGGACATCGAGAACATCAACGATGCATTTGAGCACTTCAAGCCGAAGGTAGAGGTGACCTTCACCGACGAGGAAGGTGGTTCAGTGGATGAGACACTGCATTTCGGTGAACTCCGCGACTTCGAGGCACAGGGCGGTAAGGGCCGTCTGGTGCAGAACAGCCCGTTCCTCTCCGGCACCAAGGAGAAGATCGACACCAACGTGAAGATTCGCAAGAGCATCGAGCAGAACCGCAAGTTGCGCGACATCCTGAAGGAGGCCGGCAGCCGTGAGGAACTGAAAGAGGTGCTGCAGTCCATGCTCGACGAGTTGAAAGCAGCAGAGTAAAAGTGAAAAGGTGAAAAAGTAAAAAGGTAAAAAAGTAAAAAAGACAATATTATGGCAGATGTAGAAATGCAGAAAGCACAGGCCGCCGGTCAGGCTGCCAGTCAACTTCAAGAGAAAGAAGGACAGAAAGATGTCAGCAAACTGTTGTCGAAGTTTGGCGGTTTCAACGCCATCCGTGGCTTCATGCCCGATGCCGACAATATGAACCCTGCCCGTAAGGCAGCCAAGCAGGTATTCCTGACCGACAAGCGTTTCAAGGAGAAGCGCGAGGGCCTGGTCAAGGAGATTTCAAGATGGCTCGAACTGCTCAACGACGACAGTATCGACAGTGCTACAGGTTATGCCGATGCCTGCAAACAGGACGAGGAGAAGTATACGAACGTACTGAAGCAGGGTATCACCGATGCCCTCTATGCCACCCAGAACCTGGAGCGTTCCTATCGTGAACTCGACTCCTTCTTCAAGACCTGTGGTTCCGACAAGGTGAAGAACCTCCGTATCATCAACGTGCTGAAGGAAGACATCGCCGATGCCGACTCCGGTTTCTCAGAGGAGGTGGAGAACATCCTGCGCAACGGTTTCGACCGTCTGAGCCTGAAGGATGCCTACAGCCTCGTCTGCGTCCCTGGGGGCGTGTTCAACGACAAGGTGGACCTCCTGCGCTGGGCCAAGATGGCCTTCAAGTACAAGGTGATGCTTATTACCGACCATGCCGATGAGTATTCGTTCGACGACCTGCAGGCCAACACCGAAGGCTATCGCGACAGCGACCAGGAACTCATGAACGTAGTAATGACCGCCAACTGGATTGTTGGCCGTGAGGCAGAGAAGATGTCTTCCGACGAGGAGGATGCCAAGGCCTTCTATATCGCTCCGTCAGCAGCCCTCTGCGGTAAACTCTACGACGAGACCGCCAACATGGCCCAGGGTGCCGGTGGTAAGAAGTATGGTACGCTCGACGGCGTGAAGGGCGTGAAGAGCGACCTCCTGAAGTCGGAGATTGCCGCCCTGATGGACAACCAGGTGATCCCGATGGTTTACTCTGAGGGTCGTGTGATGGCATTCAACAATACCACGCTCTACAACGGTGATCTCGATGCCATGAAGGAGTATCCTATCGTCCGTGTATTCGACTGGGTGAAGAAGGTGCTGATGAACTTCGTACACGAGGTGGCTCTCGAGAACTGGGATCCGTACAACAGCCCGAAGAACCTGAAGGCCAAGATCCAGGAGTTCCTGAACCAGTACAAGGGTTATGGCAACCTGTTCCAGAACTACGAGATCGGTGAGCCTCGCCAGGATCCTGTCACCAAGCGTATCACTTGTGACATCACGCTGACGCCGTTCTATGCTGCCAAGAACTTCGTGATCAAGGTGGCTGCCGACAAGAAGGACAAGGAGGCTGCAATGGCATAACAAAACGATAAACATTATTAATAACTTAAAATTTAGACAATTATGGCTAAGACACCAGTAAAAATCGAGATTGACGGTTACAAGGAGCGAGAAGTCCTGATGGTAACTTACGAGTTCGACCAGGCTACAGACGTAGAGGGCCAGATGGCCGGTATCCCCCGTGGCGGTAAAATCACCGTCCGCGTGAAGGCTCTGAACGACGGTACACCCGACCTGTTGGCATGGATGACTGAGCGTAACCTGCCGAAGAACGGTACGATCACTTTCAACGAGACTAAGACCGGCAAGGAGATGAAGAAGATTGTCTTCACCAACGGCTACTGCGTTGACTTCGAGGAGAAGTGGGAGGACAAGATGGGTCATTTCGAGGAGATCGTCATCACCTGCAAGAAGATAGAGTTCGGAAACGTCGTTTATGAGAACGATTGGGCTTGATGCTTCGCAAGTTAAGAGTTAAGAACTAAGAGTAAGAATTTAAAGAAATTACGAATATGGCAGAAAATGTAACCCCGGTACAGTTAGAAGTACAGGATTTTGAAGTTCGTGAAGTAATGATGGTTGATTACAAGTTCAATCAGGCCACCGACGTAGAGGGCCAGATCTCTGGTATCCCCCGTGGCGGTAAGGTCACCATCCGCGTGAAGGCCATGAACGACGGCAACAACCAGTTGCTGCAGTGGATGCTCTCTCCCAATGATCCCCGTGACATGAAGGTCAACTTCATCAGCACGGTCGACGGTGCTGCTATGAAGTCACTCGAAGGCACTGGCTGTTACTGCATCCACTACATCGAGAAATGGGAAGACGGTCAGCAGCACTACGAGGAGATCGAGGTGGTATGCCAGACCCTGAAGAACGGTCCGGTAGAGTACAACAATCCTTGGAAGTAATCGTTCCATATTCCCCCCTCAACAATCAATTGATTCAGCCTTCAATGGCTGGGTCAATTGATTTCCCGTGTTAATATAAACCTCCTTAAAACAGTAACCCTATGGCCCTAACAGCACGCTTACAGTTTGGTGACAACGACGCTAAAGTATACCCGGAACAATATCTGGTAGAGGACTGCCATTGTCATTTCACACGGCAATACAATCACTTCCATCCCGAGACCGATCCTCGATGCGAGCGGGTGGAACTGACCGTAGTTGCCCCTGGCAGGGAGAACCTGAGTCTCTATGAGTGGTATATCTCCGGCGAGCCCCGTACGGGCAGGGTGGTCTTTGACCTCACGGCAGTTGCCGACGGCAACTTCGTGTCGGAGAAAGAACTGTTCTTCGAAGAGGCCTACTGCTATTCCATCGGCGAGGTATACGACATCTATGGTACCCGTCGCCGCTATGTCCGCCTGGCTCTTACGGCAGAGACCATCACCGTCAACGGGCAGGCGTTCAACAACCTTCTCGGTAACCGTTAATCCTCATACATCACGATTATGGCAACAATATACTCAAATGCCCTCAAGGCCGCCCTCTTTCTGGGGAATCTGGAGGATGGCAAACTGAACGTCACGAAAGACCTTTGCTTCACCGTTCAGCACTTTGACTACCGTGTGGAGCGTAACCGTGACAAGGCCGGCATGCCGTATGGTCAGCACCTGACCACGATCCTCAACTATACCGTCAAGTTGACTGCGCCTGAAGATAGCAGGGTGTACTATCGGCTGCTGACGGAGGACCATCCGCAGGCTTATTCCTTCCTGTTTAATGCTACCTACAGTCAGGTGGGGCGGCTCTCTGCCTTCGATGATGCACTGGTAGTGATGGGCCATGTAGTGGACGTGGAGGACAATTACGACTCTGCGCCCGAAGGGGATCTCTCGGAGCAGATGCTCATCCATGTGAAGTTGCTGGTGACGAAAATTGTCTATAAGGGGCGTGACTTCGACAGAGTGTTGGAAATCAATCGTGTTCATTAATCGGAAAGGGAAGAATCATGGCATACAAATTAAAAATAGGCAATAACAGTTCTTTTGATAACTCTACGGCCGCAGTCTTCAAGGTGGAGAAAGTTGTCGAAGATGGAAATTCGACAAGTACAAAGGTTGCAAAGTTTGAAGTAACCTATACGTATCTGAAATACACGAAGGAGATATACAACCCTTGCGACTTGCAGGTTAAGGTGACTGTCGGAGTCGACTCGTCTACAAATAACTTGGGGAGTGCATCTTATGATGATCTGAAAGGCATGTTCCTGGGAAACCTTGTTGAGTTGTATTATGGTAGCACTACGGTAGCGACGAACTATTTCGTCTATCACATGAAGCCTATATTCAAGTCTATCGGTAAACCCGTGGAAGTGGAACTGACCATCTGCAGTCTGGACAAACTGCTCACTATGGACAAATACAGCAAGGCATTCACAGCCCGAAAACTCTCATCGTACATCTTTGACGAATCGATAAAAGAATTTAAATACAAGAATTTGCAAGGTGAGGATGCTACTATTCCCACGAAGAAGAAACTGCAGATTATCGGGGGCAAGAGAGTCGTGCTGGACAATAATAACAAACCTGTGTATGAAAATGGAAAACCGGTTTACAAAGATGTAGAGTTGATTGTACCCTATGTGGTGCAATACGATGAGAGTTTCTACGATTTCCTGGTGCGTATCGCTAACCGCTTCGGTGAGTTCCTCTATTTCGAGGACGGCTACTTGTGTCTGGGTATGGAAATGACGACAGACAATTACTATATAGACAAGAAAAAGGAGGGAGCAGAAAAGGACGAAGTCACTAACATACGCGACTTTTCTGATGGAAAGCAGGGACTTTTAAGTTACTATTACGAGGAAGATGTGGAGCATCCCGTCGACGTGAAGGATGCCTACTATTCCTATATACACCGTGCTGATGACGGTTCAAAGACTGGCATGACAGAGCCTGCTCTGTATAATAGTAATCCCGTCCCTGCAGATGAATATCTGGCCACCGTCGAAAAGGACGGCTTTACCTCCTGGGGCGGACTCTACCATCAGCATTGGGAAAAACAGATCATCATGCCGATTGTGCTCAAAGCCTTGGCGGGGAAATCTGTTTCGGATATACTGGCGAATCTGATTATTTCATTTAGTCTTGGTGCATGGAATATGCGAAACATGGCTGTAAAACTGAATACGCTCTGTAATACGGCAAATGACTATAAGAATTATGGAACTGAACAGCGCTCAGGCGATACCATCGCCCAGTTTTCGTCAGTCGATGGCCTGCCAGAACTCACCGCCAGACTACAATTTTTGGAGACTGACCCGAAGTTGAAAGAAATACTTGATTCTATTAAGGGTGATTCTGATGAAGCGATAGATAATCTCAATAATCTGTTCTATACCAGTATCAAGGCCGCAAAAAGGGAAATTTCTCGCAGACCGGCAGTTTGGATTGATTTCGGCACCTCTTATTCTACTTTGAAGTTGGGTGATAAAATACGTTTGGCAGGACAAGACTATGTGGTTGTCAAAGTTGAAGGTTCATTTATCAATGCTGAACATAGTTTGAAGATAAAAGCAATACCCTTGCTCAATTTAGGGGAAATGAAGGTTGCCATACCTCCACTGTTGCCTGGCAAAGAGATTAGAAAGGCAAGCCCGCAGGTCGCCTTTGTGTCCCTTACAGGCGTGATGGATCCGGACAGACTGGGACGTACGCGTATCGTTTATCCTTGGCAGTCTCCAGGAAGCGATCCGTCGCCTTGGATACGTATTGCCACACCGATGAACACCAACGGAGGTGGTGTGAACTTCAAGCCCAATCCTAATGACGAAGCCATCGTGAACTATGAGGAAGGTAATATCGATCGTCCCTACGTGGTGGGCTTCATGCAGTCAGGCTATTGCAAACAGAAATGGGGTGCGCTGCCAGACCGAGGTATCATGTCAAAGAATGGACACTCGCTGACATTCAATGACCCTGTGAATGAGTCCACATTCTTTACAGGATGGCTTCCGGCATGGACAACAATGCAGAATCTGTTCCCATCGGAATGGATAGCGCATGGTATGACCGACAGTACAGGACATCAGGCCGCCGTTGACCTCACGGGTGGTTTCACCATTACTGACCGCTATGGTCTCTATAGGATTATGGGATCGTCCGATGGACGCATCGTCTCTATTGCCTCACCAATGGGAGATGTGGCTATCAGTGCTTTCACTGGCATCACATTGGCAGCGCCAAATGGTGACATTAAGTTGATAGGAAAAAATGTCAGCATCATGGCAAACAACAATGTAACCATTATGTCGGGCCTCAATCTTAAAGACAAGAAGGCGAAAAGTGCAAGTGCTGGAGAAGCCGTGCAAAAGGCTTGGCAGCGCTTTGGCAGAGCCTTCCGGGATACTTTCTTCAAAGAAACCTTGGACAAATGTCTTGACCTTACTTTCTTCAGAACCGTTCTCGAAGTCATTATCCGCCCTGTTGGTGGAGTCACGAAGATAAAATCGCTTACGTTCCTGCAGTTAGAGGCTGGCCGGGGCTTAACAGAAATCCCCGGTAAGAATCCTTATGGAACAAAAAGGAAGAACAAGACCGTTGTTGATACCACAAATATGGAAACAGTCTTTAGGGAATTCAACCCAAAGTTACATGAGTCCATCAATATACTGGGAAGGTATAAGACTGTTGTTGCTACTTTCATAGCAAAATTCAACGATATGGCACGTAAACTTGAGGCCTATAAAAAAATCTCTACCAGGGCAACAGAACTTAACAGGGATGAGAAGATTATTACCTTTGAAACAATAAAAAGAAAAGTAGATACTAATGTAGCAGATGTTAGCACCTTGCAGATTGTAGATGCTGATTTAAACTTTACCCAGTGGCTTCAGGAAAAACAACCATTAGCAAGGTTTACCGAAGAACCAAAAAATGAAGACGATGCAGAATTTGCAGGTGATAACCATGAAACTTTGTGGGAGAGTTATGTTAGAGGGTTCGCTGAAAGACTGAGAACATGGGAAACAAACAATGACTTGAGAAATAAAGAAATACGCGAAAGATTAATAAAGATTAACAAAATTAAAGAAGTTACGACCAACTTGCTACAAGCAATGACGGAATTGAAAAAGGCTGCCGTATCATGGGAGAATTTCTTTAATGGCATAGATGAGAATACTTGCTATAAGAATATTATTGTTAATTCTGTAACAAATAGTAATGATTACTTTAATTTAACTACGTCTCGCCAAAGTGCGAAAGACGTAAGTTATGATAAGAATGTGCAACAAATCAACAGTGATTACGTTGAAGAAATAAAGAAATTCAAGCGGATGGTGGCATATGATATTATACAGTCTGTTAGAGATATATTCAAAATAAAAGGAACTATAGCAGGCCGTGAAATGGGGGATGACAATGCCTGGAAAAAATTTGTGGACAATATTGAAAAAACGGAGGCGGAAGTATCACTTGCCAATAGTGTAAAAGGCAAGCATAATCAATATTGGAAAGATCATTTCAATGAGAAGTTCATGAAACCCCTTTCAGAACTGGAGGAACATTATCAATGGAGTCCGGCAACTAAAGGCAGGATACTCTTCTCCGACAATGCGCTCAAGACGGTGTATTTCAAGGATGGAGGTATATTAGATGCAAATAACGTGGAGCAGACTACCACGAAATATTTGCCTGAAATCAAGTTGTTTTTAAATGGAATAAAATAATGGATACGATATTTTCAGATTGGAAGACTGCGCTTGACGACTTGAAGGCCAGTGTTTCAGAAGACTTGGCAGAGATCCGTAAGCAGAAGGCGGAAATCCAGAAACTGAAGGCAGACATATTCAAGGGTCTGTCTCAGGGAAAGTATATACACGATGACCAACGCATCGTTCTCTCTGCGCCGGAGATCGTGATAGGCAATGTCGACATGAACGGTATGTTATATGCTGATACTGGTGCCGTGGTTATTCGTGGCGGCTCCGTCAGTTTGGAAGGTTCCGGCGAGGGCGGCACAGTACAGACGCGTGCAGCCTCCATCTCGCAACTGGCTGTAGACCCAGGTGCTGATGGTGTGCAGGAGGCAGTACTGAACAACTCCACCATCATCAGCCAGGCCAAGAACATCATTATCCAGAGTAATGAGTCGGAGGGCTATTTCTCCCGTGCGCCACAACCTGTTGGTGGTACGGGTGTTCGTATTCATGCGGATGCCAACATTGAGATTGAGGCGGCACAGTCATCTGAGTTGCGCAGTGATGATATCTCAAACAAACTGACTGATCTAAATGCGATGAAGTCGACCCTGACATCCGAAGCAAACAGCAAAATATCCTCAGTGAAGTCTTTGATGTCGGATATAGAGGACTTGCTGGAAGATCATGAGTCTATGGACGACAGCGTCATGGCGGCTCGCACCAATGTCTTGGACTTGGATGAGTCGCAGGAGAACTTTGAACAGTTGACAGCAGCCTTGCAAAATGCAATAGAGAGTAGCATCCGCACGCTGTCGTCATTGGCAGAGACGAACCGTCGCATTACGGCACTGAAAAATGAACAGAAGAAAGTGGATAGTGCCAGTTCGACCTTTAAGGATGCAACAACGTATTCCCAACTGCTGCTTCATGGCGAAATTATCGGAATGGGCTCTTTTGATGCTGATGGTAATGTGCGCACTAACCCGGAGGCAATGATAGAAATACAGACCGGCAAACTTGATATAACGACTTTGAAGGAAGACGGTTCTTTGATTGACGATAGCCATGTGACCATCCACACAAAGGATATTGATATCAATACTTCTAACCCGGCACTGACGGATGGTGATATTGATAATGGCGAATTTCCTGCCGATGGTTCTGTCCATGTGTTGTCAAAGAATATTTCTTTTGAGGCTGTAGACTATACCAGAAAGGATGGTCTTGATGAAGAGAAGCAGCAGACGGCAGAAGGTTCTTTCTCTGTACGTGCAGAAAGTATCGGCTTCAGGTCGATGGACACAGAAGGAAACACGACGGGTAGTTTATCATTGATGGCAGAGAATACGAATATGTCAGCCTTTGATAAGGATGGCAATGCTACCGGCTCAATGGAACTGTTGGCTAATGATATGATCCTGAAAGCAATTGACAAGGATGGAACTGGCACAGGTAGCATAACCGTAAAGGCGGAAGACATCACCGTTTCTTCGGCCGATAAGGAAGGCAAGGCCCTTGGACAGGTGAGCGTAAACGGCAAGAATGTCTTCATCAAGTCGATGGATACCGATGACAAGGGGGCGGACAAGAACCTTGCAACGGGTGGCAATATGGTGCTCGTAGCAGAGAATATGTTCGTGGGTCGCACCGACAAGGACAATACCAGCAAGACGCTTCAGATATCCTCTGATAAGACTGGCATCTACGGCACGACAACCGCTGAGATGCAGCAGGGCGAGGCTAAGGCCGTGGTACAACTCGACGGCGGCAGTATCGCCATCAGCGGCTCGAAGGCAGAGTTCTATGGCGACAATACGGTGAACGGTAAGACCGACTTCAAAGCCGATGCCACGATGACGAAACTAACGGCTGACAATGTGGAGGCGAAGAGTTCCTTCAAGAGTACGAACATCAGCGACGGCGTGGCTGTGCCTGGTGCGCCCTCGTCGGCCAAACTCAGTGCCAAACTGAAGGAGGAGGATGCACCGAAACCAAAGGTCGTTGAGGCAGATGCAGAAGGTGGTGGTCAAGGTTAAGACGATACAATGATGAAGAAGTGGTTCATATCTCTCGTACTGGCTGGCATGGTCTGTAATGCCGATGCACAATACATTCCTGCACAGGGTCCTGTGAAGAAGCAGAAGACACCTGTGTCTTATGACTATTGGCATCCGGGCAATACCTTTCAGCATCTGGACGTTTCCGTTTCTGTCGGCACCACAGGTATTGGCATCGATCTGGCCACACCGCTGTGTGAGTTTCTCCAGTTGCGGGCGGGTTATGACTATATGCCTCCTTTTAGGAAGACTTTCCACAACAAGGTCGTGGTAGGCGGACAGACGGCACCTCAGTATGATGCCAATGGCTTTCGGGTGGAGACTCCATTCGACCGTGTGGCCAACCGTATGTGGACCAGCACGGGCTATGATATGAAGGAGCAGGTAGACCTGATTGGCAAACTGACCATGCAGAATGTGAAGATCATGATCGACTGCTTCCCGTTTGAGAAAAAGAACTGGCATTTCACGGCAGGACTCTACTGGGGACTGTCGCGCGTCATCGACGTAAAGAATACCGGGAGTTCATCAGCCACTCTGACGTGTATCGGGCGCTATAACCAGATGTACGACGGGGCAGATCCCACCGACGAGATCAGGACCTATGGCAAGATATATATCCAGACGGGTGAATACGACAAGGGCGGTGCTTATCAGATGATGCCCGATGCCAATGACGAAATACGGATGGAGGGCAAGACCAGCCGTTTCAAGCCTTACGTCGGATTTGGCTATGGTGGACGGCTACTGAAAAAGCGTACCGACTGGAAGATATCCTTTGACTGCGGAGCCCTGTTCTGGGGCGGCAGTCCTGACATGATCGTCCACGACGGTACCAACCTGACGGATGACGTGAAGAATATCCCTGGCACGGGGGGCAAATACATGGATGTGGTGAAGGCACTGAAGGTATACCCCCAGTTGAGTGTGAGACTTTCAAAGACATTGTTTTAGTATATATAATATAATAAGGTATATGGGAAATTTTGTATGTATGGGAGCAATGCTCCAGTGTTCCTTTGGAATGGCACCTTCGTCACTGATGGTGACGGTGCCGCTGCGGCCGAAGTGTGGCAATATGCTGATGGCCACCGTCATGGACTTTGCACCGATGACGAATATCATGCCCTTCGGCATGTGCCAGTCGATGGCCAACCCACAGGTAGCGGCTGCAACCTCCGCTGCCATGGGTGTTCTCACGCCGATGCCCTGTGTGCCGGTTATCACGGCTCCGTGGGCCCCGCCGGGACAGGTGAAGGTGATGAACATGCCGGCCTTGATTAATAATGCCAAATGCATGTGTGCCTGGGGAGGCAATATCTCGATTACCAATCCCAGTGGCAGCATGATGACGCAAGGGAAATAGAGCGTGAAGTGTGATGGGTAGGAAGTTGACCATAGCATGGATGATGCTCATGACGGTGCTGCCGATGGCGGCACAGGACATGAGCATAGAGGGCTTTGCCCGTCAGAAGGATTCCATGCTTGGTCTACAGAAGATGAAGAAGGACAAGAAGCAGGCCACACTCCTGCTGACCACAGGCGAGACGGGCTTTACGTTCAAGGCCGACGGCCAGACTGATATTGAGGCCGAGGAAGGAGAAGGACTGCTGACGCTGAAGGTGCCCAATAAGACACAATTCCTCACCATCACTCATGCCAACTACGGACAACTGACATGGCGGGCACCCGACAAAGGTCTGCGCAAGAAGAAGATCTACCATGCCTATCTACGCACCTATAATCCAGATAAGGAATACAAGTTGCAGAAGCAGTGGGTGGTGTTCCAGGTATCGCCCCGTGATGCGATCATCCATGTTGACGATAGCCTGCTGACACGGATCAGGGACGGCAAGGCACAGTATTACCTGCCCATAGGCAAGCATCCCTATATGGTAGAGTCACCGTTCTATGAGTCCGTAGAGGACACCTTGGAACTGACCGATATCGAGAAGTTGGTGCTGCCGGTGAATTTGCAGCCCGTCTACTCATATTTGACGGTGAAGACCCCTTTCGAGGCCTGTCGGATCTTCTTGGACAACCGGCCGATAGGGCGGCGAGAGGCTGTCAGCAGCCATCTGTCAGCAGGCAGTTATCGCCTGTCGGTATTCATCGACTCACTTTGCTACTACGATGCGCCTGTCGCCATCGGAGCGGCTGAGAAAAAGGTGGTGGAACTGACTGCCTCCGACTTGCGACAAAAACCTTGGAAACCGCAGACAAGGCTTGTCTCGATAGAGCCTGATACAACCTCGCAGACAGTTGCAGACAGCACCGTCTTTACGGCACAGACGACGCGGATCAAGGCCCCTGTAGCCATCAAGGCCCCAGACGGTGATACCGAGATCTGGCTCAACAGAGAGCCGGTGGGCAATGGCTCTTGGGAGGGTGAACTCGAAGAAGGATACTACATCATCAACACCCGGAAAGACGGACAGGAGTCTGCCACCCGCCATCTCTGGATAACCGACGAGTTCCCCAAGGAGATCAATATCGGTGCCCCACAGGTGGACTTCGGATTCCTGAATGTCCACAGTAATGTGATGGGGGCTGATGTGTATGTCAACGACAGTCTGATGGGGAAGACACCCTGCATCGTAGAGGAACTGCCTGCAGGAAAGACCTACAGGGTGCGGTTGGAACAGGCGATGTACAAGCCCACAGAACAGAAGGTGCTCATCCTGGGCAACGACATGGTGGATGTGATGATGACTTTAAGAAAGAAAAAATAAAAATATAGAGAATATGAGAAAATCTATCGAAGTACTCGTTGACGAGATGAAAACGAAGTTGGACGGCTATGCCACGCTCATGTACTATAACTTCATGAACCTCTGCATTAAGGCCGAGCCTATGGCACTCCTTTCATTAACCATCACCGACGATGAAGGAGAGGATCATAATATTGAGGATGTGGCCAATGCCATGCTGGCAGACGACTACACCTTTGAAATTGTGCCTAACGAGAACGACCTCATGTTCCCTATCTGCAAGGGCGTGATGCAGACGCATCCAGAATTCAAACAGGAGATTATCAAGGCCGATGAGAATAACAGGCTTGACTTCCAGAACGAGGAAGAGCAGCACCTGCTCTGTCGGATGCCGGAGGTTAATAAGGAGCGTCACGACTTCCTGATGGATACCGTCGGTGTGCTCTATGACGGCTGCAAGGTGCAACTCGACAAGACCCATGAGGCCTACAAGGTGAAACTGACCCCGAAGTTGGCTGGTATGACCGACGATGAGATGAATGAGGCAAAGGACAAGTTGGAGAGCGCCTTCAACCAGATTAACGATATGGCAACCAACTACCGCACCAACAAGGAAAAGGAGATTGAGGAAGCCTATCAGAAGTGGCTGGCTGAACAGAAGGCGAAGGCTGATGCGGAGGCTGAGAAGGCAGCAGCCAGGGGCGAGGACAAAGGCTTCGGCTTGAGGATGGATAGCGAGGAGTTTGGAGAGCATGAAGAGTAGTCTCAGTCAGGACCGGATTGCTGCTGCCCACATCATGGTGGTCGGTTGCGGTGCCTTGGGAAACGAGGTGCTGAAGAATCTGGTGCTGATGGGCGTACAACATATTATAGCCGTGGATTTCGACGTGGTGGAGATGGGTAACCTGACACGCTCCGTGCTTTTCACGAAAACTGATGCCACCACTCACCGGCGGAAGGTAGATGTGGTGGCAGAACGACTGAAAGCCCTGAATCCCGACGTGCAGGTGGAGACCGTCTGTGGTGACATCACCTACGATGTAGGGCTAGGGCTGGTACGACAGATGGATGTCGTGATAGGCTGTGTGGACAGCCGTTGGGCACGCTTCGTCATCAACCGCCTCTGTATGAGGGCCGGGAAGCCCTGGGTGGATGGCGGTATCGACGGACTGGAAGGAACGGCCCGGGTCTTCGTGCCGGGAAAGAACTGCTATGCCTGCAGCCTTGGTCCAGAGGGACTGAAGGACCTGGCACGGCGCATGCCCTGTTCGGGCATCATCCGTCGGCAGGAGCAGGCAGGATCAGCCCCTACCACCTCGATTGTCGCCTCAGTCATCGGGGCGGTACAGGTGCAGGAGGCACTGAAACTGCTGCATCCGGAGGAACTGGAGGTCGGCAGTCTGACCTCACTCTGTGGCAGGATGTTCTATTACGACGGGGAGCACCTCTCAGTCCGTGTCGCCGACTTCACTGCCTACGACGAAGACTGCCCGGAGCATGACCGCTGGGAGCCGATAGGCCATACGTCACTTACCGTTCAGACGACGGTGAAGGAGGCACTGGCACAACTTGTCGGGGAACTGGGAGCGGATGACGTGGCGTTCCATCTGACCAACGATTGCTATGTCGACTATGTGTCGGAACGTGCCAACGACCAACGTACCACCGTGATGCTGCCGGGTAGGGAGGTGGAGACCTTCGTAGAGCAGGATGCCCGCCTGAGGGGCGTACCTTTAAGTGGCCTGTACCAGCACGAGTACCGCCGGATCGACCGGACATTTCCCTATCCGGAACTGACGCTGGATCAGTTGGGTATCCCCAGACATGACGTGCTGCATGTGGAGGCCGATGGGAAGGACTTTTATCTTGAAATGAAGGAAAGATGATTGAAAAGAACAATATACCACAGATCAGGGCAGAGTTGCTGCTGAACTACCTCTATCCCGATGACTGGTCGAAATGGATAGCCAGAGGGGAGGGTACGTTCTACCGCAACTATAACTATGACTTGTTGTCTATAGACAATGAGAAGATGGAGGTCCTGACGTCGCGTGACGGCTTCCTGAGTCTGTTGCCGCCGGGTATGATCACAGAGGCGGAAGACCTAAAGGGTGAGGATGCCGGTGAGAAGTACAAGGAGATGAAGCGTCGCATCCGATTGCTGAAAGAGGCGTTCATGCCGCTGGACTCCTTTACGTTCCGCCGCAGCGTCTATGTGGAGCATGTGGCGGCGGAGATGCTGCAGGATAGGCTGGACTATGTGCTGCGCACCTATTTCGATTTCGACCTGGAGCAGGAACCGAACGAACTGGTCAGACAGGCGGCTGTCATCCTGCCCTTCGTCAGTAAGAAGCGCGGCGACTTCGGTTTCGTGGCCAATCTGCTGTCGGCCCTCCTGCATTGTGAGGTCAGGATAGAGACGGGGCGCTACAGCGCCGTCGACAGTTCCCGTTACTGGGTGCCGCGCATCAGGTTCGAACTGCTGATGCCGGGACTGACACCGGAGGCGTTCAGGGAACTGGATCAACAGGTGGAGCCGCTGCGCCACTTTATCCGCGAATGGCTGATGCCGTTCGAGATGGTAAGCGAGTTCGTGATCAAGGAACATCACGTAGACCAGCAGACGAACACTCGTCTGACCTTGGGCTATAACACGGAAGTGAATCAATAAAGTAATTCAAGTTTCGCAAGTTCCTAATTTGCCATTTTTAATTGATAGATTTCAATAAAATGAGAGAGTTTGTCCGACCGATTCACAAGCATATCAAGGATCTGTTCATCCTCGATATTGAAGCACTCTGCGATTTCGCGGAC